>CABUTN010000006.1 GCA_902494565.1 uncultured Collinsella sp. | reverse complement strand
GGTGCGCCGGGGCGGGTTCGCGTTCGCCCGCAGTCAGCGACATGCCAAGCGAACGCGGCGTGGAAGTGCCTCCGCCACAGGTCGCGTGCGCGTAGTCGATGGCATAGTTCACCGAGGACCGCACATCCGCCGAACAACCGACGGCGACAAACAGCACCAGCACGGCCTCGGCGCGCTCGGCGGGCATGAGTTCCGCCGCCTGGGACAGGCGATCGAGCGCGTTGCGATAGAGATTCGTGTCCTGGTGGCACTCTTCGAGCGCGCGTACCATCGGTTCACCTGCAGGACCGCACACCATATTGATCACAGCCGTGGAGTCCATGGGATTGCGCTGGCGCAGGGCCAGTTGCGACATAATACGCGTAGCCGAGGTACCGTATTCGGCAAAGTAGCGCTGCTGAAGCGTGCCGACCGGCGCGCGAACGATAAAGCGGGAAACCCAAGAGCGATCGGCGGCTCGGCTCTGCGGGCTGCGGCCGTCGGCGAGCGGACGGGACGAAAGCACCAAGCCGCACAGCTCGATATGGCTCAGATGCGCCGCGCGCTTAAAGATGTCAAACATGGCCCCGCATGGGGTGAGCTCAACTTGAGATGCCATGACCTAGGCCTCCTTGGTCGTAGAAATAGAATCGGACGATACTTCGACAGGTCCGCCAAAAGTACGGGCAGCTGCGGCTCCACCGGCAAGCGGAGTCGCCATCTGGGCTTTTGTGCGTCGCGGTGCCGAAACGGGAAGTTCAAAGGCAAAGCCCATCGCAAGCAAAAACCACGTAAGCGTATAGGTTGCAACCAGAGCGGCAACAAGGCCGCCCATCACGGCGCGTTGGGAAAATACGCTACATGCAGCCACAACCAGCACCGGAACCTCGCAGGCAGAAAGCGCAAGCACACCCTGTAGGAAGCCCGAGCGCCGATCGCGCGCAAGTGCCCCCGCGGCAACGCCGGCTATGCCTGGCAGCGCCAACGCCAGTGCGGCAATAATACCTGGCAGCGACCCAGACCACACGAGCGATCCCAAAGTCGCCGTCACGCGAGCGCCCGACGCCAGCAGCGCGGCCGAAACCACGACCACAGCCCAAACCACGCTGCAAACGACCGCCGCACCGATCATCGCCGCGCGACGAACCGCGCGGCCAGACGCATCCATGGGGCACGGCGTGAGCGGCTCGCCGCGGAGCGAACGACCGACATTTTGCGCATAGTGGTCACAAAACGCCGAGAGCGCCGCCTCGACCGCCGCCGGCTCGGGACGATCTTTTTGATGGCTGGACAGACAGGCCATCACCACGTCGAACAGCTGGGCATCGACAAACGCCAGCGCATCGCGTAGCTCTTCGGAATCCGGCTCAAGCCCTAGCTGCTGGGCCTGCTCGGCCGCGGCGAGCGCCACATCGGGCTCACGACGAAGCAGCTGAGTCAAATCACAACCGGGCGCATGGGCACCAATGGGATAGTCGGGCCGCGTGTCCATCTTGAGACGGTAGGGGCTGGCGATGTCGCGCGTCTTTTTGCGCGAACCCGAGGTGCCCGAAGTGCTCGGCGCGGCTTCGTATGGCGCGACGCCGGCAATGAGCTCGTAAACCGTGCTTGCCGCGGCATAGACGTCGATCGCCGGCGACATACGCAAAGCGCGCAGGTCGGGAATATCGTCGGTGAGCATCTCGGGCGGGGCATAGGCAACCGTCGCGCGACGCAGCGTGGCATAACGCTCCGTAAACGACGCCTTGCCGCCGGTACCGGCCACGGCCGACGCAGGCTCAAGCGCCAGCGATGAGCCAAAGTCAATCAGGCACAGGTCAAAGGTGCCCTCGGCAAGCTGCCGGTCAAGCGGTAGACGCGCCGTGCGCACCATAATATTAGCGGGCGAGATATCGCGATGGACAAAGCCCTCGCCCACCAGGCTCATACGGCAGAGCAGATCGAACAGGTCGCGACCCAGACGCGCCGCCACAAGCGGCGACAGGCGTCCGGCATCGTCCACGGCAAGTCGCGAACGCAAGCGGGCAAGCGTCTCGCCCTCGACCCATTCCATGACAATTGCAGGCACACCGTCGACCTCGCCCCAGCCATAGAGGCGGGGAAAGCCCTTGAGGCCCGAAAGGGCGCGATGGCATTCGTATTCCTCGCGAAACGCCGCCTTGAACTTGGCGACCAGCGCCTCGTGAGCGGCATCGTCGTCAAACTCATCGCGCGTCGGCAAGATGAGCTGCTTGAGTGCCACGGCCTCGCCTTGGGCGTTGACGGCACGCGTCACGCGGCCGATACCGCCACGGCGCATGGTGGCATCGTCGGCAAACAGCATCGTAAAACGACGCAGATAGGCAGGCAGTTCGTCCTGACCGAGCGCAATGGCCGGCTCAAACTCGTCGACACGCGCCAGGCGCAGGCCGACCATGGGATCGCGACCGAGCGATTGTGGTGTGGTGGATGCAAGATCGGTCATCATAGGGCAAGCGCCGCCACGTTATTGTTGAAGTTACCGAGCGCGACGTCATCATCGCCGTAATGGCCGACCCATTGACATAGGTTGGTGTAACAGCCCCACAGATTGGCATACTGCTGATACCACTTTGACCGGGGTGAGAATGTCTGACGACCGAACTCGGCTCGAATGACAAACATCTCCCCGACCAGGCTGTCGCACGGCCTGGGATCTCCCGTAGAGTTATAGGTCGAGACCACGTCATTGGCACGAGAAACATAGCCGTCGAGCATGTTGTACTTGGTCACAAGCCAACTGTGAATGCTCTCTTCCTCAGCAGCGGAAAGGCCACCGGAGTTTGCATCGTTGTCAGCGTTGCCGCCCGTCGAGCCGCCGTTTCCAGACCCTCCGGTAGAGGAACCCGACCCAGAGCCGCCGCCCGAACTCGATGAATCCGAGCCGGAGCCAGAATTATCCGAGCTACCGGGCTTTCCGGACTGCTGGGCGTCCTGCTCCTTCTGCTGCTCGACCTTATTCACCGTTGCCGCCACGCTATTGTTGGACAACCGATCGATGATCTTGGTGTTGGTGAGCACGATGGTTTTGCCATTGGCAAGCGTGACTTCGTTGTCCGGGGCCTCGGCGCCGTCCGCATCGTCGGTGCCAAACACAATATGCGCGACCACACTTGCCCAAGCATATCCAGTTGTGGTACCCAGATCACTTTTGACCTCATGCCCCACGCGCGGTTCGCGTGCGGCATGCGCCTGCATCATGGACGGCACGGTCATGCCATAGGCAGAAACGCCAGCCATGACCAGCACCAGCGAGCACGATAGCAGTGCGTACGCCCGCGGCGCCAAGCCCAGTCGGCGTCGCATGCGCACCGCGGCGCCGCGCTTTGTCTGAGTGCCACCGGGCCGCATGCGTTCTCCTCCAAGAAAAACACGCCGCTCAGAAGCGGCGCATTCATTCAAATCCATATTTGAGTGTATCAGCGAACCCAAAAGGTTGCGCAACGAATGGGCAAATTAAGGATGCGAGCGAAAGCATCCATGCGATAAGCGGATACGAAGCATCTTTGTTGCACAACAAACTCACAGTCGCACGGGGAAATTATGACTACCCCGTGCGTCGCGAGGAAAACATACGGCAGGGGCAGGCTCGCCACCTAAATCGCGCGGCGGGCCTCGATGGCGCGGCCAAGCGTAAGCTCGTCGGCATACTCCAGGTCGCCGCCCACGGGCAGGCCGCTCGCCAGGCGCGACACCTCGACGCCCAGCGGCTTGATGGTGCGAGCAAGATAGCTCGCCGTGGTCTCGCCCTCGATGTTGGGGTTGGTGGCGATGATGACCTCATGGATATCCTCGCGGCCCAGACGCACCAGCAGCTCGCGGATGTGCAACTGCTCGGGACCAATCTTGTCCATGGGGCTGATCACGCCGCCCAATACGTGGTAGAGGCCGTGGTAGCTGCCCGTACGCTCGATCGCCTGGACGTCGCGCGGCTCGCCCACCACGCAAATGCGAGTGGTATCGCGCATCGGGTCCTGGCAGATGGAGCACTCATCGGCCGTGGCGTAGTTAAAGCAACGGCTGCAAAAGTGGACCTCCTGCTTGACCTCCAGGATGGCCTCGGCCAGGCGGCGGGCCTCCTCAGCATCGGCCTCGAGCAGGTAATAGGCGATGCGCTGGGCCGACTTGGGACCAATGCCCGGCAGACGGCCCAGCTCATCGAGCAGTTTTTGCAGACTGTGATTCGCACTCATATATATGCGTGTCTTAGAACGGCATACCCGGGATGTTGAGGCCGCCGGTGATGGCGCCCATCTGCTTGTTGGCGAGCTCGTTGACGCCGCGGACGGCCTCGTTGACGGCAGCCATGATCATATCCTGCAGCATATCGACGTCCTCGGGATCGAGGGCATCGGGATCGATGGTGAGGTTGACGAGCTCCATCTCGCCGTTAACGGTCACCTTGACCATGCCGCCGCCGGCAGAGGCGTCGACGGTCTGGGACTTGAGGTTCTCCTGCGCGGCGGCAAGCTGCTCCTGCATCTTGCGAGCCTGCTTCATCATCTGCTGCATGTTCATACCGGCCATGATGGCTCCTTTACGTGCGGCCGCACGCCGAGCTGCAAGGGCAGCCGGAGCACGGCGGAACTTTCAAACTCAAAAATCGTACCACGGCGCGCGGCCAGCGAGCGGGGCGGTCGCGCTACCTCAGTCGATATACATGTCCTGGAGCGTGATGCGCCCCCAAGATTATGCAAAGTTAAATAATTCGCATCTGCATAATATTGAAAGCTAAATCTTGTAGAGCCGGAATCCGACATTTAATGCGTACCACTAAATGGCTAAATGCCGAGCCACTACTCGAGGCGGCACGCATGACGGCGGGGTATAATTTGATTGCCATAGATAGCAATTTGGAGGTGCCCCATGAACGCCCCCGACGCGCTCCAAAACATCCGCTCAAAACACCCCGTTGCATATTTGGTTCTCTATCTCTTTGTCGGCTGGGCATTGCTGGTTGTCATCACCCATGCTATAGCCTTTGGAGCAGAACTGCTGATAGCCAGCTCGGACCAGCCCATCGTCAAATGGGAGACGACCGATAAGTGCACCGACGGAACCCGAACCGTCTACTACAACAGCCCGTCCCTCTATCAAGAGTTCAAGGTCAAGATAAAGGACTTCAAGATTGTCGATGCCGAGCTAGGCGTTTATTTGGCAATCGGAGCAACCATTAACGCCGAGCAAGTCGAGTACACGGACAGCCATGCGACGTATCGTATCGACCTCAGCATCCTAGGCCGACCGTCACGCACCTGTCTGCTCAAATGCGACATACGCGGCACCACACTACACATGTCCGAAATACAAATGCGCCCGGGCAAAGAGATCTCTTCTTGAGCAGCATACCCGCCCGCACGGTTACTCCACCGGTTTGAAGATGGTGGCCTGACCGAAGACGCTGCGGATGAGGTCTTTGGCCTCGTCCTCGGTCTGCGGGATGCTCGGGGCTGCGCCCTGGTGGCCGAAGGGGCTGCCGGCGCCGGGGTTGGACTCCCAGGGAGCTGCAGGAGCGTCCTCCTCTTTGGGGGCAGCTACAGCGGACTTGGGCGCGGGCGTCGCACCCGGCACGTCGAACGGAGGCAGATCGTCCCCGCTCGCATCGCCAGCGAAGCCGCCGACCATAGCGTCGTCGTAGGGCACCTGCTCGGATTCCCACGGCGCGGACTGCGCGACAGGCTGAGCTTTGGGGGCAGCCGAGCGCTCGGGCGCACGGGGTGCGGGCTCGGTCGGGAGCTTACCCGTGGCAGGAGCACCGGCGGGGTTGTCGGAGCGTAGCCAGGGGGCTTTGCCCAGGTCAGACGACTTGGGCGCGGGCGAGACGGGCTTGGGCGCGGGTGTCGAAGCAGCCGATTTGGCCGCGGCTGGCTTAGGCGCCGACAGGGTCGATGCCGCTACCGGTGCTGCTTGCTGCTGCGGCGCGCTGGCGCTCGAGGATACAGGGGCCGCCGAGGACACGGGCTGCGGGTCCGCAGATGCCGCAGCCCGTGCAGATGGAGAATGCTCCTCATGTTGAGGAGCCGGCGTGCCACCTCCATCCAGGACGTAGTCGACGGTGCGACGACCGAAGACCGCGCAGACCGTCGGCAGGACCACCGATTGCGTGTCAGCGCGGCCGAGCATCTTGATGGCAAAGGTCGAGCCCGCGGGGAACGAGACCGTGAGCTTGGAGCCGTCGTCGGCCGTGGCGCGAGCGTTGAGCAAAAGCCCTGCGTAGGAGGCCTGACGAGCCTTGACGCGCTCGACAACCTCGGCCCATTTGCGCTGCAGCTCTCCGGCATCCTCGACCGCGGGGGTCTCGGCGGCACCGGCGGCAGCAACCTGGGCGGCGGTGTTGGGCTGGGGCTTAGGTGCCGGAGCGGTGGCAGGTGCGGGAGCCGGGGCAGCGGCGGGCTGGGGCGCGGACGCCGCAGGCTTGGACGCCGGTGCGGACGCAGCACGAGACGCCGGCTGAGCCGCCGGCTGAGCCGACGGAGCGGCAGCACCACGGTCCCAAGGCATACCACCCTGGCGCGCGGACGTATCAGCGGGGGTAGCAGATGCCGCCGGAGCGGCAGCTCGGGCACCCGAGATAAGCGTCGGCTGCTGGGCAGCAGCGGGTACGGATGCTGCAGGCGCGGCGGCCTGAGCAGCAGCCACGCTCGCCGGAACGGCGGCGTTGGCAACCATGGCCTCCAAGCGAGCTACGCGCTCAGCCAAAGCTTCAATCGTCAAATCGGCCTCGGGACGTGCCAGACGCGTGCAGGCAATCTCGAGCACCAGGCGCACGTCGCTCGCGCCCCTCATCTCCAGTGCGGCATCGTCGAGCACTGTCAGCACACGAGCCAGGCGGTCGGCAGGATGCTCGCCAAAGGCAGCGGCCTCGGCAGCAAGCGCCTCGGCCTGCTCGGAGCCGCCCTCAAACAGCTCGGCACGGGCACCGGCAACGCAGGCAACGTACACGTCACGCACATGCGCCACCAGGTCGCGCGTCAGCTCCAGCAGGTCGTTTCCTTCCTCGACCTGCGCACGGATCAGTCCATAGAGCTCGGCAACATCGCGATCGGCAATGGCGCGGGAAAACTCGCCCAGAATCTGGTCCGAAACCTCGCCTAAAAGCGAGCGGGCGTCGTCCGCATGCACAGAACCGTTGCCAAAGACGCTCAGCTGCTCCAGCGTGGACAACGCGTCGCGCATGCCGCCCTTGGCATGGCGCGCCACGATGGCCAGCGCCTCGTCGTCGTAATCGAAGCCCTCCTGCTCGCACACGTATGCCAGGCGATGCTCAATATCCTCATTGCCGATGCGATGGAAATCGAAACGCTGGCAGCGCGAGAGGATGGTCTCCAGAATCTTTTGCGGGTCGGTGGTGCACAGCACAAAGATCACGTGTGCCGGCGGCTCCTCGAGCGTCTTGAGCAGCGCGTTGAACGCCGCCGTCGTGAGCATGTGGACCTCGTCGATGATATAGATCTTGTACTTGCCGCGCACCGGGGCAAAGTTGACGGAGTTGATGATCTCCTCGCGCACATTGTCCACGCCCGTGCGGGAGGCGGCATCGAGCTCGTAGACATCGGGATGGTTGCCCTCGGCGATGAGCTCGCACTCCTCGCAGGTGCCGTCGGGCATGCAGCCGCTTGCGCCCTCGGCGCGTGCCGCCTCGGCATTGCGGCACAGCAGCGCCTTGGCAAGGATGCGCGCCATGGTGGTCTTGCCCGTGCCGCGCGGTCCGCAGAACAGGTAGGCGTGGGACAGGCGCCCCTCGGTGATGGCGTGCTCGAGCGTCGAGACGATATGCTGCTGGCCCACCACGGAGGCGAAGGTGAGCGGGCGATACTTTCGGTACAACGATTCCATGGGTGCTCCCCCGGGTATACTGAGTCTTGTTGCCGCGGCGGCCATGCGGTCGCACGGCATACTGTATTCATAATAACCCGTACGGCGAGCCCGCCGCGATAGGAGTCCAAAGAGCATGGCAGACGCAGAGAGCAACCTCGTTCCCTCCGAAGCAGCCGACCAGGTCGAGGTCGCGCTCGAGGAGCAGGCCGCAGCCGACGACGGCATCCTGTACCTCAACGAGTACCAGTACGAAAACGACCTGGTCACCGACTTCGCCCGTCTGGTCGCCTCGCCCAGGCGTCGCGGCTCGCTGTATGTCGCCGCGGCAATTGCCGCGCTCATCGGCATCGGCATGCTGCTGGCCGGCGGCAACTGGATCAAGTTTGGCGTCGTGCTGATCGTGTTCGGCGCCTTTTTGGCCTGGTGGAGCAAGAACCTGCACCACACGCTCGCCCGCGACTTTATCGACGCCGTCGAGGCCGACGAGTCCATGGGTGGCCGCTATCGCCGCGTCGCCGCCAACGAGGACGGCCTGATGGTTTGGGGCAAGAGCGGCAAGTCGCAGTTCTTCCCGTTTGACAAGCTCGACCACGTACTCGACGGCGAGCGCATCTTTGTGGCCATGTTCGCCGACCAGGGCGTGACGATCCCCAAGGAAACCTTTATTCGCGGCGATGCCGAGCAGTTTGGCACCTTCCTTAAGGCGCGCATCAACAAAAAATTCCGCATCGAGACCAAGCGCAAGAAGATGAAGGCAGAAAAGGCCGCTGCCGAAGCCAAACAGGGCGACAAGCCCCAGGAGACCAAGCGCAAGCAGCGCAAGCAGAAGAAGAACAAGAAGAAGCGCTAAGGCCAAGCCAGACAGGCAGCCTCGCATCCCGTTATCCTTGCCATCTGCCCGAGCGTGCTACACTAGCAGCATCTATGCCACCGCGAACGGCTCGGCTCCGCGCCCGCCGCTCGCAAACGAACTTTAAACGCACGAGGGTTGGCCATGCCGCTTTTCTCGCAACATACCGCCCGGTTCTCGCCGGACGTTCCCTTGGAGGGCACCAGCTCTCGCGAGCTGCTCAAGCGGTACCAGCCGCTCGAGACGCTCGCGACCGGCGGTTTTGGCTCCATCGAGATCTGCCGCGACACGCACCTGCGCCGCCGCGTCGCCATTAAGCGCATCCCCCTTATCAACGGTGCCGGCATGCCCGCCAGCGACATCATGGATGTCCTGCGCGAGGCGCACACTGCCGCCATGCTTCAACATCCCAATATCGTGCAGGTCATCGACTTTACACACGACACAGCCTATGCCTACCTGGTTATGGAATATGTCGATGGCATGTCGCTGGCCGAGTTTTTGCACCGCGTGGACGGCCACTCACTTACCTTTGACGAGGCCGCAGCCATTGCCGATGCCCTGGGCCAGGCGCTCACCTTCGCCCATAGTAATGGCGTACTCCACCTGGACATTAAGCCCGCCAACGTGCTCATCGACCACTCGGGCAATGTAAAGCTCACCGACTTTGGCATGGCGCGACTGTCGTCCGCCGGTGGCTTTGGCGGCTCGCGAGGCGGCACCATCGGCTACATGCCGCCCGAGCAGCTCGATATCGAGACCGGCACGGTCGACGAACGCGCCGATGTCTTTGCCCTCGCCTGTGTGATCTACGAGGGCCTGTGCGGCAGCGCTCCCTTTATGGCGGCCACGCCCGCCGACTCGCTCGACCGCATCATCGGCGGCGCCACCTATCCCAGCGAGCTGATACCACACTTTCCCCCGGGAGCCGAGGCCGCGCTCATGAGCGCGCTCTCCCCCATGCCGCAGGACCGCCCCAACAGCATCGAGGCATTTTGCGACCAGCTCCTTGCCGGTCTGGGCAGCGTGCGCGAGGGCCGTCGCAGCCTGGAGCAAATGGTTGGCGAGCTTTCGGATGACGAGCAGGAGCTCGACGGTATCGAGCCGTCGCACTACGAGGACGACGCCATCGAGGTCGACCCCGCACTCGGCTGGGCGGGCACGCGCTGGAGCCATGCGCGCGACTACACCATGCACGCTATCTCGGCGCTAACGTGTGGCACCTTTAGCTTTTTGCTGATGCAAACGGCCGGAGTCGCGGCGCTTCCCGGCCTGGTCATTGCGGCTATCGCGATCGGAGCGGCGGCTGGCCTGGCCCCCCAGATCGGCTCGGCCATCTCGGCTGTGGGCTTTTTGGTGCTCATGGCCAACGCCACCATGCAGGCGCAGGGCATCCTGTCGATGTTGCCGGTCGCGGTGATCTTTGCCGCTGCCATGTCCGGTTGGTGGGTCGCCTGGGGTCGTACCGAGGCTGCCGCGAGCGCCGCGCTCACCTGTGCGCTCGCGCTTGGCTGTCTGACCGGCAATACCTTCCTGGCAGCTGGGGTCGCCGCCGGCGTCGCGTCATTTTGGCTCGGCCCGGCAAGCGCCGCCGCGGCAACGGGCATGGGCGCGCTTTTTGCCCGTCTGGCCACGGTCGCGCTTTCAGCCGGAGGCGTGCTGGGGCTCGGTAACGTTGCCGCAGCGCTGGGAGACCCGCTCCTTTGGGCTGCCTTTGTGCTGGTCGCGGCAACTGCCGCAGCGTCATCCGCGCTGCTCAATGCCCATGCCAAGCGTGCCGATCAGGGCTCAAACCTTGCCGCAATCGCCGCCATCGCTGTCACCGGCATCGGCTGCGCAGCGGCGTCCTGTCTTGCACACCATATGGAAATTGCCAGCCTTGCGGGCACGGTCGTCGCCAAGGCGGCGGTTGCGGGAATCCTATCCTCTATAATCGTTGGGATATGCCTTTATTTGCTCGGATACCAAAGAACCTATACGGAGAGTGATCTTTCGTGAACTTCCTGAACATCTTCGAGGACCACGTGGCCGGCATCTTCGGTGCTACCCGTGCCCCGTTCTCCTTTAAGAAGCTTGCCAAGCAGGCCGCTCGCGACATGGAGGATCAGACTCTAGTGATCAACGGCGTCAACACCGCGCCAGCACTCTATACCATTCTGATCGCCGCCGATGACGATCCCATGCTCGCCCCGTTCTATCCCGAGCTTTCGCGCGAGGTCCGCGAGTTCGTGAAGGCACAGGCCGAAAAGCGCCGCTACGTCTTTGTCGGTGAGCCCCTCGTTCGCTTTATGATCGACCCGCAGCTGCGCGCCGGCAAGTTCTCGGTCTTTGCCGAGAACGTCGATGCCCCCACGCTCGGCCGTCTGTACGAGGAAGAGCGTGCCTACCAGAATGGCCTGGGCCAGAACAACTCCGCCGCAAGCCGCGCCGCCAGCGCCCCGCGCGCCGGTCAGCAGCAGTTTGCTGCCCCGCAGCAGCAGCGCCCCGCCGCCATGCCCCAGCAGCAGCCGACGCCTCGCGCCGCTGCTCCCGACCCGGTTGCCGTGGCAGACCCCTTCGCGCCTAGCGTCCCCGACCCCGCCGCCGCACCCATCCCGGTGCCGCAGACCGTCTCGCGCGACGCGCTTGCCGGCATGGGCGGAGCCGCCGCGACCGGTGCCGCCGTGGGCCTAGGCGCCGCAGCCGGCATCGCCTCCAACATGGCGAGCACTCGCGCCCCGCAGCGCCCGCTCGCCCAGCTCGTCGACGTCGTGAGCGGCGAGAGCCATAGCATCACCTCCGCACAGGTGACCATCGGTCGCGAGCGCTCGGTTTCCGACATTGCCCTGCGCGACCCCAACGTGTCGCGCCGCCACGCCCAGCTCACCTTTACGGGCTCGGATTGGTCGATCGAGGACCTCAATTCCACCAACGGCACGCTCGTCAACAACCGCCGCATTACGCGCTGCCCGCTGCGCAACGGCGATCTGCTGACGTTTGGCCTGAGCACCTTTGAATTTAGGGGATAGTCGCTTATGAACATCGATATCGTCCTTTTTGCAGGCCGCATCGTCCTGGTCGCCCTGCTCTATATCTTCCTGTTCGCCGTCATGAAGACCGGCGTTGGACTTGTGCGCGGGCAGCGCCGCGACTCGGCTATCTGGACGATTGATGTGGACAAGGGTCCGCGCGGTATCCGCGGCATCCACGTAGACATGCTCGGCCCCGTCATCGTCGGTCGCTCGCCATCTTCGGACATCTGCATCAACGAACCGTTCGTCTCGGCCTCGCATGCGCGCTTTTCGCTGCAGGGCCCGGCGCTCATCATCGAGGACCTCAACTCGCTTAACGGCACGCTCGTCAACGGCCGCCAGCTTGTTGAGCCCGCAACGCTGCGCGAGGGCGACGAAGTCCAGATTGGCGACGTGGTCATGAAGGTGAACCGTCGATGATCGACGAGGAGAACAAGTCCGCAACTATGACCGAGGCACCGGCCGCCGCCACAGCTGCGCCGGCCCACGCCGCTCCGGCGGGCTCCGCACCCGTGGAGCCCGAGGACACCGTGTTCTCCCTGCCTCTTTCGCATGTAACGCATGATATTTCGGATCTCGCCGATAACGAGGACGAAGAGGATGCCGTAGCGGCGCCCATCGGCGCACATGCTGCGGAACAGCCCACAGCGCCCGAAGCAACCCCGGCGCCGGCTCACTTTGCAGAGCCCGTCGCCGCGGCAATCAACGAGAGCGCTGCGGTGTTTGCGGCACCCGAGCCCGCCGCGCCGGCGTTTCCCATAGCCCCGGCATCCGAGGTTGCGCCCGCGTCTACGCCGGCGCCCGAGGCGGGGACATCCCCCGAGGACGGCCCTGCACCCAAGACCCCGCAGCCTGCGCCCGCAAGCGAGTCCGATGCCGTGGCCGAGCCCGCCACCCAGTCGCAAAACACGCCCGCGCCGTCGCACTTTGCGACGCCCGAGCCTATAGACGTCAGCCCGCAAGATGACGAGTCGACCGCCCGCGTGTCCGAGGAGCCCGACTCCCCGGACACCGGCGATTCCGAATCAAACGCCGAGACCGACACCGTCTCTCCCGGTGACACTGCCGAGATCGACGTTGCCGCCGTTGAGGCCAAGCTCAAAGACCCCGGCTCGACCATGAGCTTTGAGCCCCTGACCGAGGAACGCATCGAGACCGACTCGACCTATGATGCCGGCACCACCA
The DNA here is from genome assembly GCA_902494565.1 of uncultured Collinsella sp. GTDB lineage: Bacteria > Actinomycetota > Coriobacteriia > Coriobacteriales > Coriobacteriaceae > Collinsella. The sequence continues at coordinate 62,391 of CABUTN010000006.1, read as the reverse complement.
CGCAACTCATGTGGGGCGCCCGCTCTGACGTTGGCTGCGTGCGCCCGCACAACGAGGATTCCTACCTGGTGCAGTCGCCGCTCTTTTGCGTATGCGACGGCATGGGTGGTCACGCTGCCGGCGAGGTGGCCTCTTCTATCGCTGTCGAGACCATCGCCAAAACAGCTCCTCAGTCTGCCGACGCCGCACGCCTGGCGGCAGCCGTCGAGGCCGCCAACGCCGCCGTAATCGAGGCTGCCTTGAATGGCCTGGGCAAGCCCGGCATGGGCTGCACAGCCACTTGCGCCTATATCGAAAACGACACGCTCGCCATCGCCCACGTGGGTGACTCTCGCGCCTACCTGCTCCACGAGGGCACGCTCATCCGCGTGACCCGCGACCACTCCTATGTGGAGGAGCTCGTGGACGCCGGCGAGATTACGGCAGACGAGGCGCGTGTCCACCCAAATCGCTCGGTCATCACCCGCGCGCTGGGCTCGGACCCCGCTATGTATGCCGACCACTTCACTCTGCATATCGAGGAAGGCGACCGTCTGATCCTGTGCTCCGACGGCCTTTCGAGCATGATTCCCGATAGCGATATCGAGAACATCGCCACGCAGTCCTCAACCGCGCAAATCTGCGTCGACAACCTAGTGGACGCGGCGCTTGCCGCCGGCGGCCACGACAACGTGACCGTAGTAGTCGTTGACCTGGTTGACGATGGCGTTATGCGCGAGGCGCAGCGTGTGCGTCGCCGCAACATTACTATCGCCGCCATCCTGGCCCTCGTCTTTGTGCTGGCAGCTGGCATCTGGGCCTACACGGGTGTCACCGGCTCGTACTACCTGGGTACCTACCAGGGCAATGTCGCCGTCTGGCGCGGCCTGCCCGGCAAGCCGCTCGGACTCAAGCTCCACTGGCTCGAAAGCGAAACCAGCATCAAGCTATCCGACCTGCCCGAAGACACGCAAAACCGCCTCAAGGCGGGTATTCCGCAAACAAGTGTCGACGATGCGCAGGACACGATATCCAAGTACCGCCACCAGATCGACGAGGAGCAGACCCGCCAGGTGATCGACGCGCAAACGATTCGCGACAACACCAATCAGGGATCGACCTCCGAATCAGATTCCGAGAAAACCGCCGAACAGTCCGCCGAGGCCGAAGCCTCCGATAAGAATTAGAAAGGGAGTGCCGCTTATGAGTCGCCGCAACACCGAGCTGCTCTTGCTCATCGCCTCGGCGTTCCCCGTCATCCTGCTGTATGCGATGTACGTCCTCACCGCGGGCGCCGCCATCTCCTTTGAGACGCTCGCCGTACCGATCGGCCTCTTTGCCGCCTTTGCCGCGGCCCACATTGCCGTGCGCATCTTGGCGCCCGGTGCCGACCCCGCCATCCTACCCATCGTATTTATACTTTCGGGCATCGGCATCACATTCGTGACGCGCCTGGCCCCCGACCTCGCCATCTCGCAGCTCATCATCTTGTTTGTCTCGGTGGCGCTCATGGTGGGAACACTCGCACTGGTCAAGAACCTCGACGTGGTCATGCGCTACAAGTACACCTTTGGCATTATCGGCATCATCCTGCTGATGCTGCCGATCTTTATCGGCACCACGATCTCGGGCTCCAAGCTGTGGATTCGCATCGCGGGCTTCACCATCCAGCCCGGCGAGTTCGCCAAGGTCTTCATCGTCCTGTTCCTGGCAGGCTATCTGGCCGAGAACCGCGAGCTGCTCTCCATCTCCAACCGCAAGATCCTGGGCCTCAAGATTCCGCGCTTCCGCCTGCTGTTGCCGCTGTTTGCCGTGTGGGGCGTGTGCCTGCTCATCGTCGTCTTCGAACGCGACCTGGGCTCGGCCGTCCTGTTCTACACCATCTTTTTGCTGATGCTCTATGTTGCCACGGGACGCCTTTCGTACGTCATCATCGGCCTTGCGCTGCTAGCCGTTGGGGCCGTGGGCGCCTACAAGTTCCTGTCGCACGTGCAGGTGCGTTTCCAGGTCTGGGCCGATCCGTTTAAGGACGCCCAGGGCCAGGGCTACCAGATCGTACAGTCACTTTACTCGCTGGCTGACGGCGGGCTGGCCGGCGTCGGCATTGGCAACGGCATGGCAAACAACATCCCTGTCGTCGAGTCCGACTTTATCTTCTCGGCCATCGGCGAGGAAATGGGCCTTTTGGGCGGCGGCGCCGTGCTCATCCTGTTTATGCTTTTTGCCGTGCGTGGCCTCACCACGGCCGCCCGCGCCAAGTCCGACCTTGCCGCCTTTAGCGCGACCGGCCTTACGGCGGCCATCAGCTTCCAGGCATTCTTAATCGTTGGCGGCGTAACCCGCCTGATCCCGCTGACCGGCGTCACCCTGCCCTTTATGAGCCAGGGCGGCTCCTCGCTGCTGGCGAGCTTTATCATCGTCGCGCTGCTGCTGCGCGCCGGCGACGAGGCGACCGGACGCGAAGCCGAGCTCACCGGCACCGGCACCATGGCCGCCATCACCGATGACCAGGTCGCATCCGCCGCTGCCCCGACCGGTACGCGTTTTGCCAACGCACCTTCCTACAGCCACGGTAACCGCTCCGCGGGTTCTCGCATGCGTCGTCGCCTGCTCGACACGCCTGAGTCCGGCGTGCTCGGTCGCGTGGCACTTGCCAACCGTCTGACTCGTGCCGTGCTTGCCTTCACGGCGCTGTTCGCCATCCTTATCGGCAACCTCACCTATGTCCAGGTCATCAAGGCGAAGGACTACCAGGATATGCCGACCAACAACCACACCATCGCCCGCTCCAAGTACATCCAGCGTGGCTCCATCATCACGTCCGACGGCGTGACGCTGGCCGAGTCGCTGCAGCAGCAGGACGGCACCTACGCCCGCTCCTACCCCAACGGCAATATGGCCGCGCACGTGGTGGGCTACGTGAGCCAGCAGTATGGCACCGCTGGCATCGAGAGCGTCATGAACGACACGCTCACCGGCTCCAAGGATTACTCCAGCTGGAACAACGCCATCGCGTCGCTCGCGGGGCAGACCCAGCCGGGCAATACCGCCAAGCTCACCATCGACTCGCGCATCCAGACGGCTGCCGAGCAGGCGCTCAAGGGCTTTAAGGGCGCTGTGGTGGTCATGGATCCGCGCACCGGTGCGGTCCTTGCGTGCGCGAGCTCGCCCACCTACGACAACACCAATATCGACGCGCTGCTCCAGTCGGGCGGCGGCGAGGACGGCTCCATGTACAACCGTGCCATGGACGCGCTGTACACCCCGGGCTCGACCTTTAAGGTCGTCACGCTCTCCGCGGCACTCGAAACCGGCACCGCCAGCCTTACCAGCACGTACCAGGCGCCCGGCTCCATGGACATCGGCAACGCGCCGGTCACCAACGATGCCAACGAAAGCTACGGCACCATCAGCCTGCAGCAGGCCTTCGCCGTGTCGTCCAACGTCGTCTTTGGCCAGGTGGCAAACGAGATTGGCGCCAGCTCGCTCGTCCAGTTTGCCAACGCCTTTGGCTACGGCCAAAAGCTCGGCCAAGATCTGACCTCCGCCGCCTCCATCATGGCCGACCCGTCGCTTATGACCGAGTGGGAGACCGCTTGGGCAGGCGCCGGCCAGCCCGTCGGCATGGACCACACGCCTGGCCCGCAGACCACCGTTATGCAGAATTGCGTGATCGCCGCCGCTATCGCCAACAGCGGCGTGGTCATGGACCCGTTCTTTGTGTCCCAGATACTCGCCCCGGACGGAACCGTGGTTAAGACCACGCAGTCCCGCTCGCTGGGCCAGGCTGTCAGCTCTGCCACGGCCGACCAGGTCAAGCAGGCCATGCTCGCCGTCGTCCAGTCCGGCACCGGCACCGATGCCCAGATTCCGGGCGTCAAGGTTGCCGGCAAGACCGGTTCGGCCGAGGTCGGCGGCGCCAACGTCAACTCTATGTTTGTTGGCTTTGCACCTTACGATTCACCCACGGTTGCCATCTCGGTGGCCCTGGAGGATTACGACAAACACGACGTCGAGGCGGCTAAGATTGCCGGCATCGTCCTGACCGCGGCGCTCGCCGCGCAGGGAGCGTGATGCCCGTGATCAAAGCGGATACTTGGGACGCGCCACGGCCGATGAGCTAGCGGCTACGCGTCACACGGCCCCGGCGGCCACACATTTGGTACTACACACATCGTTGAGCGAATAGTTATGTTAGGAGCAGGAATGGAACAGAGGGTCCTCGGGGGAAGATACCTCCTCAAGGATAAGGTGGGGACGGGCGGTATGGCGACCGTCTACCGCGCACAGGATCAGGTCCTCGACCGCACGGTTGCCGTCAAGATCATGCTGCCGCAGTATGCCGGCGACGCCACCTTCGCCGCTCGCTTTAAGCAGGAAGCCCAGGCAGCTGCCGGCCTGTCCTCCCCCTATATCGTGGGCGTCTACGACTGGGGCAAGGACGGCGACACCTATTACATCGTCATGGAGTACCTGCGCGGTACCGACCTTAAGAGCGGCATCAAGAGCCACGGCGCCCTCGATCCCAAGAAGGTCGCGCAGATCGGCTCGCAGATCAGCTCCGCGCTTTCGGTCGCACACAAGCACGAGATCATCCACCGCGACATTAAGCCGCAAAACATCATGGTGCTGCCCGACGGTAACATCAAGGTAATGGATTTTGGCATCGCACGTGCCAAGAACAGTCATCTCACGCAGGATAATAACGTGCTGGGCACCGCCCACTATGTAAGCCCCGAGCAGACCCGCGGCCAGGACCTCGGCCCCACCTCGGATATCTACTCGCTGGGTGTCGTCATGTACGAGTGCGCCACCGGCCGCGTACCCTTTGACGGCGACGACGCCATCTCGGTCGCGCTCAAGCAGGTCAACGAACTCCCCATCCCGCCGAGCCAGATCAACTCCGGCGTCGATGCCGACCTGGAGCGCATCATCCTCAAGTGCATGGAAAAGGACCCGGCAAACCGCTTCCAGACCGCCGACGAGCTTCGTCAGGTGCTCAACAGCTACCTGTCGGGCCGTGCCGTCAACGTCTCGGAGCCCACGCGCATCATCGGTGCCCCCGGTGAGCTGGGCGCCACCAAGACCCGTGAGCTGTCTGACTCCACGCGCGCTATGGTTCGCCCCGTATCGGGCGTAAGCGGACAGACCAACCCCCGCAGCGCCGTCTCGGGTTCCACCGGTTCCTACGAGGTCGATCAGCCCAAGTCCAACAAGAACAAGATTATCGCCGCCGTAGTCGCCGCAATCGCCGTGGTTGGCGTTGTGGTGGCCTTCGCCACCGGGCTCTTTGGGGGCGAGCAGGTTACGGTGCCCGATGTGCTTAACAAGGACCAGCAGACCGCTATCGAGCTGATCAAGGAGGCCGGCCTTGAGGTCGGAACTGTCGACCAGAGCTATAACGACGATGTCGACGAGGGCAAGGTTGCCGAGCAGACCCCCAACGGCAACACTAAGAAGCCCAAGGGCTCCAAGGTTAACCTGGTGATCTCCAAGGGCCCCAAGCCCTCCGAGAAAGTTGAGGTTCCGCAGCTCGTCGGCCTAACCAAGGACCAGGCCGAGGCCGCGCTGGCAAGCGTGGGCCTGAAGGGCAACGCAACCGAGGAGGCCAACGAGGCCGACGAAGGCCAGGTCTTTGAGCAGGGCACTGATGCCGGCAAGGAAGTCGAGAAGGGCACGACCATCTCGTATAAGGTCTCCAGCGGTCCTGACACCACCTCCGTCCCCGATCTGACCGACATGACCGAGGCCCAGGCACGCAACGCTCTCGACATGGCCGGTTTTGGCGTCAACGTGAGCTACCAGGAGAACGATTCCGTCACCGAGGGCACCGTCATTAGCTGGAACCCCAGCGGCAAGCAGAAGCCCGGCGCCACGATCACCGTCGTCATCGCCAAAAAGTCCGGCAAGGCCAGCGTTCCGGGCAACCTGTACGGCAAGAGCATCTCCGCCGCCGTCACCGCGCTCAACAACGCCGGATTCTACAACATCGCATTCTGCGATCAGAACGGCAACCCCGTGAGTGGCAACGAAAACGCCACCGTGACGGGCGTCTCCCCCACTGGCAAGCAGTCCACCGACAGCACGATCACGTTGACGGTTTCGCTTTCTGGCTCCGATTCGGGCGACGATTCCGGCACGACTAACTAGTCGAGGACCCATCACCCGCAGCGGCTAGGGCCGCAAACATATTCGCTCAACGGCGCCCGCTTGCTCCCCCGCAAGCGGGCGCTTTATTTATCGACAGACCATGGCCCCTTAGCAACGCAAAGAGGCCCGCAAAAGCGAGCCTCCCAGGTGACAACAGAATATGTAATGCAGTAATTACTGGCCGCAGAACTTCACCATGATCTCGACCATGGACTCTTGCCTATGGACAAAATGTCCATAGGCAAGGAGATGAAAGAGTAAGGACAACGCCCTCTAAAAGAAGGCCGTATATGAAGATTGCATATCCCTTTTGCCTTCATATACTCAAGAAGCACCCCTCGAAGCGCTCCTGAGAGGCCCCCTTGGATGCAACCCAGGGGATCCAGATTCTGGTAGACATCGGCGCAGCAAAATCCTGCCGCGCAGGCACGAACGGACATCTTGACTCCTAACGCAATGCGGGGCGCCCCAAGACACCCCGCCACGACAAAAAACTAGTTCTCGTAGACCAGCGGGTGGCCCCAACTGCCCTCGATCTTGCAGGTCTCCGCCGCAAAACCGGCAGCGAAGTCCAAGCTCTCGCGAATCGCGGCCTCGCCGCACTCGCCGGCCTTCTTCTTGGAAAGATAGGTGACCAAAAACGCCGTCAGCAGTGAATCGCCGGCCGCCATAGCGTCTTTGAGCTCCTCGGGCGCCACGGGCTTGATGCCCTGCTCGTAGAAGTTTTCGCCGTCATAGGCGACGGAGCCCTTGCTCCCGCGCGATGCGCATACGATTTGAGGGCCAAGGGCCTTCACCCACTCGAGCTTCGCCTTGATATCCTCCAGGGAAGCGTCGCCCATGGACATAAAGGCGTACGTCACAAATGGCGCAATCTGCCCGAAGTGCTCGTCGGTGGAGTCATCGGAGAAGTCGAAGCTGATAGGCACGCCGGCAGCCTTGATCTTGGGGAGCTCGCGCTCGGTGAAGCAGTAGTTGCCGCTGTGCACCAAATCGAAGCCGCTGACGTACTCGGCGGCGAAGCGGTCTATCACGTAGCGCATGTCGCCACGTATGCCGCCTTCATTGGAGCCCAGGAAGATACGGTCCCCGGTCTCGTCAACGGTCACGCGAGCGGCGCCGTTGACGCCCAGGACCTGCTGGCAGCGAAGAAGCTCGACGCCCTCGTCCTCGAGCGATGCTATAACGTGCTCGGCCTCCTCATCTGATCCGAAGATTCCCATGTAGGCGCTGCGATCGACGCCGAGCTTCTTGGCGAAGACGGCGAAGTTAACTGCATTGCCGCCGGGATACATGGTCTTGATGTGCTCGTACTTATCGACAACGTTGTCTCCAAAGCCAAGCACGCTTATAGGATAGGCTGCCATGGTTATCTCCATTCAGGTAAACCGCCGTGGTTACGGCGAGCAGACGGGGCGCGAGGGATTCGCACGTCTCAACGCGCCTCGCGCCCCGTTTTAAAATCGCTAGTACTTCTCGATGCCCATGTAACGACGCACGTCCGGGTGATGGTCGAACACCTTGCCGCGAGCGGAGCGCAGCTCACAGTTCATCGCGTAGAACAGGATTGGATCAAGGAACGCGCGAACGCTCGCCGGTACTTGGTCCATGCCGTACTCCATGGCGTCGAGCACCATAAGAGTGTCGGTATGGGTCTCGAGGAATGCGAGCGCGCGCTCATCCATGGCTCGGCACTCACTAGAAGACATCTGCAGGAAGTAGAAGACTCCGGGCTCGGTCACCTCGAAGGGGCCGTGGAAGTACTCGCCGGAGTGGATATAGGCGCAGCTCTGCCACTGCATCTCCATAAGCGAGCAGATAGCGAAGCCATAGGCCTGGCTAAACACGGGACCGGACCCCAAGATATACAGGAACTTGTGGTCCTGGCACAGGGCGGCAAAACGGTCGCAGAGTTCGGCGTTGACCTTCTCGCGAGCTGCAGGCAGGATCTGGTCCATCTTGGCGATGCCTTCGTACATGTCGGCAAGGTCGGCATAACCTTCCTGCTGATCCAGGAGCTCGGAAGCGAGAGCCAAAGAGATGCCGGCGGGCACCTCCGCCTGCGGAACTCCCTCGCCCCACGGATATACCCAGCACGTCCACTCACCGTTATCGATGCCGGAACCCGCGTTGTCCGTCTGCACGATAACGGTCGCGCCCGCCGCCTTGGCGATCGAGCACGCATCGATTACCTCGGGGGTGTTGCCGGAGTGGCTGCAAGCGATGACAAGGGACTTTTCGCCCAGGCGCTTGGGACGCATGATATCGAACTCGCGGGCGGTATACGCCTCGCTGGCAAACGTAGTCGCCTCGCGCTTGAGCAGCTCGTGGGCGGGCAGCAGGTCGATGAGGGAGCCGCCGCAGGCAACCCAGAAGACGCTATCGAAACCGTCCTTTTCAGCGATTGCGTCGGCGATAAGATCATGTGCGTTCATTGTTATTCTTCCTTTCGATACGGCGGACGAATCCGCCAACGTTTACTGCGAGTCTTCTCGTCAAGCGTGTTGACTTCCCCACGCGAATGGGAGCTACGCGCTAGTCGACAAAATACCTCTCGAAGGCGTCCATGTTGTGCCGGTCCGCTGCTGCGGGATCATCGAAATACCTTCCATCGGTGATCTCCTGGCCAAGATAGCCCTCGAACCCATGCGCGTTGAGGACGCGTACGAAATCGTCCATACTGTGCTTTCCATCGCCCCAAACCAGATGGCCATATGGGTCGCCATCAATGAAGCGCATGTTCCTTATGGCACCATCGCCAAACTCGGCAAACCACTCTTCAAGGCTCTCGCCGGCGACTCCCATAGCGGTAGTGTCCACCATTGGAGTAAGGTGCGGGCTGGCTACTTGGTCAAGCATGCGCCTGGCGTCCGCGAGTGTAACCACCAAGTTGCTCTCTTCCGGCCTCAGGCTCTCCATGCAGAGGGTCACGCCGTGCTCGCCGGCATAGTCCGCAAGAATCGCCAAGTGCTCGGCAGAGCGCTTCCAAGCCTCCTCGCGGTCCTCGTCCCAATCGCCCCAACCGGAGTTGATGGACATATACGGGGCGCCGAGCACCTCGGCGAGCTCGATGCCGTGCTTAAAGTAAGCGAGGCTCCGCTGCGCGTGGAGGGGCTTTCTGGCAGCGTACTGCCACGGATACACCACGTTCTCCGGACACAGGGAGCTCACGGAGAGTCCGCGGGACTCGATCTTGCGGCGAAGCTCGTCGGCCTCGAAATACCCCGTGTGGTCCAGCGTCACGTGCGGCTCGGCCGCCCAAAGCTCGATGGTTTTGAAGCCAAGGCGCTGCTGAGCATCAAGGAAGTAATCGAGCGACCACATGATGTAGTGAATGTTCATGCCGGCGACCTGCTCGCGACGCAGACGGGGTGTGGAAGCGCTTAAATCCATGCTGGGCACCTCCTACATCGGCAGTAGGCCGGAAATCACAGTCGCGACCAATCCGAACAGAACCATGAAGATAAAGAACTTCCAGATGGTCTTCCACCATTGCCCGAAGGAGATCTTCGCCACGGCAAGACCCGCGACGGTCATGCCCGCAACGGGGCTGATGGTGTTGACGGTCTGGTTCGCGAACTGCAGAGCGGTGACGGCAGCCTCGGGATTGAGGCCCATAAGCTCGGTCAGCGGGCCCATGACGGGCATGGTGAGTGCAGCGAGGCCGGAGCTGGAAGGAACCAGCAGCGAAAGCAGGCCGAGGACGATGTACATGAAGGTGGTATAGATGAAGGACGGAGCGCCCGCAAGGAGTCCGACGAGCCAGTTAAGAATAGAGTCGATGATCATTCCGCCCTCTGCGACGACCAGGATGCCGCGGGCGATGCCGATGATGCAGGCTGCGTAGGCGAAGTCGGCGATTCGCGGACGAACTCCTCCGCAATGGTCTTCTCGTCCAGGCCGCCGAGTATGCCGGCAAGAAGGCCCATGGCCAGGAACACCATGGAGATCTCGTCCATATACCAGCCCTGGGTAACGAGGCCCCACACGATAACGCCCATGCCGACCGCGAAATCAATGAGGACGAGCTTGTGGCGAAGCGTGAACTCCTCTTCGATAGAAGCATCGGTGACAGAGAACTCGATGCGCTTCTGCTTATCGTCCTCATAGGTGATGGAGGACTTGGGATCGAGCTTGACGCGGCGCGCGTAGCGCATGGCCCAGAAAATGCCCGCGGCGGTGAAGATGACCCACAGGATGGCGCGGAGCCAAAGCTGGGGATTTCCCTCGATGCCGATAACGCCCTGGGCGATCAGCACGTTGAAAGGATCAATAGTGGATGCGCAGTAACCAAGGTTGGGGCCGAGGAAGCAGATGATGAACGCGGTCATGGAGTCATACCCGATGCTCAGCATGATGGGGATGAAGATCGCGTAGAACGGCAGCGCCTCCTCGGACATGCCGAACGTGGTGCCGCAGATCGAGAGCAGGATCATGGAGATGGGGATGATCAAGATGTCCTTGTTCTTCAGCTTCTTGATCACGCGGCTCATGCCGGCGTTTAGGGCGTTGGTCTTGGTGACGATGGCGAACGATCCGCCGATCAGCAGGACGAACGCGACGACATCGGCCGCAGCCTGAATGCCCTTGGCGGGAGCCTGCAGGACGGCATCGATGCCCTGTCGCAGATCGACGGTCTCCCCCGTCTCCGAATCGGTGTAGACCTTGTCGACCTCTTGGTACGTTCCGGCTACGGCGACTTCTCGCTCGCCCGCGGCCGTCTGAATGGTCTGGCGGTCGAACTGACCCGATGGGACGATCCATGTGAGCACCGCGAAGAACACGATCAGCATGAACGCGATGGTGTACACATGGGGAAGCTGGAGATGGAATCTGCGCTTGGGCTTCTCCTGTTTGGCATCCGACATTCTTAACCTCCTGCCAGAGCAACGATGCTTGCCAAAAATCCTTCACGTATAGGCAAACATCTTAGGTTGTTCTATGTATAACCTGCATGAAGGCGTCGGTCAAGAAACATATTAGGTTGTTCTATAAGTGGTAACTTTTACGCGCTAAACGGACCTGCCGCGGCAATACGAGAACAGCGCTGTGTGAGACAGAGCCGCTAGATATCGAAGCTGTAGCGCGAACCCACGTAGTACTGTCTGCCATAGCAGAAGCGCTCTCCGTTGGAATCGAGAAAGCCCGCGTTCATGAAGAACAGCGGCTCCCCTACTGGGACCTTGAGCTCGCGGGCGGCATCAATTCCCGCACGGGCGATCTCCAGCCTGCAGGGATCGGACGAGCAGGGATACCTACCCGTACGCTCCCCCACGGCCTCGAATATCGAACAATTGGAGAGACCGATATCTTTGAGAAATTCGAATCCATCGACAGGATAGTAGTTGTTCTCGAACAGGACCGGCACGCCGTCTGCGGTACGCACGCGTGAGACCAAGATGAGGTCAGAGCCTTCATCCAAGCCAAAGAAAGAAGCGAGGTCGCGATCGGCGGCAACGGTCTTGCGGGCAACGACGCGAGCGCCCGCCTTCATGCCGTTTTCAGCGCATGCTTGGGTAAAACTCTGAACATCGTCCTTCTGATGCACCTTGCGAATTATCTTTGTCGCGGTCACAAACGTACCACGCCCCTGCCGCTTGGTGAGATACCCCTCGCCCACAAGCTCCTCTATTGCGCGGCGAACCGTGACCCTTCCCACGCCGTACATCTTAGAAAGCTCAAGTTCCGTTGGAATCTGCGAGTCAACGGGATATGTCCCCTGTTCGATATCGCTCTTAAGCAAATCGAGCACCTGTTGATACAGCGGGGCGGAAGAGCCCCCATCCAGATGCGCATCCACAAAAACTCTCCCTTTAAGGCGTTCGCGATCTCAACGACTCCATTCTACCGCACACGGAAAAATGAGGTTAAACACATAGGGGCCCTGCATGTTTGAGCGGATCGGGAATCTGGTCGCTGATTTCGTCCGCATTTGCTTGCGAAAAACCAAAACGCTCCTCGCGCTTGGCGAACACGGTGAGGCCCGCCGCCTTGCACGCAGCGATCGATGATGCTCGTGTGATGTTGGCTTCCTTCCTTTGTTTGCGAGGCGCGTCACTCGTCCTGCTGAGCCGCGGGCCCATCGTTCGGCGTGGCCTGCCTGCGCGGGGCATGCCGGGAATTGATGTAGTCGTATGCGTAGGCGATCTCCGTGACGGGGACCTCCACGTGGTAATGGGCGGAAATGTCAGAGAAGCTCGTGCGGAATGCGATCGAGGTAGGCTCTGTGTCTCGGGGATGTTCATGCGGCTGGTCCTCCTTTCGCCACACACCTTACGGGCGGGGTGGTGCGCGGAACGGGTTGGCGCCAGTGTTTCGTCACGGGCGCGTGCGCTTCGGCACTCCATGCTACATCTGAGTGGCATATGGCGACTTCTCGACACTCGCGCTCGACACAGCGAGCGGAAATGGCGCTGCCTGCCGAGCGCCTCGCGGGCGCATCCCGACCGCAGAAGTGAGCGCGAAGGCTCGTCGAAGTGCTGGGTGGGGGACCGGCGGTCTGGATACGCGGTTTCGTTCGGCGAAGGCGGCGAGGCGAATGGCATGGCGAACGTACGGGTTTGACGTGAACGGGTTGCCCGTGGCGGCGTGGTATCGGGAGGAGACGGTCGAGCAGGTGCTCGCGCCGCTGCTCGCCCGTCTCGCGCGCTCGCATCAGGAGAAGGGGTCGCAGGCCCATCTCGGCAACCCGGTGCGCATACGCTATTGCGACCGGGACGGCCACGTGTCGCGAACGGATATCGTCCGCCAGGTGGACGTCGCGCCGCGAAATGCAGACTCGCCTCAATCGTCGGTAAGGGGTGCCGCGGGCGATACGATGGAATCCACGGACCGCACCGCGCCGCCGAGATTGCGACGCGAACGCAGGCGATGCGCCCGAAAAACTCCTCCGCGCATGTAGGGCGAAACGCCAGATTGGAGCTCCATGAACGATTTCTCCTTCTACTCCCCCACCCGCTTTGTCTTTGGGCGAAAAGCGACCGACAAGGTTGGGGGACTCTGTCCGCCTCCGGCTACCGCTGAGCGCTCATTGTCTACGGCAGGGGTTCCGCAGTTCGCTGCGGAACGCTCGTCCGCGTGAGGGCATCGCTCGATGCCGCGGGCGTGGAGCACATCGGGCTTGGAGGGGTGCGTCCAAACCCCGAAATAGGCTTGGCACGAGAAGGCGTCGAGCTCGCACGGGCAAACGACGCCGACATCATCCTGCCCGTGGGCGGCGGCTCCGTCATGGACTGCGCGAAGGCCATCGCACTGGGGCGGTATACGACGGCGACGTATGGGACTTCTTCCGCAAGCGCGCCGTTCCCGCCGACCGCATCGACGTCGCCTGCGTGGTGACCATCCCCGCATCCGGTTCCGAGGCCTCTAACTCCTGCGTTATCAGCAACGACGAGGAGCACCTCAAATGCAGCATTAACACGGACCTCAACCGCCCGGCCATCGCCTTCCTCGACCCGGAGCTGACCTTCAGCCTGCCCGCCTGCCAGACCGCCGCGGGAGTGACCGACATGATCGCCCATATCATGGAGCGACTCTTCTCCGGCGAGCCCGCCGTGGGCGTAACCGACAACATCGCCTGCGGGCTAGTGCGCGCCGCGAGGGAGGCGGCGCCCAAGGTGATGGAGAACCCCGATGACTACGACGCCCGCGCCGAGATCATGTGGGTGGGTACGCTCGCCCATAACGCCCTGCGCGACGGCGATTGGACCTGCCGCGGCCTTGAGCACGAGCTATCCGCACTGGACACCAAGATCACGCACGGCGCCGGCCTCGCCGTCATCTTCCCCGCCTGGATGCGCTACGTATGGCGAGAGCACCCTGAGCGCTTCCTGGAGTTCAGCGCCCAGGCCCTTGGCATCGAACCCATCGATTCGGACGCGGACGAGCTCGATGTGGAGGTAACCCCCGAGCAGGCAATCGAGTACGCGGTCGAAGCGACCATCGACGAGCTGCAGGATTTCTTCGTCTCGCTGGGAATGCCGCGCGCGCTATCGGAGTTCGGAGTCACCGAGGACGATATCGAAAAGATGATTCCGGGCCTCAAGATCAACCGCGGAGAGCTCTTCGGCAGCTTCAGGAAGCCCACGCTGGACAACGCGAGAAAGATTTACCGCAGCGCACTCTAGGAAACAGATGCCAGTCCCCCACGGGCGAGCAGCACGGCGGCCCCCGCAAACCAGAAACGGCGCCGCTCCCGCGACGCCGTCATATTCCCTGGTGCCCCCGGGCGGATTCGAACCGTCGACACCCGCTTTAGGAGAGCGGTGCTCTATCCCCTGAGCTACGGAGGCATGTTGTACTAGTGTAGCAGATTTACCCCTTTGCCATGTAGCGCATGGCCACTCATCGAGAAGGCTCTATAGCGAATAGTTTCCGAGGGCAATCCTCAATATCGGAAAGAATAACCCGGAATAACGCGAAATAATGGGACAAGCTTTCCCAACTGGCCCTCAAAAGGAAAATGCATCCCGGAATGAGAACAAATTCCGGGATGCATTTTCCGCCATCTATCGCCAACGATTAGCTGTCTCTGTGGAAAAGGCTCTTGATGGCAGCGGGGATGCTCTTGGCGCCCTTGGTCGTTACGTCGATAAAGTCGGGCGAGCGCACGAGCTTATCCTCGTCGACGTACTTGCGGACAGCACGAAGCGTCTCTTTGTCGTCGCGCGTCGAAAACGTAAAGTGACCGTTGTCCTTGGTGAAGATGGCAAAACGCGTAATCTTCTTGGTGCCGCGCAAAACCTCGGCGGCGATGTAGTCGACCTCATCCCACGGGATTTGGATATAATCCTCGGGATTGCGCTCGTTATAGTACTCAAACGCCTTGTTTCCCACCATCACGTTACCGTGGCTGGTAAGCCCCATGAGGCAGGTCGCCGGCGTTGCCAGATCGACCGTGCTGTTCTGAGATTGCGCCATGCGCGCCTCGCCCTCCAAATAAAACAATCGGACCGCATCCAGTGTACCCACCGGGTGCGGTCCGTTTCAATGGCTCAAAAGCCCTTGCCTAGCAATTCTCGGTCTTAAGCCGAAGCGTACTTACATGAAGCCGCAGAAGCGACCGATGATGCCGACGGCGAAGAGAGCCAGGATGATGACGATCGGGCTGACCTTCTTCTTGAGGAGCTTGCAGACCAGCAGGGTCAGGCACACGGCGGCAAGGCCGGGGATGAGCTGATCGAGGTTGGCCTGAAGCGTGGTGACCTTCATCTGATCAAGGGCGGTAGCACCGACGGAGTTGTACATCGTCAGCGCTTCCTTGATACCCTCGGAACCGGAGGGCAGGCTAGCCCAGTCGATAAAGGCGCCAGCAGACTGCTTGACCGTGGAGACGATCGGGGTGAAGGAAATGGACACCCAGCGCTCGACCAGGGCGCCGATGATGAACATACCCAGGATGGAAGCGCCCTCGGTGACCTTGCCCATCAGACCACCGGAGAGGTCCTTGGCGATGGAGGAGCCGACCTTGTAGCCAAACTCCTGCGTGTACCACAGGAAGGCGTAACGGATGATGTTCCACGCGAAGAAGAACAGCAACGGACCGGCGATGCTGCCGGACAGGGCCAGGGAAGCGCCCAGAGCGCCCAGAATCGGGCGAAGGGTGAACCAGAAGACGGGGTCACCGACGCCGGCGAGCGGGCCCATCATACCGACCTTGACGCCCTGGATGGCGACGTCATCGATCGGAGCACCGTTGGCGCGCTCCTCCTCGAGGGCGAGGGTAACGCCAATGACGGGGGCGGAAACATAGGGGTGGGTGTTATAGAACTCCAGGTGGCGCTTAAGAGCGGCAATCTGGTCATCCTTGCTGGTGTAGAGCTTCTTGATCGCAGGGATCATTGCGAAGCACCAGCCGCCGTTCTGCATACGCTCGTAGTTCCACGAGCCCTGAAGGAACTGATGACGGAAGCAAACCTTCTTGCGGTCAGCCTTGGTGAGCTGAATCTTGTTCTCTGCCATATGTATCACTCCCCTCCTACTCGTAATCGTTCAGAATGTCGCCGAGCGGGTCGCCGGAGCCACCGCCCATGCCGCCACCCTGCTTGGCCAGATCCTTAAGGCCAAGGTAGATGAGGGCAAGGGAGATGCCGATGAGACCAAGGGCGATCAGCGTGAGCTGAGGGATGGCAGCAAGGACAAAGCCGAGGACGAAGAACGGCCAGGTCTCCTTGGTGGCCATCATGTTGATGACCATGGCGTAACCGACGGAAGCGACCATGCCGCCGCCGACAGCCATACCGCCGGACAGCCAGTCGGGCATAGCGTTAAGCGCGTTGGTAACGGCCTCGGCCGGGATGACGCACAGAAGCACTGCCGGGATGGCGATACGAAGGCCCTGCATGAGGATGGCAGCATACTGCCAGCGCTCGATGCCGGAGAAGTCGCCCTTCTCGGCGCAACCGTCCATGGCGTGAGCGATAGCGGTAGCAATGGTACGGCAGATCATGGTCAGGAACAGACCAGCGACCGACAGCGGGACGGCGACGGCGATGGCGGCGGTAACGGCCTTTGCCGAATCAGTGGCGCCACCGTTGAGGGCGAGCACCATGATGATCGAAGAAGCGACCGAGGCCAGAGCGGCGTCAGGCGCGACAGCGGCGCCAACGTTAGCCCAGCCAAGGGCCATCATCTGGAGCGAACCGCCCAGGAGGATGCCCTCCTGAAGGTGACCGGTTACGAGACCGATAAGCGTGCATGCCACGAGCGGCTGATGGAACTGGAACTCATCCAGAATGCCTTCCATACCGGCAAGCAACGCGACAATCGCAACAAGCAGAATAGTGATTGCAGACATGTATCGGACCCTCCTTTACTATGCTTGAGCGGCCAGTTCGGCCTTAGCTTTCTTCAACATGGCGTCGAGATCCTCGGAGGAATCCGAAGGAACCTTGCGGACCTCGAACTTGACGCCCTTGGCCTTGAGAGCCTCGAGAGTCTTAACGTCGTCATCGCCCATAGCGACGGCGTTGGTGACGACGACCTTGCCCTTGGAGTGAGCCATGGAACCGATGTTGACTTCCTTGATGTCGACGCCGGCCTCGATGGCCTTGAGCAGATCCTGCGGGTTCTCAAAGAGCAGCATGGCCTTGGTGTCACCAAAGCGCGTGTCCTTGACGACCTCGGCCATCTTCTTGATGGGAACGACGTTGGCATGGACTCCCGGAGGGGCAGCCTGCTCGATCATGGTCTTGCGGAGCTCGTCGTGAGCAACGCCGTCGGAAACCACGATGATGCGGTTGGGGTTGATCTGCTTGGTCCACGTGGTGGCCACCTGACCATGCAGCAGACGGGTGTCGATACGGACGTGGGCAATCTTGATGTGCCCGTCGCCGATGACCGTTCCCGGAGGGATGGCGCCTGCAGGAGCAGCGGCGGCCGCAGCCGGCTTCTTCTCCTCGGGCTCCAGAGACTCGGGCTTGACGCGCACGCCAGCCTTAGCCTCAGTCACGAGATGTTTTGCGATCGCATGTGCAGTGTTCTTTGCGTCAAAGCGCTGCGAATATGCCTCGATGAGCATAGGCAGGTTGACACCGGTGACGATAGCCCAGGAATCGTGGCCCTCGATGAGCCCGCTGATCTGGTTGAACGGCGTGCCGCCCCACAGATCAACGAGGAAGAGCACCTGCTCCTGGTCCTCGAAGGAAGCGACTGCTTCCTCGACCTTGGCACGGAAATCGTCGGGGCCCATGCTCGGCTCGAGCGAGACCACGGCAACAGACGGCTGATCGCCAAAGACCATCGAGCCCGTCTGCTTGATTCCAGCTGCCAAGTCCCCGTGGCTAGCAAGAACAATACTTACCATCACATAACCTCCTTTTTGTCTACGTATTTCCTACACGACATGAAAGGAGTATACCTGTTTGGATTGTGGAATTATAGCTAAATTCGCAAAAGGTTGGATTATTTGTTTAAACGTCTAAGTTTGTTACAAATTGATTACGTTGCCGGCTTACAGCTTATTGCCTGCTAAAACGTGATTTGCCAATTACTTTCAAAGACATATACAAGCGCGCTGTTCGTTAAGACCTCTTTTAGGTGGATCCCAATGCGTCTGCGTGCCACCATTTTGTTTAAACAGACATGACTTGACTAACCGAAGCAAATATGTTTAGAACTCTAACCCATGTAGTCATTGGATGTTAGGCGATGTGGAGGGGGTTGGCGGCGTCGACGGCATCGGGGGCGTCGGAGAGGCCGTCGGGGGCAGCGTCTGCCGGGTCCTCGTCGGGGGTCTCGATCTGCTTGATCATGACCTCCTGGCCCTGCAGCAGGTATGTCTCGCCGCTACCGCAATGAGGGCAGGTCTTGCCGTGCTCGACCGTCGCGTAGTCGCGGCCGCACGCCTCGCAATGCGTCACGGCCTCGACGGGCTCCACAATAAGCTCCGCGCCCTGCGTGATAGGCTTTTTATCCGCCGCCCAGCGCCAAGCGTCGAGCAGCAAGTCGGGAACGACGCCCGAGACCTCGCCCAGCAGCAGCGTGACGCTCGAAACGCGACGCACGCCATTGGCGCGCGCCACGTTCTCGACATCGCGAATGATGTGATAGACGATTCCCAATTCATGCAAGGCGAAACCCTTTCTGCAGAGGTTGATTCGATGCAAACTCAAAGCAAGGGGACGACGAGATCTAGTCTGCGCCGTCCCCTTACCCGCCATGGCTACCTATTTACGACCAAATTTAATCTTGATGGCACGCTTTAGAGCGTACTTGCCGAGGCTTGGGAGCTTTTGCTCGTATTTGACCATCGTGGAGCACTCGGGGCGGTCGCGATCCAGATGGATGGCGTCAAACGCGCACTTGGTGGTGCACAGGCCGCAGCCGATGCACTTGTTGGGGTCGACGATCGAGGCGCCGCAGCCCAGGCAGCGGGCGGTCTCGGCGCGCACCTGCTCCTCGGTAAAGGTCTCAACATACTCGCTAAACGGCGCAGCCTTCTCGCGCTCGCGGTCCACGTGGGCAACCTCGCGGCTCGCGTTGTCGTAACTCTCGATCACGACATCGTCGCGGTCGAGCGCGGTGTAGTGGCGCTGGTTGCGGCCGATGGTGAGCGTGGAGCCTGGCTGCACAAAGCGATGGATGGACACGGCGGCCTCGTGACCGGCGGCAATGGCGTCGATGGCAAAGCTGGGGCCGGTGTAGACGTCGCCGCCCACAAAGATGTCTGGCTCGGCGGTCTGGTAGGTCTGGGGATCGGCAAGGGCACCCTGGCCGCGGCCGAGCTCCACTTTGGAGCCAGCCAGCAGGTCGCCCCACACAATGGACTGGCCAATCGACATGACGACACGGTCGGCATCGACACGGCGCAGGTCGTTCTCGTCGTACTCAGGCGCAAAACGGCCCTCGTCGTCAAAGACACGCGTGCAGCGCTTGAAGGTGATACCGCAGACACGACCGGCCTCGTCCAAGTGAATCTCCTTGGGGCCCCAGCCGCAGCTGATGTGCGCGCCGTCCTCAACGGCCTCGCGACGTTCTTCCTCGCTGGCGGGCATCTGGGCCTCGCTCTCCAGGCAGAACATCTCAACGTGCTCAGAACCCAGACGGCAGGCGTTGCGGGCAACGTCGATAGCCACGTTGCCGCCGCCCACCACAATGGTGCGGCCGGACAGGGAATCGATCTTGCCGCTGTTAACCTCGCGAAGGAAGTCGACGGCCACGGTCACGTCCTCGGCACCCTCGCCCGGAATGCCCGCAAGGCGGCCGCCCTGGCAGCCAATGGCAACGTAGAAGGCCTTAAAGCCCTGCGCGCGCAGCTCGTCGAGCGTCACGTCGCGACCGACTTCCACGCCATAGCGGAACTCGGCACCCATCAGGCGAATGATCTCGACCTCGGCCTCGATGACGTCCTTCTGCAGCTTAAAGCTGGGAATGCCGTAGGTGAGCATGCCGCCCGGGCGCTCGTTCTTCTCGAACACGACGGGCTTGTAGCCCTTCTCGGCCAGGTAGAAAGCGCAGGACAGGCCGGCCGGACCGGCACCGATGATGGCGATCTTCTGATCAAAGCCGCCAGCGCGCGTCGGCGTAACCACGGGCGGGACGTAGCGGGTCGCGGCATCCAGATCGCGCTGGGCGATGAACTTCTTGACCTCGTCGATGGCCACGGCGGCGTCCACACGGCCGCGGGTGCAGGCATCCTCACAGCGGCGGTTGCACACACGGCCGCAGATAGCGGGCAGCGGGTTCTCGCGCTTAATGAGTGCTAGGGCCTCGTCATAGCGACCCTGAGCCGCGAGCTTCAAATAGCCCTGAACGGCAACGTGCGCGGGGCAGGCCGTCTTGCAGGGAGCGGTGCCGGACTCATGCGTCTCGATGCGGTTGTCGTTGCGGTAGTTGGGCGACCACTTGGTGTGGTCCCACTTGGTGGCATCGGGCAGCTCCTGGCGCGGATACTCGGGCACCTGTCCGCCCGCCTTTTTGCTGCAGAGCTTCTGGCCCAGCTTGGCGGCGCCGGCCGGACACACCTCAACGCAGCGACCGCAGGCCACGCACTTGTCCTTCTCGACCTTGGCGACATAGGCCGAGCGCGACAGGTTGGGCGTGTTGAACAGCTGCGAGGTGCGCAGGGCGTAGCACACGTTGACGTTGCAGTTGCAGATGGCGAAGATCTTGTTCTCGCCGTCGATGTTGGTGATCTGGTGCACAAAGCCGTTGTCCTCGGCCTGGCGCAGGATGTCGTAGACCTCGTCGCGTGTTACATAATGGCCGCGGTCGGTCTCGACCACGTAGTCGGCCATATCGCCCACGGCGATGCACCAGTCGGCCGGGTCGTCGGCGCAGCCCTCACCCATCACGCGACGGCTCGCGCGGCAGCTGCAGGTGCTAGCGGCATATTTGCCATCATATTTGTCGAGCCAGTGCTCGATATGCTCAATAGGCACCGAGGTGCTCGCGGCGTCGATGGCCTTTTCGACCGGAATGACGTGCATGCCGATGCCGGCGCCTCCGGGCGGCACCATCGGCGTAGCCTTGGACAGCGGGCCTTTGGATGCCTGCTCAAAGAACTTGGCGTAGACCGGGTGCTCTTCGAGCTGGCTCACGCGCATGTTGAGGAACTCGGCAGAACCCGGCACCAGCATGGGCAGCACCCACTGCTTGGCGCGCTCGGGGTTTTCCCAGTTGTACTCGAGCAGACCCGTGTAGCTCATGTCGTCGAGCATCTTCTCGATATCGGCTTCGGGCATGCCGGTGAGCTTGACCATCTCGGGCAGCGTATAGGGACGGCGCATCTTCATCTTGCAGAGCACTTCGGCCTGCTCGTCGTTTGCGGCCTCGGCAAACGACCAGTACTCGTAGCCCAGCAGCTCATCGCGATGCAGCAGACGGTTGGTGCAGTGCTCGCACAGCTTGACGATGGCCTCACGCGGATGCTCCGGCAGCGGCGGCACAAACTCCGCGCCGATATCGGGCTCGGTGTAGCTAATTCCCGGTCCGTTGAGAATCATGGTTGTCCCTTCTCTTGCCACGGCCCGGCGAGACCGCGGCGCCCCTCTTTTTTGCAGGCCGGGCATGCCCCATGCCGTTCACCCGCCATTGTTGACATTGTGTCAAAAATAGTATTGACGAACCGTCAACAATATTCAAGACTGTTAGGCGAACGGTCAGGCAAAAGAGGATGAAAGGCGGCAAAAACATGGGCAACAACACAGCAGATACCTCTGTGGCCGACGCCGTCCCCGCGCCCGACAGCGCGGCCAAGCGTCTGACGGGCGACGAGCGTCGTCGCGAGATTCTCGATGCCGTGCGCGCCGTGAGTTCCGAGCTGGGCGTGTCGCATCTTTCGGTATCGGCCGTGACCAAGCGAGCCGGCTGTACGCGCTCATTGTTCTACCACTACTTTGCCGATATGGACGCCGCCGTCACCGCCGTCATGGACGAGGCAATCGACGGTTTTATCTCCGAGCTCGAGCAGTGGAATGCCAGCCGCACGGTTGGCGACATCGAAGGCGCACTCGACACCGTCGCCCCGCTCTTCAAGCGCCTGGTCGCCAGCGGCCACGAGCTGCCAAGCACGCTCACCTCGAGCAGCGGCGCACTCTACGGCGGCTTTCTGCACAACGTGGTCCAGCGCGTGGCTCAGTATATCTGCGACACCACCGTGGTGGATTTTGTCACCCATCATGAGCTACGCATCGACCATGTCTACGAGACGTTCTACACCCTCATCATGGGGTTGTTGATGTATATCCGCACGCACCCCGATGTGCCCGACGAGACGGTCAAGGAAATCATCGCCTCGACACTCCACATCGAGGGCTATACCGCCAAGTATCCGGAGCGCAAGCCCCAGAACTGACGACATTTGGCCAAACTGCCCGCGATCAGAAGAGGGGCCGCGGGCGTGTGAAAGGAGAGCAGCATGCTGTTCGATGTTTGGGGTAGCGATACCCTTATCCACTGGGCCGGCTGGGCCATGGTCTTTATTGGCCTGATCGTGCTCAACGAGGTCGGCCGCCGCACCAAGCTCGGCGCGGCAATCATCTTTGGCGTGGCTCCGCTCGCCATGACCATCTACTGCGTCGCCATCGCCATCGGCGTTTCGCAGGGTGCCGAGTGGGCGCTCACCAACCCCACCCATGTGTACCAGAACAGCTGGTTCCACTACGCCAAGGTATACGCGGCGCTCGCCGGTTGCTGGGGCTTCATTGCCATTAAGTACCAGTGGGGAAAGATCGGCAAGGCGCATTGGTTCCGCGCATGGCCGTTTGTGATCGTCGCCATCAACATCATGATTGCCGTCGTGTCCGACTTTGAGAGCGCCTATCACTTCTTTGTCCTGGGCGAGTCCACCTGGGTCACCTCCGAGGGCGCCACACAGCTGGCCGGCTGGAACAACGTGTTCAACGGCATCGCCGGTATCATCAACATCTTCTGCATGACCGGTTGGTGGAGCGTCTACGCCTCCGAGGATCAGACCGATATGCTGTGGCCCGATATGACCTGGGTCTACATCATCGCCTACGATATCTGGAACTTCTGCTACACCTACAACTGCCTGCCCACCCACTCCTGGTTCTGCGGCTTTGCGCTGCTGCTGGCGCCCACCGTCGCCGCCTTTATCTGGAACAAGGGCGGCTGGATCCAGAACCGCGCCTTTACGCTGGCTATTTGGTGCATGTTTGCCCAGGTGTTCCCGTACTTCCAGGAGGAGTCCATCTTTGTGACCCACTCCACGCTCGACCCCGGCGCCGCTACCGCGGTCTCGATCGCCGCACTGATCGCCAACGTCGCCGCGATCATCTACATCGCCCACCGCGCCAAAAAGCTCGGCCGCAATCCCTACAAGCAGGATGTCTTTGAGGGCACCAGCGATTGGGAGAAGGCTACCGCTCGCCGCGCCAAGGTGGATTACGCACACGCCGAGTAACATGTTGGTCGCTGTTGGCACCTGGGCATAGGCCCGCCTGCCAGATTTTCAATCCAATGTCTCGCAGAGCCCCCGGAAAGCGTTTCACTCGCTTTCCGGGGGCTTTTGTCGTTGCGTCTCTAATCATCATCTATTCAAAAACACGCGCACATATAAAATCGGATTTCAAATCATGCGGCGGCTCTATGGGGTCCCGTTTTTGGGTACAGTGTTGTCCCGATATTGAGCTTGGGGGATGTATGAATGATGAGACGATGGGCCAAGAGGATGCGGCCCAAGATGCAGAAGCGTGTGCCGAAGCCCTGGAGAGCCTAGACCGGATTTCACTTGATGAGATTGCGTTTGACGATTCGGGCGTTGATGTGCAGGATGAGTCGGAAGCCGAGGCGCAGTCCGATGATCAGGATGCAGACGACGTTGAACCTGCCGAAGATGAGGCAGATCACGAAGACACCGAATGCGAGGCCGACGACCAGCCCGAATCCGACACGAGCGAGGAAACCATCTTGCTCGACAGCTTGCCGGCCGAAGATTCGCTGACCCGCGAGCTTCCCGGCCTGGGCTCCGCTCCTGCCGTGGACGAGACCATCGCCATGGGCGATATTCCCCTGCCGTCCGTTCCCTCGGCACGCGAGGCCGAGGTCCGCCATCGCAAGATGTCGCCCAAGCGCCGCAATCTGATGGTCACCGGTGTCGTGGCCGTCGCGCTCGTCGCCGGCGGTGCAGGCTATGCTGCCTGGAACGGATATCAGCAAGAGCAGGCTGCCGCTGTCGCCGCCAATGCCCACACGATGATGTCGGTGCAGATTGGCGCGCATGCCGCGGGCCTCGACTGTTCCACTGGCTCCAAGATTCCCGTACAGGTGAGCGGTCAGGATTCTGACGGCTCCTCCGTGAGCGAAACGCTCTATGTTGACGAGCACGGCCGCGGCATCAAACTGCTGCCCGGCGATTACACGCTCTCCATCGCTGCCTCCCCCATCGCGGCCGACGGCACCATCTATACCGTCCCGACCACCAAGACGCAGGTCACCGTTAAGAGCGATGGACAGGATTTAAGTGCCCAGGCCACCTTTAAGCTCAAGGTGCCTTCGGCCGACACAGTGACTGACGACCAGATCGATGCCGCCGCCAAGTATGCCGAAGAGGGCGGTGCGAGCTCCGCCGCGGCTGCCAAAGTGCTCCAGCAGGCAGCAATCGCGCGGCGCGACGCCGCCGTCAATGCCGTGAGCGCGCAAAAGGCACAGGCATCCCGTGATGCTGACGCTCGCCACAAGGCAACTGACCTCTACCAGCTCGATATTCCCGTCGAGTGGTACGGCAAGGTCGAGACTTGGCAGAATGGCAGCACGCTATGCATCTATCTGGGCGACGACGCCAATACGCCGCTCGTGACGCTCGTCGCCGTGCGCGATGGCGAGACCTTTACGCCCGATGACGGCGATACGGTTTTGGGCACGGTCAGCCTAGGCAACGGTTATACCGTCTATGCCAGCGGCCCCGTCTATCCGCACGTGGTGCCCCAGACTATCAACGGGCGCACCCAGAATCCCGTGTCAACCTACCCCATGGACACGGCCATTGAGCTTGTCGAGCTGACGACCGGCAACCGCTATACGTATAGCCAGATCAAGAACGACCTGGTTGGCAAAGACGGCAACGCAGACGCCGCCACCAAACTCGAGACCGACTACCTCGCCCAGATTCTCCTGCCGAGCATCAAAGCCCAGGACTAGCTGGCCCGAAGACAGCCGCCCAACACCCCATCCCTAACGCAGTTGCGGTGAAATAGGGACTGTTTTTGCTGGTCAAACCGCAAAACAATCCCTATTTCACCGCAACTTATTGGTGGCCTTTTGGGTGGCACTCAGCGCCACGGATCGGCTTCGAACATTGGCTCGCGCTCGGGGCGGCGATCGCTGTAGGGATCGTAGCCGTCATCGTCCTCGTTCTCGGCACGGATGTAGGGGTCGCGCGGCTTGGGTGCCGGTTTAGGCGGAGTCTTCGGTGCGGCGGGCGCCGCCTCAGCCACCGGTGCGTTCGTCTTGTTCTCGTCTTTCATCTGCATAGCTCCTTGCCATGTGCTCACGTTCAACACCATCGATTGTCGCACGAAAAAGGGCGGCGGACCCAATCGGATCCGCCGCCCTTGGCGTTTAGAGACGACTGGTAGATTTTAAGGCATGTCCCAAAAATCTACTCGGCGTCGGGGACCTCGTAGGTGGCCGCCGGCGTGTTGTCGCACACGACAGTAAAGCCACCGTCCTTGTCGACATCGACCGTCACCTGATCGCCCTCGCGCACCGTGCCGTCGATGATAGCGGCGGCGATGGCATCCACGACCTCGCGCTGCACCAGACGCTTGAGCGGACGGGCGCCAAAGACCGGGTCCAGGCCGCCCACGGCGAGCATCTGCTTGGCCGCCGGGGTGATGGCAAGCGTCATGCGCTCCTTGGCCAGACGTGCGCGGACGTCGGCGAGCTGGATATCGACGATCTTTTCGATCTGCGCCATGCCGAGCGGATGGAACACCACGATATCGTCGATACGGTTGAGGAACTCGGGGCGGAAGGTCTGAGCCATGGCGGCGTCAACCTGATGGCGCATCTCCTCCTCGTCCTTACCGGACAGATCGGCGATGGCCTTGGAGCCCACGTTGGACGTCATGATGATGATCGTGTTCTTGAAGGACACCTGGCGACCCTGGCCATCGGTCAGACGGCCGTCGTCGAGCACCTGCAGCAGCACGTTGAAGACATCCGGATGGGCCTTCTCCATCTCGTCGAGCAAAATCACTGAGTACGGACGACGGCGCACGGCCTCGGTGAGCTGGCCGCCCTCGTCGTAACCCACGTATCCCGGGGGCGCACCGATCAGACGTTGGACGCTGAACTTCTCCATGTACTCGGACATGTCGATACGCACGAGCGCGCGCTCGTCATCGAACAGGCACTCGGCAAGCGCCTTGGCGAGCTCTGTCTTGCCCACGCCGGTGGGACCCAGGAAGAAGAAGCTGCCGATGGGCTTGTCCGGATCGGAGAGGCCCGCACGGCTGCGGCGCACGGCCGCGGCCACAGCGGAGACCGCCTCATCCTGACCGATGACGCGCTTATGCAGCTCGCCCTCCAAGCCCTTCAGCTTGTCGAGCTCGCCCTGCATCATCTTGGACACGGGCACGCCGGTCCAGGCGCTCACGACCTCGGCGATCTCATCGGAGGTCACCTGTTCGTTGAGGCCCTCGCCGTCCTGCTGCTTTTGCGCCTGAAGCGCGGCCTCGGAATCCTGAATCTGCTGCTGCAGACCCGGAATCACGGAGTAGCGCAGCTCGGACGCACGGCCCAGGTCGCCGTTGCGCGTCGCGCGCTCCTCTTCGCTCTTGGCCTCGTCGAGCTGCCCCTTGAGCTCCTGCACGTGGTCGATGGCGTTCTTTTGGTTGAGCCAGCCGGCCTTTTGCACATTGAGCTTTTCCTGGACCTCGGCAATCTCCTGGCGCAGGGCCTCCAGACGCTCCTTGGAGGCGTCGTCGGTCTCCTTCATGAGTGCCTGCTCCTCGATCTGCAGCTGGGTGAGTTGACGCGTGGTGGCGTCGATCTCGACCGGCATGCTGTCGAGCTCCATGCGCAGACGGCTTGCCGCCTCATCGACCAGGTCGATGGCCTTGTCGGGCAGGAAACGGTCGGCGATGTAGCGATCGGAGAGGTCGGCGGCGACCACGAGCGCGCTATCGGTAATGTGGACGCCGTGGAAGATCTCGTACTTCTCCTTGAGGCCACGCAGGATCGAGATGGTGTCCTCGACGGTGGGCTCGGAGACCATAACGGTCTGGAAACGACGGGCGAGCGCCGCGTCCTTCTCGATGTACTTGCGGTATTCGTCGAGCGTGGTCGCGCCGATCGCGTGCAAGTCGCCACGGGCAAGCGCCGGCTTCAGGATGTTGCCGGCGTCCATGGAGCCCTCTGTGGCACCCGCGCCCACGATGGTGTGGAGCTCATCGATGAACAGGATGACCTTGCCCTCGGACTTCTGTACCTCCTTGAGCACGGCCTTCAAGCGGTCCTCGAACTCGCCGCGGTACTTGGCGCCGGCGACCAGCGCGCTCATGTCGAGCTCGATGAGGTCACGGTCGCGCAGCGTGCTCGGCACGTCGCCGGCCACGATACGCTGGGCGATGCCCTCGACGATGGCCGTCTTGCCGACGCCCGGCTCGCCAATGA
Organism: uncultured Collinsella sp.; assembly: GCA_902494565.1. Taxonomy (GTDB): domain Bacteria; phylum Actinomycetota; class Coriobacteriia; order Coriobacteriales; family Coriobacteriaceae; genus Collinsella. Next base: position 34,683 of record CABUTN010000006.1, on the reverse strand, counting down.
GCACGGGGTTGTTCTTGGTGCGGCGGGACAGGACCTGGATGGTACGACGGATCTCGTCGGTACGGCCGATGACAGGGTCGAGCTTGCCGGCGCGGGCCAGGTCGCAGATGTTGCGTCCGTACTGCTCCAGCGCCTCAAACTGGGTCTTGTCCTCGGCAGACGTCACGCGGTCATCGCCACGTAGCTCCTCGTAGACCTGCTCGATGCGCTCCTTGGTCACGCCGGCGTCGCGCAGAACGCGGCCGGCCTCGCCCTTGTCCTCGGCAAGCGCCATCAGCAGATGCTCGGTCACCACAAAGCTGTCGCCCATCTTGGTGGCCTTCTTCTCGGCCTTCTCGATGACGCGGACGAGCTCATTGGAAAGACCCATCTGCTGGCCCTCGCCCGAAACCTTAGGCGCGTGGTCGATGGCATCCTGCGTGGAGCGTGCGAGCTGGGCCGGATCGGCACCGATACGCTCGATGATCACGGAGATATTGCGCTCACCGGCACCGAGCAGGGCGGACAGCAGGTGAACCGGCTCCACCGCGCCGGCCTGCGCGTCAGCAGCCGTGCTCATGGCGGTCTGCAGCGCCTCGCGCGACGTCATTGCTAGCTTATCGATTCTCATGGAATCACCTCTCTTGGGGCGGCCGCCCTACGGGGCGGCTTCACGTTGTTCGAGAAGTATTGTTGCCAGCTTTGCGCGATCTTATACACAAATCTAAGTCTCTATATATAAGATTTTCTGAGTGTTCTCACGACATGCAAACCACCACAAAGGGGACAGGCACCTTTGTGGTGGTTGCAGCCTCTATTTACTTGCCGAGCCCGTGCTTCCCGATTCGGCGTTCCAGGGCATCTCATCCTCGAACAGCCATGTACGGGCAGACCCACTATCGCGTGCAGTCTGCGGGTCGGGCAAGCAGGTCTGTTCATAGGCATCCTGAATGCACTGACCCATAAAATCGTTGAGCTCGGCCTGGTTGCCCTCCATGACATAGGCGGCATCGCCGTCCAAGATGTAGATGCCCGGCCCCTCATTGCCCTCGTAGCCAGGATCGTACGAAACATCACATAACTTGGCGCCATTCGCGGTGTCCAACTCGATGGACGAGCGGCATCCGCCAACCATGTCGTTCGCTTTTGCCCGATAGGACGCATATCCATACCAGCGCTTAAAGGTTTTGCCCTTGAGCAGCTCGGACGCCCTATCGATCAGGCTTGAATCCGTGGTATAGCGCATGGCCCCAAGCTGAATGTGCGGATAATTGCTAATACCCAGCACAGCCGGCTGCTCATCAAAATCAACGGTAATGGTCTCGGGCTTGTCGTCGCCGGTCAGAAGTTCGACAGATTGAGTCACAGGCTTGACCACCGGCTCCGTCACCGCAGCAGGTAGAAATGCCATGCCGACAACGCCCGCGCCAACCACGGCGATCGCAAGCGCCAAGACAATCAATCCAATACGGGCAGAACGGCTCACGGCAAAACACCTCACAATGCAAACCTTCGCCACCTGCACTAATGATACCGCCAGCTAACACTATCACCAAAAGAAACCGTCCGCCCCACCACCACAAAGGGGACAGGCACCTTTGTGGTGGTTTTCGACGCTAACGGTCGACCATCTCACGCCATGAGATTAAACTTGAATTGTTCTCTGAACATATCCATTTCTGCCTATCCTCAACAGCTCTTTGTCTCGAGGAGCGCATATGAAGCCGTCTCATTCCACCGGTCGCAACGTCATCGCCATTCTCGCCATACCCATCGTGATGCTCTTCCTTATCGTCATCACGCCCTTTTCTTTTGGTATCGCCTCGCCCTTCGATCTTTGCGGGATGATCGACGCCGGCTCGCGTGCCACCTCGCTCTCCTTTGTCTGCCGTGGCGTGTTCTACGAATATGCAATTCCCACCGGAAGTTGGCAGTCCAAGTTACCGTTGCTCGGCAAGGTCGACGGATGCTCTCCTTATTTCTGCCTCGAACCTCAGACAATGAATTATCTGATCGACGACCAGCCCCTTGACTCCATCACCCTCGCCTACGACTACGCACCAAACACCGATGAGCGCCACATGAACCAAGTCCTCGACAAGCTGCTTGGACAGTGCGGGCTCACCGCGGAAGCCGGTCGAACCATCTATAGCAACCAGAAATTAAAGCGAACAGAACTCCGCCGTGTCGGAAAAATCAAAGGGCGAAACGGGGCCGCCTACTGGGATGCCTGGGCAACACGCGACAAGGGCGAATTCGGACACAGCACCTATATGGTCACCGTCTACACCAGAGACGGAATCAAGGACAATGTTGACGATTTCGCGTCATCCAAACTCGGCATCCCCAAAACAACCAAACCCGCCAACCCGGATGAAATTCTGTAGAGCCGCCCATTAACATGCCGCTCAACGATCACAACAACATCGAGCTCGTCCCCACCACCACAAAGGTGCCTGTCCCCTTTGTGGCGGTTTTCGACAAAAAGAAGCCGCCCCATTAACAGAGGCGGCATCAAGCAAGTCTATTTATTAGCGTTTCTCAAGACCCAACGAGAACGTCGCGGTAGCCCCGGACACACCTTTCCCTCGGGCGACCCTCGCGAAGCGCGTGAGCGGGCGGGAAAGGGTAAGCCCCGGGCGGACAATTAAGCGCGTTACTCGGCAGCGGCCTTGAACTTGTTGTAGTTGATCAGGCAGCCGGCCTTAACGATGGCACGCTCCTCTGCCGTCATATCGGCAATGTAGAGCTCAATCTGCTCGACCGCACCATCGGCACGTACCACGTAGGCGGCGATGTCCTTCAGGTCGCCGTCGAGCGCGGCGCGGATACCCGGCACAAAGACGTAGTCGCCCACCTCAAAGTTGGGCTCGGCCTCCATCTGGAAGGGCACCATGCCCCAGTTCATCACGTTGGAGCGATAACGCTTGGTGGCGTACTCGTGGACGATGTTGGCCAGGCCGCCAATCACGCGCTGGCAGCTCGCGGCCTGCTCGCGGGCGGAACCGTCACCGGGCTTCTTGGCGTAGAGCATGGAGCCGTACTCGGTCGCCTTGGCATCTGCCGCGACGCCCGCACCAGCCAGTGCCTCAAACACGCCGGCAAGCTCGGCATCGAGTGCCGCCAGGTCGCCTGCTGCCTCGCCGGCAACGTGGCGCTTTTCCACCGCGTCGACCTCCTTGGAGCGGCCCACGTAGGCCGGATCGCGGCGGCTCAGCGTAAACTCGGCCAGACCCAGCGGGTTGGAGCGGAAGGAGCTCGTCTCGCCCGAAGGAATGAGCTCGTCGGTCGTAGTGACCGGGTCCATGATCTTGGAGCACACCTTGAGCAGGATGTCGTCGCCGAGGGGCTCCATCGCGGGCCACGGCTTGATGTTGGGGCCTTCGACCAGCTCGTCGGCAGGCTCCGCCTTGCCAAAGCCCCAGTACACGCGCTTTTTGTACGGCGCGTCGTCGAAGGTGTACTCGCAGGTCTCGTCCCAAGTCTCCTCGGGCAGGTCGGTCGCCGGCGTCAGGACGCCGCCGTTGGCAGCCGTCGCCGCAATGGAGCGGGCGTCCATCAGGGCCACGGCGCTCAGCTGACCGTTGCCCGGCTTGGAACCCTCGCGATTGGGGAAGTTGCGCGTGGTGTGGCGGATGGACAACCCGTTGTTGGCGGGCGTGTCGCCGGCGCCAAAGCACGGGCCGCAGAACGCCGTGCGCACGATCGCACCGGCCTCCATAAGGTCGTAGATGTAGCCACGGCGCGTAAGTTCGAGCGCCACGGGCTGGCTTGTGGGATAGACCGACAGCGAAAACTCGCCGCAGCCGGTGTTGGCGCCCTTGAGCACGCGGGCAGCCTGGACCACGGAGTCGTAGTTGCCGCCCGAGCAGCCGGCGATAACGCCCTGTTGCACGTGCAGCTTGCCGTCGACAATCTTGTCGAGCAGGCTAAAGTGCGTCTTGCCCTCGCCGATCTTGGCGGCCTCGAGCTCCACCTCGTGAAGGATGTCCTCGAGGTTCTCGTTGAGCTCGTCGATCTCAAAGCCGTTGGAAGGATGAAATGGCAGCGCAATCATGGGCTTGATGCTCGACAGATCGACCTCGACGCAGCCGTCGTAGTAGGCAACATCGGCGGGCTTGAGCTCGCGGTAGTCGTCGCCGCGACCGTGCATGGTCAAAAACGCGTGCGTGTCCTCGTCGGTGGCCCAGATGCTCGACAGGCAGGTGGTCTCGGTGGTCATGACATCGACGCCGTTGCGGTAGTCAGTCGTCATGCTCGCGATACCCGGGCCCACGAACTCCATGACCTTGTTCTTGACGTAGCCCTTGGCAAAGACGGCGCGAATGATGGCGAGTGCCACGTCGTGCGGGCCGACGCCGGGACGCGGGGCGCCCGTGAGGCAGATGGCGACGACGCCGGGATAGGCGACATCGTAGGTGTCGCGCAGCAGCTGCTTTGCCAGCTCGCCGCCGCCCTCGCCCACGGCCATGGTGCCCAGAGCGCCGTAGCGGGTGTGCGAGTCGGAGCCCAAGATCATCTTGCCGCAGCCGGCGAAGTTCTCGCGCATAAAGGAATGGATGACCGCGATATGGGGCGGGACGAAGATGCCGCCGTACTTCTTGGCAGCCGAGAGGCCAAAGACATGGTCGTCCTCGTTGATGGTGCCGCCCACGGCGCACAGCGAGTTGTGGCAGTTGGTAAGCACGTAGGGCAGCGGGAACTGCTCCATGCCCGAGGCGCGCGCCGTCTGGATGATGCCGACGAAGGTGATATCGTGGCTCGCCATGGCATCGAAACGAATCTTGAGCGCCTCGGAGTCGCCGGACGTGTTGTGTGCCTGGAGGATCGAATACGCGATGGTGCCGCGCTTGGCATCCTCGGGCGTCTGCGTAATACCGCGCTCGGCAGCCTCGGCCGCAGGCACAACCTCGCTGCCACCGCGCAGGTAGATGCCGTCCTCGTACAGCTTAACCATACTGTCTCCCACTCTGCCCGAAAGGCTCGGGCGCATAGCATACATTCGTTCAATATCGTGCCATAGAACGGTTGCAAGTGGGTTACGAATCTGCACGTTCACTTTATCTCGGTAAAGCATAGAACGAGCCCGGTGTAGTGACATCAGACTTGGTGCAAGGAGTGTCCCAAAGTGCCGGCACAAAAGGAACGTCCCCAAGCGCCAGCCAAAAATGGGAGTGGATAATCCCCCGTTTCTAGCCCTCAAGCGGACCAAAAGTGGGAGATTATCCACTCTCATATTGTTAGGATTTGCGTCGTAGAGCCGCCGTAACTAAAGATCGGTTCCCGCGCCTAGCAGCTTGAGCATGACTTGCTCGGGGTTGACTGAGCCGTCGCGCGGGGCCAGGGCGGTGATCTTCTTCTGCATCTTGTACTCGTGCAGCTCGTCCTCGAGCTGGCGCACGCGGGCGCGGAGCTTTTCGTTCTCGCGCTCACGTTCCTCGGCACGCTCCTTCATATCGAGGATGCGCACCACGCCGGCGAGGTTGATGCCCTCGTCGGTCAGTTGGTTGATGAGCTCCAGGCGCTCGATATCGGCACGCGAATACAGACGCGTGTTACCGCCTGAGCGCTGGGGGTTCACCAGGCCCTTGGACTCGTAGACGCGCAGAGTCTGCGGATGCATGCCGGTCAGCTCGGCCGCCACGCTGATCATATACAGCGGTTTGTTCCTATTGTCCTCGGCCATGCTACCTGACCCCTTTCCGTCTCGTTATCGTCCATCATAAGCCCGCGGGCGCGGGCGTGCGCCACGACCGCCCTAGAACGTCGCCTTGTAACGGTTGACCTTCTCGCGATAATCGCGCGTGTCGGCCTCGCGCAGCTTGGTCATGGCATCGCGCTCATCGTCGGACAGGTTCGAGGGAACCTGCACCTTGATCTCGACGAGCAGCGCACCCGTGCGGCCACGGTGCTTAACGTCGGGCGCCCCCATTTCCTTAAAGCGGAACTTCTTGCCCGTCTGGGTGCCAGCGGGCACCTTCAGACGAACCGTCGCGCCGCCGGGCGTGGGCACATCAACCGTGCAGCCGAGCGCCGCCTCGTAGACCGAGATCGGCACCTCCATGGTCACGTCGGCACCCTTGCGCTTAAACAGCGGATGCTCCTCCACGTGCGTGGTCACGACCAGGTCGCCGCGCTCGCCGCCGGCAACGCCGTACTCGCCACGACGCTTGTAGCGCAGTTTGCCGCCGTCGACCGCACCCGCAGGCACCGAGACCGTAATGGTCTGCTGCTCGCCCGTCGAGGGAATGCGGTAGGTAACCTTGTGCGTCACGCCGCGAAACGCGTCCTCGGCCGTCACATCGACGGTCAGCGACAGGTCGCCGCCCTTGCGTGCGCGGTTGCGGCCCGCGCCCGCACCGGCAGCGCCCGCGGCCCCGGCAAAGCCCGAGCCCCAATCGCTGCCCCAGGCGCCGTTGCCGCTAAAGATGCTGTCGAAGATATCGCCCCAGCCGCTCGCGCCGGCACCGGCGCCGTAGCTACCGCCATACGCGCCGCCCGCGCCCGGCATGCCGCCGAACATGAGCATCTGGTCGTACTCTTTGCGCTTCTTCTCGTCCGAAAGCGTCTCGTAGGCCTCGCTAATCTCCTTAAACTTGGCCTCGTCGCCGCCGGCATCGGGGTGATATTTTTGCGCGAGCTTGCGAAACGCGCTCTTGATCTCTTTGTCGGAGGCGCTCTTGGATACGCCCAGGATGTCATAGAAGGTTTTGCCTGCAGCCATCGTAGCTCCTCTCCTGTTATATCCGCCGTCCCTGCGGACGGCGACTCATGCTGTCATATGGCACTTGGCCAGAAAGGGCCCCGGGTGTTGCCCCGGGGCCCTTCTCAATTACTCCTCGGTGCCCTCGGCCGTATCGGCCGTGGCATCCTCGGGCGCCGCTTCGGGCTCCGGTGCGGGGCGCTTCTCGCCACCGTAGGTCACCGTCACCATCGCGGAGCGCAGGATGCGGTCCGCCATGCGGTAGCCCTTCTGGTACACGTCGTTGACGGTCTCGTCGTACTGCGATGCGTCCTCGACACGCCCCACGGCCTGGTGCTCGAGTGGATCGAACGCCTCGCCCTTGGGGTCGATGGGCTCAACGCCCTCGTGCGCAAACACATCGAGCAGCTTGGCATGCACAGCGTCAACGCCATCGACGAACTGCTTAAAATCGTCGGAAAGCTCCTGGCTACGGGCATGGTCGATTGCACGCTCGATATCGTCAACCACCGGCAGCAGCGCAGTGACGAGCTTCTCGGTCGCGCGCTCGCGCTCGGCGATGCGCTCGTTGGCGGTGCGGCGACGGAAGTTCTCCCAGTCGGCCTGCAGACGGGCGGTGCGCTCGGTGGCGTCCTTTGCCTTGTCCTCGGCGGCCTTCTGAGCCTCTGCCGCAGCATCGAGCTCACTGCGCACGTCGGCAAGCTCCTTTTGGGCCTGCTCGAACTTGAGCTTAAAGTCGTTGTCGGCGGCTTCCTCACCGGCGCGGATAGCAGCTTCCACCATCTCGTCCTCGGTCATCGTCGCCTCCTTGTTGGAATCCTCTACCTGGTTCTCGGCAGCCTCGACGGCCTCGGCCTCGTTGGCCTCGGTATCGTCTGCGGCCTCTACGGGAATCTTCACGTCCTTCTCCTCAGAGTCAACGGGGGCGGCGCTAGCGGCAGCCGCCTCCGTGCGAGCTTTACGGGCGGACATGATTACTTGTCCTCGTCGTCCACAACCTCGTAGTCGGCGTCGACAACGTCATCGTCGGCAGGCTGGGCACCGGCGGCGCCGTCGGTCTGCTGCTGAGCGTCGGCGTAGACAACCTGAGCCAGCTCGTAGGCCACGGACTGCAGGGACTCGCCAGCGGCCTTGATGGCCTCGACGTCAGAGCCCTCGAGTGCCTTCTTGGCGTCGGCGATAGCGGCCTCGGCCTTGGACTTCACGTCGGCGGAAACCTTGTCGCCCAGCTCGTTGAGGGTCTGCTCGGTGGAGTAGCACAGGCTATCGGTCTGGTTGCGGACCTCGACCTCTTCCTTCTGCTTCTTGTCCTCCTCGGCATGAGCCTCGGCGTCCTTGACCATACGATCGACTTCGTCGTCGGACAGAGCGGTGGAACCGGAAATGGTGATCTGCTGCTCCTTGCCGGTGCCCTTGTCCTTAGCGGAGACCTTGACGATGCCGTTGGCGTCGATGTCGAAGGTGACTTCGATCTGCGGCACGCCGCGGCGGGCAGCCGGGATACCGGTCAGCTGGAACTTACCGAGCGACTTGTTGTCGCGAGCAAGCTCGCGCTCGCCCTGGAGCACGTTGATCTCGACGCTGGTCTGGTTGTCGGCAGCGGTGGAGTAGACCTCGGTCTTGGAGGTCGGGATCGTGGTGTTGCGGTCGATCATCTTGGTCATGATGCCGCCCATGGTCTCGACGCCCAGCGACAGCGGGGTAACGTCGAGCAGCAGGATGCCCTCGACGTCGCCGGTGAGCACGCCGCCCTGGACGGCAGCGCCGTCAGCAACGACCTCGTCGGGGTTCACGGACATGTTGGGCTGCTTGCCGGTCATGGTCTTGACGAGCTCCTGGACGGCGGGCATACGGGTGGAGCCGCCGACGAGGATGACCTCGGTCAGATCGGAGAGCTTAAGCTTGGCGTCGCGCAGGGCATTGGTGACAGGCTGCTTGCAGCGCTCGAGCAGGTCGCGGGTAATCTTCTCGAACTCGGCGCGGGTCAGCGTGTAGTTGAGGTGCAGCGGGCCGGACTGGTTCATGGTAATGAACGGCAGGTTGATGGTGGTCTGCTGGGCAGCGGAGAGCTCCTTCTTGGCGTTCTCGGCGGCCTCCTTCAGACGCTGCAGGGCCATGGGGTCCTGACGCAGATCGACGCCGTTCTCCTGCTGGAACTTGTCGGCCATCCAGTCGATGACGCGCTGATCCCAGTCGTCGCCGCCCAGGTGGTTGTCGCCCGAGGTGGACAGAACCTCAAACACGCCGTCTGCGAGGTCGAGGATGGAGACGTCGAAGGTGCCGCCGCCCAGGTCGAAGACCAAGATGCGCTGGTCGGTGCCCTGCTTGTCCAGACCATAGGCCAGGGCAGCAGCGGTCGGCTCGTTGACGATACGCTTGACGTTGAGGCCGGCGATCTTACCGGCATCCTTGGTGGCCTGACGCTGGGCGTCGTTGAAGTAGGCCGGGACGGTGATGACGGCGTCGGTGACGGTCTCGCCCAGATACTTCTCGGCGTCGGCCTTCATCTTGGCGAGCACCATGGCGCTCACCTGCTCGGCGGTGTAGTCCTTGCCCTCGATGTCGACGACGGCACGGCCACCCTGGCCCTCCTTGACCTCATACGGCACGGTCTTGATCTCGGAGGTGCACTCGGAGTACTTGCGGCCCATGAAGCGCTTGATAGAGAACACGGTGTTCTTGGGGTTGGTGACCGCCTGGTTCTTAGCGGCCTTACCCACAACGCGGTCACCGTCGGCACGGAAGCCCACGACGGACGGGGTGGTGCGGTCGCCCTCGGCGTTCACGATAATGGTCGGAGAACCGCCCTCGAGAACGGCCATTGCGGAGTTAGTAGTACCAAGGTCGATACCAAGAATCTTGCCCATTAGAAATTCCCTCTCTCTTGTGCGTTTGCACCGACTCGGCGGTCTGCCGAGCGGTGTTTCGGCTTGTCTTTCAGGATGTAGTGTATCCCCTTATGGGCCGGAATATACAAAATCTAAGTCAATTCATATAAGATTTCTTATTGCTGAGAGTTTAGGTTCTTAAATGCGCAGGTAGACGCACTGTTTGAGTTCTCGGCAAATCTATCGAGATCTATGTAGAGATGGCTGAGGTTTGCGTCCGGGGGTGCCTGGGGGCCGTCTTGCGGAAAGCTCATCCCGGTTTGAGCGTGGATTCCGGGTCGCAGTTTCCGTCTGAAGGCTCAACCGGAAACCGTATCCCGTTTTGAGAGCTGATACCGGCTCGCATTTTCCGCTAGCGGGCCTAACCGGAAACTGCAACCCGTTTTTCGACAAAATAATGGGATGCGGTTTCCGCAAGCACGCTCAATCGCCCTATATTTCAAGTCACCTTTAGCTAACATTTACGCAGCTCAACGGCCCCACCTGCGTGTTTTTTAGTAAACCTTGGCATACTCGGCGAACGGTATGAAGATGCCGGTCAGAGGGTATTGCAAACGGTCGCTCCCGTGGTATGTTTTTGCCCGAATCAAACCGGCGCGCATCGCCTGTAGCGTCGGTCAACAGAGAGGAAACTACCATGGCTCATCCCGTAATTGATGCCGACGAGTGCATCGCTTGTGGCGTTTGCGTCGACTCCTGCCCCGCTGGCGTTCTGGAGCTCCAGGACGTCGCTACCGTCGCTGACGAGGACTCCTGCGTCGCCTGTGGCGCTTGCCAGGACGCTTGCCCCGCTGGCGCGATCACCGAGATCGTCGAGGAGTAACAACTCCCCCACCTGCACACTCAAAAGTACACCGTGCACAAAAAAGGAGGCCTCCGCATCGCCGCGGAGGCCTCCTTTTGCATGTGTGGGCAGCTAATTTGGAGCGGGACCCTTGGCAGTTGCGGTGGAATAGTTCCTGTTTTATGGCTTAGATGCCGATTTTAGGAACTATTTCACCGCAACTTATAGATGCAGCGTCGGCTACGAGAGATCATCCTCGTAGGGCATTAAATCGGCAAGGTAGCCCTTTTCCTTGAGCATCGCCTCGATCTCGTCGAGGGTCTGTTCGTCCTCCGCCGCAATGCGATGGAAGTGGTAGCCGCTGGTCACCGTCAGCAGCGGAAAGCTCTTGCCGCTCTCGATATCGCGCAGATAGCGCTCGACATCGCGACGATTGCGGATGTCCAGGTCGGCCGTAATCTTACCGTACACGCGGTGATTGACAATCACGTTGAGCACGGCGCCGCCGGCGTCGACGATACTCGTGAGCTCATCGCCTGCCTGCTCCACGCTGTGGCGAACCTTGACCAAGCGCGTAGGCACGGCGGGGCTGCTGGGGGCCTCCTGCAGCACGTAGCCGCGGTTGGTCGCCACGATATCGTGCCCATCGGCGCGCAGCAGGGCGATGTCCTGCACCACGATCTGGCGGCTCACACCCACCTCGCGGGCAAGCGCGCTGCCCGATACGGGCCCCTTGGCCCCCTCGAGCACGGCCATGATGGCACGGCGACGCTCGCGGGCGTTCATTATTTACCGTCCAGCAGACGCAGGTGCTTAAGCGAGAGGTCGAGGATCGGCGCGGAGTGCGTCAGGGCGCCCGAGCTAATAAAGTCAACGCCCAGGTCGGCAAGCGCGCGGATATTGCTGGCATCCACGTTGCCCGAGCACTCGGTCTTGGCGCGGCCGGCGATAAGTTCAATAGCGGCGGCCATGTCGTCATGGGTCATGTTGTCGAACATGATGATGTCGGCGCCGGCCTCCACGGCCTCGCGCACCATGTCCAGGTTCTCGCACTCGATCTCGACCGTCGTGGTAAACGATGCATGGGCGCGCGCCATCTCGATCGCGCGCGTCACGCCACCGGCGGCATCGATGTGGTTGTCCTTGAGCATGACGGCCGTCGACAGGTTGTAACGGTGGTTGCTGCCGCCGCCAATCTCAACCGCCGCCTTCTCAAACACGCGCATGCCCGGTGTGGTCTTGCGCGTGTCGACGAGCACGGTCTTGGTTCCCTCGAGCGCCGCGGCCATGCTGTGCGTATAGGTAGCGATGCCGCTCATGCGCTGCAGGTAGTTGAGCGCCACGCGCTCGCCCGAAAGCAGCACACGCGCATCGCCGCGCACCTGACCCACGTGGTCGCCGGCATGCACCTCGTCACCGTCGGCAACATCAAACAGCACCGAGCTCTGCGAATCCAGCAGCTCAAAGGTGCGAGCGAACACATCCAGGCCGGCAATGATGCCATCGGCTTTGGCGATAAGCTCCACCGTGGCGGGACGCGCCGTGGGGCACACGCTCGCCGTGCTCACGTCCTCAAACGTAATGTCCTCGCGCAGAGCTTGCAGAATCAGATCATCGACGACGAGCTTCATGGTAATGGGATTCATGGTCTACTCCTCCACGGCCTGCGTGCCGGCGGCACGGGCCAAATCATCGATTGCCAGAGGGTCGGCGCCCAGGGCGCGATGACGGCCATCGAGCGCGGGATCGCCCGCCTGCTCCACGGCCAGCGACTCGCCGGTACGCATATACCACGCGGCGCGACGACCCCAGACCAGCGCCTCGAGCAGGCTGTTTGAAGCAAGGCGGTTCTTGCCGTGAACGCCGTTGCAGGCCGTCTCGCCCGCGGCGTAGAGCTCGGGCATCGAGGTGCGGCCGTCCTTGTCGACCCACACGCCGCCCATAAAGTAGTGCTGCGTCGGCGTAACGGGAATGGGCTCATCCAGGATGTCGCGACCGTCCTCCAGGCAGCGCGCGCGGATGTTGGCGAAGTGCCCGGTCACCACGTCGCGCTCGACGGGGGCAAAGCTCAGCCACTCGTGCTCGGTGTCATCCTGCTTCATCTGCTCGCGGATGGCGGCGGCGACAACGTCGCGCGGCTGCAACTCGTCGGTAAAACGCTCGCCGGCGGCGTTGAGCAAAATCGCGCCCTCGCCGCGGCAGCTCTCGCTGATCAGGAACGTGCGACCCGGCTGCGGCGAGAACAGACCCGTGGGATGGATCTGCACGTAGTCCAGGTGCTCCATCTTAATGCCATGCTCCTGAGCGATGTAGCAGGCGTCGCCCGTGAGCTGCGGGTAGTTGGTCGAATGGTCGTATACGCCGCCGATGCCGCCCGTTGCCCACAGCGTGTGGCGGGCATGGATCTTAAACGGCTCGCCGGCATGCGCGCCCTCGGCGGCATTTACCAGCTCGTCGGCGGGACGAACCGAGTTGTTCTCGTCCACGGGAACGGCGACGATACCGGTGCACACCGTGGCGCCGTCACGCTCGCCCGTCAGGATGTCGGTCATGGCCACGTGCTCCAAAATCTGCACGTTGTCCAGCTTGCGAACGGCCTGGAGCAGCTTGGTCGTGATCTCCTTGCCCGTAATGTCGGCATGGAAGGCAATGCGCGGACGGCTGTGCGCGCCCTCGCGGGTAAAATCGAGGCTGCCGTCGGCCTTGCGCTCAAAATCCACGCCCATCGCTAGCAGGTCGTTGATGACCGAACGGCTCGAGCGGATCATGATGTCGACGCTCTCGCGGCGGTTCTCGTAGTGACCGGCGTGCATGGTGTCCTCAAAGAAGGCATCATAGTCCGAGCCCTCGGGCAGCACGCAGATGCCGCCCTGCGCGAGCATCGAATCGCACTCATCGACCGCGCCCTTGGAGAGCATGATCACGCGCGTGCTCGTCGGCAGATTGAGGGCCGCGTACAGACCCGCCACGCCGCAGCCGGCAATGACGACGTCGCACTCCATATCGGGGTATTGCTTGGTTTCCACAGGAATCCTCTCCCTTGTAATGTGGCATAAGGGACCGTCCCTCATGCAACATTGTTCTAGCGTGCTGCGTACTCGAGCATACGGTCGAGCGTGAGCTTGGCCTGGTCTGCTGCCTCGTCCGAGACGCCGATCTGCACCTCGCCCTCGCCCGTCTCCAGGCAGCGCACGAGCTTTTCGAGCGTGATAAGATCCATGTTGACGCAGGTGGGCTGCACCGCGGGGAAGTAGAACTTCTTGCCGGTGCCCTGGCAGCGGCGCTCGAGCTCGTAGAGCACGCCGCGGACCGTCACGATAATGAACTCGCCCGCGTCGGACTCCTCGGCGTACTTGATAATGCCGGCGGTGGAGCCGATGTAGTCGGCCTCGGCCAGGACGTCGGCCTTGCACTCAGGATGCGCCAGCACGAGCGCGTCGGGGTGGGCCTCCGTCGCGTCGACGATCTGCTCGACGGTGATGATGTGATGGCGCGGGCAGTAGCCGTTGTTGAGAATGACGTGCTTTTGCGGCACCTGCTCGGCTACGAAGCGTCCCAGGTTTTGATCGGGAATGAACAGGACATGCTGCTGCGGCAGCTCGGACACGATCTTAACGGCGTTGGAGCTGGTGACGCACACGTCGCTCCAGCTCTTGATCTCGACCGTGGAGTTGACGTAGCAGACGACAGCCAGGTCGTCGCCGTACTCGGCGCGCGCCGCGTCGACCGCCTCGTGCTTGACCATGTGCGCCATGGGACAGTCCGCGCCCGGCTCGGGCAGCAGCACGGTCTTGGTGGGGTTGAGCAGCTTGGCGCTCTCGCCCATAAACTCCACGCCGCACAACACGATGGTCTGCTGCGGCAGGCTCTTGGCGAGCTTGGCCAGGTAGAAGCTGTCGCCGACGTAATCAGCCACGGCCTGCACCTCGGGCGCCACGTAATAGTGCGCCAGGATCACCGCGTCACGTTGGGTTTTTAGTTGCTGAATGGCCTCGACGAGCTCTGCGGGCACCAGTGCCGCACGCTCCGTTGCCGTCGTTGCCGATGCCAGGCCGGCCGCGATATCGCGTGCAAGCTCCGACGCATCCATGTTCGCGCTCTGTGCCATCAAGGCCCCTCTCTTTTGGCGAATCTTGGGGCTTTAGTATGACACCTAGGTTTACAGCTGACAAGACAGCTGTAAACCTAGGTGTAAAGTTGAAATAAAGATTCAATCATGTGGCAGGTCCATATTCGAACTGGCAAGCTGAGGATAGCTGAGCTCTCGATGGCGCAGGAGGCATCTTTCGCCACCGCAATACCGCTTGGCGCGAGTTGCACGCCGTGGGGCGCAAACGGTCCGCACCCCCACAAGCGGTCCGCACCCAATGTGGCAAAATCGAACTACTTAAGGGGGCCGAATGCTCAAGATTATTGCCTGCGACGATGACGTCGCTTTTCTAGATAGACTGCACCGAATGATCGATCGTTGGTCGACCGAGACGGGCACGGCGGTCGATGTTGCGCTCGTCACGCGCGGCGAGGACCTGCTGGCCCGCCATGCCGCATCGCGCGCCGACATCATTCTGCTCGACATGATCATGCCGCTCGTCAACGGCATGGACACCGCACGCGAATTGCGCCAGGCCGATACCGCCGTGCGCCTGGTGTTCCTCACCTCGTCGCCCGAGTTTGCGCTGGAGTCCTACGAGGTCCGCGCCTTCGACTATCTGCTCAAGCCCGTGACTTACGAACGCCTGGCGCAGTTACTCGACGAGCTTTCGAGCATGCGCCCGGCGGCAACCGACGAGCTCGTGATCAAAACTTCCTTTGGCTACCACGCCCTGCGCCTGTCCGACATCGAATATGCCGAGGCGCGCAACAAGCACGTGGTCTTCCACCTGCGCGACGGACGCGACATCGAGGCACTCGAGTCGTTCCGCAGCGTCGAGGACCGTTTGGCGCAAAATGCCACCTTCTTTAAATGCCACCGCAGCTACCAGGTCAACCTGCGCAACATCGATCACTTTGACCGCACGGACATCGTCATGCGCTCGGGCGCGTGCATCCCGCTTTCGCGCAGTTGCAAGCAGGGATTCCAAGACGCCTACTTTGCGGTGCGCTTTGAGGCTGGGAGACACTGATGGTCTCCTCGGTCGAAATGGTCCTTTGGGCAATCCACCACGCCACAACGCTACTCTTTGGCGTCTTTGCCTCGGCGGCGCTGTGCGGTGTCGAGATCAACCGGCGTCATGCGCTTGAACTGGTGCTGGTCGGTGCCGTAACCGGATGCGCATTTGGCCTCGCCAATGCCGTCGGCGGAGAGCTTTTCGCCCGCCAGGTATATCCGCTCGTCGTGCATCTGCCGCTCATCATCTATTTGTGCGCGCGCTACCGCCTGAGCCCGCTGCTTGCCGTGCTCGGCATTACGAGTGCCTATCTGAGCTGCCAGTTCAGCAATTGGATGGGCATCGCCGCATTTGCCGCAACCGATTCTCAGATCGCGTACTATCTGGCGCGCATCGCGACCACACTCGCCGTCTTTGCCGTCCTGCTGCATTGGGCCGGCGACATCGGTCCGCGCTTGGCGATTAAAAGCACCACCGAGCTGGGCATCCTTTTAATCCTGCCGCTCGTCTATTACATCTTTGACTACGCCACCAACGTCTACACCACGCTGTTCCACTCGGGCTCGGTGGTGACGGTTGAGTTTTTGGCCTTTGCGCTCTGCGCGTTCTACCTTATGTTCCTCGCCGTCTACCTGCGCGAATACGAAGAAAAGGAAACCGCCGAGCGAGAGCGCTGGATGCTCGAAACCCGCGACAGTGCCGCCATTAAAGAGCTTGAGGCCTGGCGTCAATCTGGACGCGAGCTGTCGATTCTTCGCCACGACATGCGTCACTTCCTACGCGGCCTGGCCGCTTTAATTGAGGAGGGTCACACCGACGAGGCGCTCGATCGCATCGACGAACTCTGCGAAGCCGGCGACCGCACCGCCGTACGCCGCTTCTGCGCCAACGAGACCGTAAACATCGCGCTTTCGTCATTTAACTCGGATATCAATAGAAACGGCATTACCGCCAACCTGCGCGCCGCCGTACCCGAAACCATCCACGTAGGTGACGCCGACCTGTTTAGCGTGCTCTCAAATGCCTTGGAAAACGCTATCACCGCCGCAAGCGCCGCACCCCAAGGAAAGCGATTCGTCGACTTTGACCTGCGATTAGAGGACGGCCAGCTGCTGCTGTTAGTTTCCAACACGTTTGACCGCGCGCCGCGCATGGTCGACGGCATGCCCGTAGCCGGGCAAACCGGACACGGCTTTGGAACCAAGAGCATTAAGCTTGCCGTCGAACGCATGAACGGCAACTGCCAGTTCCGCATTAACGGCGATCGGTTTGAGCTGCGCGCTGTGATGTAGGGGCTGCCGCCAGCCTCGCTACAGCGGAGCGGCCGCCGGAGTCAGCTGCTTGATATAGGCCCACATGCGCTGCTTAGCGGCCTTGTCGGTGAGTGCCGCCTCAAAGCCGTCGAGCGCGAGCACGCGGCGGCCCTGCACATGGGCGACCAGGCCGGGCTTGAGCATGGCGGTGTCGAAGTCATCGATCGCCACGAGCATATCGGCGTAGGTCTCGCGCATGGCATCGGCCGCGTTGTTGTCGAGCAGTAGCACCGCCTCGGGGTCCAAGGCCTCGAGCGCCTCGCGGAACAGCTCGCACGGCAGAGTCTCGCCCACCGTGACCGCTCCGTCACCCACGCCGGCGACGCTTGCCAGCACGCAAAAATCCTCGGGCGCGTAGCCGATAGCCCCAAGCGCCTTGCGCAACGCCGCGCCATCCGGGCCGGCGGCAAGCTCGCCACCCGAACGCTCGGCCTCGTCCAAATCGCCTTTGACCAGCACGATCGGCGAGCACGCGTTGCCCGCGATACGCACGCCACGGACCGCAAGCGATTTGAGCTCCTGCTCGGCCGCCTGGGCGATGGCTTCTTTTTTCTGGCTTTGTGACGTGGACATGCGCTCTCCAATCGTTTGCGTGCCCACCATTATATAAAAGAGCTGCCCGCGAGTGGTTGCTTTGCGGGCGGCTGGGTATAAGCACGGTCGTACTGAGTTTTACGCGGCCAAGCCGCGTCACATTATGGAGGTCACCATGGCTGACATTAAGCAGATTACCCCCGAGAACTTCGATTCCGTCGTTAACGACAGCCTGCCCGTGCTGGTCGATTTTTGGGCACCGTGGTGCGGTCCCTGCCGCTCCCTCTCGCCCATCGTTGACGAGGTTGCCGATGAGCTGGCGGGCAAGCTTGCCGTTGCCAAATGCAACGTCGACGACAACCAGGACCTGGCCATGAAGTATGGCGTCATGAGCATCCCCACGCTGGTTGTGTTTAAGAACGGCGAGGAGATTGACCGCTCGGTTGGCGCTCTGCCCAAGGCGAGGCTGCAGGCGCTGCTGGAGAAGCATCTGTAATACGCTTGTTACATGTTGCCGTCTGCCTGCCGTCCATGAGCGCTTTTGCACCGCTCGCCGGACTTCTGGATGCACCGAGTGCAACCACGGATAGTATGGTAGTCACAAACAGCCCCCAGTGAACGGGTGCGGGTCGCACAGACTCGCACCCGTTTTCTTATGCAGCTGCGCACAGAGCGGGCGTAGTAAAATCTGAACCACTGAACTGCCCCATACAAAAGGAGATTTCCCATGCATGATGTTGGAATGAACATGAGCCAGCTTGCCATGAGCGTCAAACAGGTCGACGACACCATCGAGCTCGCTCATGAGTGGAGCCATCAGTTGCTGCATGCGACCGAGAATTTTGACATGGAGCGCATCGGCGCCAAGCTCGAGGCCGCCATGGCCGCGCTGCACGAGGCGCATGACGCGCTCGAGGGCTACGAGGAAGCCATCGAGGCCGACCACAACTCCGTCGGCTCCGTGAAGCTGGTGTAAGGTGGCCGAACACGAGCACAGCTGCGGGTACGATCACGAGCATCCGCACGGGGCGGACGGTGACGCGGGCTGCCACTGTAGTGGTTCCGGCTCCGAGCTGGTCCGTTTTTCGGTTACCGCACCCGACGACCTGCTGCGCCGTTTTGACGAGCAGATCGCACGCCGCGGCGACGTGGCCAACCGCTCCGAGGCCGTGCGCGATTTGATTCGCGCCTCAATCGCCAAAGAGCAGATGCGCACGCCCGATGAGCACGTTATCGGGTCGCTCACCATGATCTACGACCATCACACCGGCGATCTGACGCGCCGCCTGGACGAGGTGCAGCACGACTACACCGACGAGATCGTATCGACGATGCACGTGCATCTGGATCACCACAACTGCTTGGAAATCCTGGCACTCAAGGGTCGCGGCGAGCGCGTCTACGAACTAGCCGACCGTCTACTGGGCCTGCGCGGCGTTAAACACGGCGAGCTCACCTGCGCCGCCACCGAGCAGAGCCTGGGGCTGTAGCGGAATTTCCCGCAGCGCACCTGCCAAAAAGGGACAGGTTTGTTTTGGCAGGTTTAGCGTTTTACCTACCAAAATAAACCTGTCCCTTTTTGGTCGGTTTTGATGAGGGGTGTCGCATGCGGCATGTGCATATTCATGTGACGGGCATTGTGCAGGGCGTTGGCATGCGACCGTTTGTGTATCGCGAGGCCATGGCGCATGGCATTTGCGGATGGGTGCTCAATGCGGGCGACGGCGTGCATATCGAGGCGCACGCTTGTGCCGAGGCGGTTGACGGATTTGTCGCTGCGCTTTCTGAGCATGCGCCCGCGGCGGCTCGCGTTGAGCGAGTCGATATTGCGGATTTGGAGCCTGGCGGTTGGAGCACTGCCGATGAGCAGGGCTTTCACATTGTGGCGTCGCAGGACCAGACCGCGCACACCACACTTGTCTCGCCCGATATCGCCACCTGTGACGATTGCCTGCGCGAGTTGTTCGATCCCGCCGACCGACGCTATCACTACCCCTTTATCAACTGCACTAACTGCGGACCGCGCTTTACCATCATCCGCTCGCTGCCTTACGATCGAGCGGCTACCTCGATGGACCGTTTTCCCATGTGCCCCGAGTGTGCCGCGGAGTATGCCAATCCGCTCGACCGGCGTTTTCACGCGCAGCCCGATGCCTGCTTTGATTGCGGGCCGCATATTACGTGGCGTGAGGCTGTGAACGGCGATGCGTGCGGGAATTCGTCCGCGACACCGGCCGTCGGCACCACACGCGAGGCCAGCGACGCTATCATCGAGCGCTGCGTTGAGCTGCTGGCCAGCGGTGGCATCGTCGCCATCAAGGGCCTGGGCGGATTCCATCTATCCTGTGACGCTGCCAACGAGCAGGCGGTGGCCGAGCTGCGCCGTCGCAAGCGTCGCAGCAATAAGCCGCTTGCCGTCATGGTGCGCAGTCTTGCCGATGCCGGGCGCCTGTGCCATATCGACGACGCTGAGCGCGAGCTTCTCGCCGGCAGTATCCGCCCCATTGTGCTGCTGCGCCGGCGCACTGTTGGCGAGGGCAACGGCGGTTCCCCCGACATCCTCGCCCTCGCGCCATCTGTCGCGCACGACTTGCCCGAGCTCGGCGTCATGCTCCCCTATACGCCGCTTCAACATCTGTTGCTTGCAGCTGCCGCGTCGCATGACATGCATGCGCTGGTCATGACCAGCGGAAACCTGAGCGAAGAGCCCATCGAGACCGACGACGCCCTTGCATGGGAGCATCTCGTTGCCGCCGGCATCGCCGACGCGCTGCTCGGCAACGACCGCGCGATCCTGTCGCGCTACGACGACTCCGTGGTACGCGTGGTCGACGGCGACGTCATGCCCGTACGTCGTGCACGCGGATATGCGCCGCAACCGCTGTCGTTGCCGGCGCTCGACGGCACCACGCCCTGCGTACTCGCCTGCGGGCCGCAACAAAAAGCCACGATTGCACTCACTCGCACGGACTCGGACGGTCATACGACCTGTTTTGTGTCGCAGCATATCGGCGATGTCGAAAACGGCGCGACTTTCGATGCTTGGAGCGCCGCGCGCTCGCGTCTGGAAAACCTCTTTGACCTGGCGCCTGCCGCCTTGGCATGCGACATGCATCCCAGCTATCTGTCGAGCCAATGGGCGCGCGAGCACGATCTGCCGCTTATCGAAGTCCAGCACCACCATGCGCACATCGCGAGCGTAATGGCAGAGGCGATTGTCGCAGGCCGGCTTGCGCCCGATGCACGCGTCCTCGGCATCGCCTTCGACGGCACGGGCGCCGGCACCGATGGCACCATATGGGGCGGTGAGTTTCTTGTCGCCCGTCTCACCGATTTTGAGCGCGTCGCGCATCTGCGCGCCTGGGCGCTTCCCGGTGGCGCCGCATCCGTACACGATGCCCGCCGCAACGCCTTTGCCCTGCTCAGCGAGCTCGACCTGCTCGAGCACCCGGGAGCCGCGGGGCTCTTGAACAGCCTTGACGAGCAAACGCGCAGCATAACGGCAACGATGATCGAGCGCGGCATCAACAGTCCGCGCACTAGCAGCATGGGTCGCCTGTTTGATGCCGCAACCGCGATTTTGGGCATTTGCGGCCAGGCAACCTACGAGGGCGAACCCGCCATCGAGCTCGAAGCCGCCGCCTGGCGCGCGCTCGACAGCGAAATCGCCCATTTTCCCGACGACAACGCCGGCTACTCCGCATCTGACCCATCGTGGCTGGACGGCCCCTATGTTCTGGACCAGAAAGCACTCTTTGAGGCACTTTTGGGAGGAATTGAAGCCGGAGCGCCCGCCAACAGGCTCGCACTCGACTTCCATGTCGGCATCGCGCGCTCCTCGGCGCGCATCGCCAGCGATATCTGCGTGCACGAGGGCATCGACACCGTCGCGCTCTCGGGCGGCGTGTTCATGAACCGACTTCTGCTTCAGCTCCTCGCCCGCGAGCTCAAAAGCGCGGGCCTTACTGTCCTTGTCCCCCACACCGTACCCGTCAATGACGGCTGCATCGCCTACGGTCAGGCGGCGGTCGCAAGCGCTCGTCTTGCGCAGATTGCATCACAGTAGCTCGCCCTCGCACGCCGCCGTCTCACAGGCGTAACGCGTTTGCCCGCGAACCCCGCGAGCGCTACCATCAACTGATGGATTATTGAGCGCCCGTCCAGCGCAAAGCGTATAAAAGGGGAACAATATGTGCCTTGCCGTTCCCGGTAAAGTAGTCAAACGCGACGACGACCTCAAGGCCACCGTCGACATGATGGGCATCGAGCGCCCTGTTTCGCTAAGACTCGTGCCGACGGCGCAGGTTGGCGACTATATTCTCGTACACGCCGGCTTTGGCATCCAGATCGTCGACGAGCAGGAAGCGCAAGAAACGCTCGAGCTCGTTAATGCCATGACCGAACTGGTCGAAGAAGACCAACTGGCCAGCAACCCGGCCGAGGCATACTAGTGGCGGCCGGACAGCCGGCTCGCTCCGGTATCGACTTTTCGGCATTTCGCGATTCCAAGCTGGCCCGCGAGCTCATCGAACGCATCCATGAACTCGTCGGCGACCACACCATCAACCTTATGGAAGTCTGCGGCACGCACACCGTGAGCATCGGCCGCTATGGCTTTCGCTCCATTATGCCGGCCGGGCTCAAGCTGCTGAGCGGACCGGGCTGCCCCGTCTGCGTTACCGCCAACCGCGACATCGACCACGCAATCGCGCTCGCCAACATCGACGGCGCCATCATCACCACCTTTGGCGACATGATGCGCGTGCCCGGATCGTCCACCTCGCTCGCTGCGCAAAAGGCGGCAGGGCGCGACATCCGCATCGTCTACTCCCCACTCGACGCGCTCGACATTGCCGAGCAAAACCCCGATCGCCCGGTCATTTTTATGGGCGTGGGCTTTGAGACTACGACGCCCACCATCGCCGCCGCCATCTTGGAGGCCGAGGCGCGTGGGCTTTTGAACTTTTCGGTCTATTGCGCCCACAAGACCACGCCGCCGGCGTTGCGTGCCATCGCCAACGATCCCGAGACCACCATCGACGGCTTTATCCTGCCGGGCCACGTCGCCACCATCACGGGCTTGACGCCCTTTAGCTTTTTGGTCGATGAGTTCGATACCCCGGGCGTGGTCACAGGATTTGAACCGGTCGATATCCTGCAGGGTATCTGCATGCTGGTCCAGATGGTTGTCGAGGGCAAGCCCGCGATTGGCAACGCCTACCGCCGTGGCGTCAACACAGACGGCAACCCCGTGGCGCGCCAGCTGGTCGAGCAGGTGTTTGAGCCATGCGACACCACGTGGCGCGGGCTGGGGCCGATTGCCAACTCGGGCCTTTCCATCCGCCCCGAGTTCTCGCGCTTTGATGCCCGCGCTCGCTTTGACGTGCCCGTTGAGGCGACGGTCGAGCCGCGTGGGTGCCGCTGCGGCGACGTGCTGCGCGGGGCCATTACGCCGAGCGACTGCCCTCTGTTCGGCCACGCTTGTACACCCGAGCACCCCGTCGGCCCGTGCATGGTGAGCTCCGAGGGCAGCTGCGCAGCATATTTCCGCTACCGAGGCTAATTGGTTCCGCCGTTCTAACGGACGGCGGACCGGTCGACGCTGAGCCTCACCCATATAATTCCACCCACGATTGGAGTTTTCGATATGTCCCATAGCGTTACCGATAGCACCGTCCTGCTGGGTCACGGCTCCGGCGGCCAGATGATGAAACGCATCATCGACGAGGTCTTTTTGGATGCCTTTGGGTCGCCCGAGCTGCTCGAGGGCAACGATGCCGGCGTCGCCGCGCTGCCCGCGAGCGGGCGCATCGCCATGTCGACCGACAGCTTTGTGGTCTCGCCGCAGTTCTTCCCCGGTGGCAACATCGGCCGCCTTGCCGTGTGCGGAACCGTCAACGACGTCGCGACCTCAGGCGCCAACGTGCGCTACCTGTCGTGCGGATTTATCCTCGAAGAGGGCTATCCCATGGATAAGCTCCGCCAGATTGTGCAGACGATGGCCGAGGCGGCGCATGAGGCGGGCGTGTCCATAATCACGGGCGACACCAAGGTGGTCGAGCGCGGCGGGGCCGACGGCGTCTACATCAATACCGCCGGCGTGGGCGAGGTTCCCACGGGCGTGGCGCTCAGCGGCGCCAACTGCCGCCCCGGCGATGTCATCCTGGTCTCGGGTACGCTGGGCGACCACGGCATCGCCATCATGAGCCAACGCGAGGGCCTGGCGTTTTCGAGCACGATCGAAAGCGATGCCGCGCCGCTCAACCACCTGATTGCCGACGTTCTGGCCGCAGCGCCCGGCACGCGTTGCTTTCGCGACCCCACGCGCGGTGGCCTGGCGTCCACACTCAACGAGTTTTCCCAGGCCAGCGGTGTTGCCATGGAGGTCGACGAGGATGCCGTGCCCGTGCGTCCCGACGTGCAGGCCGCCTGCGAGATGCTCGGCTACGATGTGCTGCAGGTGGCAAACGAGGGCAAGATGGTTGCCGTGGTGCCGGCCGAGCAAGCCGATGCCGCGCTAACCGCCATGCGCGCCGCGCGCTACGGCGAGAATGCCGCCATCATCGGTCGCGTGCTGCCACTTGCCGAGGGCTCCCGTCCCGCCGTGCGCGTGCGCACCGGCTGGGGCTCGACCCGCATCCTCGACATGCTCGTGGGAGAGCAGCTGCCGAGAATTTGCTAGGGCGGAATCGCATGATTGGCGCGATGCGGCTTGATATCCCTGGAGATGTTCAGATTCCAAGCACGCCCAACGCATAAGCCCAGTATTATGAGGTGCGTTTTGAAACCCAATGACGGGAGCTTTCATGGCAGCAGTTTTTTCCCATGTGATCTTTGACCTGGACGGCACCATCCTCAACACGCTCGAGGACCTGGCGGCCGCCGGCAACCATACCTGCGAGATGCACGGCTGGCCCACGTTTGCCGTCGACGAGTACCGCTACAAGGTGGGAAACGGTATGCTCAAGCTGGTTGAGCGCTTTATGCCTGCCGAGTATGCGGGCGACGGCCGTATGTTTGAGCAGACGCTTGCCGAGTTTAGGGCTTATTACGGCGAGCACAAGGAGGACCACACCGCCCCCTATGCCGGCACGATCGAGATGCTCGACCGTTTGCGCGCCGCGGGTGTGCAGCTTGCCGTGCTCACTAACAAGGACCACGTCTCGGCGGCTCCTCTTATCGAGAAGTATTTTGGTTCCGAGCGCTTTGCGCTGGTACAGGGCCGTGTCGATGCGTTTCCGCCCAAGCCCGAAGCACCCGTCACGCTGCATGTGATGGAGGAGCTGGGCGCCGATCCGGCAACCACGCTCTATGTGGGCGATTCCAATGTCGATATCCTAACCGGCCACAACGCCGGCCTTAAGAGCGCGGGCGTCAGCTGGGGCTTCCGCGGCCGCGCAGAGCTGGAGGCAGCCGGCGCCGACTACGTGGTGGACAGCCAGGCAGAGCTCGCGGCGCTGATTCTGGGCGAGTAACCGCTCATCCCTTCCACGGGTAGCTAATGTGGGACGGGGCTCTTTTAGCTGCCCCCGCAACAAAGAAATGTCCCCGACTGCCGCACCATGGCAACGACGCAGGTAGAGGACGGACAGCGAGCGGGCACCAGAGCGAACAAATTGGCATGAAAAGAGGACGGCATAGACCTTCTGGTCATGCCGCCTTCTTTGAATGACAAGTTGTCGCTCTGGTGCCCGCGCAGCGTCGAGCAGTTGCGGCGTTTGGTAAAACGCCGCAACGAACTAGCTCATCATCGCATTCATCATCTCGGTGGTTGCAGAATCATCGGCAGACCACTCGTTATCCTTGTTGGCGGAATACTTAAAGGTGACCTTGGTGTCCTTGGTCTTAGCGGCCTTGGTCACGTCGACCATCACCTGACCGGCCATCTTGTACAGGTCGTCCTCGGAAGGCATCGTATCGAGTGCGGCGATCTTCTCCTGATACTGGGTGGCGAAATCTTCGACGATCTTGTTCATGGACTTGCAGGTGATGGTAACCTCGGCGGTCGCGGTACCCTTGTCCTCATCGACCGTCACATCACCGATCTTGTAATCAAAGCCCTCGAGATAGCTCTTGGCATACTCCTTGGGATCGATGCCCAGCTGCTCAAACTCGTCGCCCGAAGCCTCTTCCAGGCCGGAGAGGAAGTCATCGCCGCCGTTCTTAATCTCGTCAAACTGGCTCGTAAGGTCGTTGGTGATGAGCTCCTCCACCGAAGGCCCTCCGCAGCCGGAAAGCAAAACCACGCACGCGACCAGGGCAGCCATCAGGGGCGCAAGCAGCAGCTTCTTTTTCATGACATTCCTCCAAACAAGCGGCGCTGCGTTCCCCACACAGCGCACGTCGTGACAGTAAGTCCATATTAGCGGCTCCGCCCAAACCCCTACGTCGCAAAAGCGCGGGCGGCTCAATTTGACGAGTGAATGGCCCATAAAGCAAGCCCCCTGCAATAAAATGCGCCTGCTCAGCCTATTAAAAAAGGGTGGCCGGATAACCCGACCACCCTTGTGCATCTTCTGGATGCCACAGACTACTTGCGGACGACCTTAACGATGGCGTCACCGGCGGCGACGGCAGACTCGGCCTCGACGGCGAGCTCGACATCGGCAAACTCGGCAGTGTTGGACACGGCCACGACGACGCAGTCCTTGTAACCGGCGGCAGCGATCTTGGCGCGGTCGATCTTGAGTATGGGCTGGCCGGCCTTCACGACGTCATCGGCCTTGACGAAGCCCTCGAAGCCGTCGCCGTTCATGTTGACGGTATCGACGCCAACGTGCACCAGAACCTCGATGCCGCTATCGGACTGCAGACCCACGGCGTGACCCATGGTGACGGTCACCTTGCCGTCGCAGGGAGCGTAGACCAGGTCGTCCTCGGGCCACACGGCGCAGCCCTTGCCCAGAACCTCGCCACCAAAGACGGGATCGGGCACGTCGGCCATCTTGATGACCTTGCCCTTGACGGGCGAGCACAGCACGTCGGCGCCGGCAGAAGCAGAAATGGAGGCCGGAGCAGCAGCTGCCGCGGGCTCAGCCTTCTTCTTGAACATATCAAACAGACCCATACGTTTTCTCCTCTTGATTAAGCGCAACGTTATGCGCATGCCTATGGTGATTATAGTGCCAAATAATCAAATTGCTAAGGTGAGGGCTCGAATCGCAAGCCCTTCCAAGCCCTTCCCAAAACCTTTTCCCCAGTGGCACTCATATTGTCGATTAATCCAAGCCCTCGGTGCCGTTGGACTTGATGATCTTCTGGTATGCGAAGAAGCTGTCCTTGCGGCGGCGCTCGTAGGTACCGGTGCCGTCGTCGTACTTATCGACGTGGATGAAGCCGTAGCGCTTGCGCATCTCGCCAGTGCCGGCGGAAACCAGGTCGATGGGACCCCACCAGGTGTAGGCAATCAGGTCAACGCCATCGGCAATGGCCTCGCCCATGGCCTTGATGTGGCTCTGCAAGTAGGCGATGCGATACGGGTCATGGATGGAGCCGTCCTCCTCGACCTCGTCGTAGGCGCCCATGCCGTTCTCGACCACCATCAGCGGAATCTCGTAGCGAGCGTAAATCTCGTTGAGGGCGATGCGCAGGCCCAACGGATCGATCTGCCAGCCCCAGTCGGTGGACTCCAGATAGGGGTTCTTGCCGCCAAAAGTCATATTGCCCTCGGTCATCTCGTGATCCTTGTGGGTGCCCACGGTGCCGGACATGTAGTAGCTAAAGGAGTAGAAGTCGACCTTGCCGTCAGCGATATCCTGCAGGTCGCCGCCCTCCATCACGAGCTCAACATCGTTCTCAGCCCAGAAGCGCTTGGCATAGAACGGGTACTTGCCGCGCACCTGCACGTCGGAGCAGTACCAGTTCATGGTGTTCATCTCCTGCTGCGTGGCGAACACGTCGGCCGGATCGCACGTGGCGGCATAGGAAAGGATGAAGCAGTCCATGTTGCCCATCTTAAACTGCGGGTAGTGCTCGTGGGCATAGCGCACGACGCGGCCGCTGGCGACAAATTGGTGATGCAGGGCCTGCATACGAGCCTGCGGCGTAGTGTGGACCGCCGACGCCGGACCCTCAAAGCCCTGAATCATGCTGGTCTCGAAGAGGTTGCCCATGTCCTGAGTACCGCAGTTGATCTCGTTGAAGGTGAGCCAGAACTTGACCTTGTCCTGATAGCGGTCGAAGACGGTCTGGCAGTACTTCTCAAAGAAGCCGATGAGCTCGCGGCTCGCCCAGCCGTTGTATTTCTCGACCAGGTGATAGGGCATCTCGTAGTGCGAAAGGGTCACGAGCGGCTCGATATTGTGGGCACGCAGGCAGTCGAAAACGCGGTCGTAGAAGGCGAGGCCGGCCTCGTTGGGCTCAGCGTCGTCGCCGTTGGGGAAAATGCGGCTCCAGGAGATGGACATGCGGAACATATTGAAGCCCATCTCGGCGAACAGCGCGATGTCCTCCTCGTAGTGATGGTAGAAATCGATACCGTCATGATTGGGGTAGAAGCGGTTGGGGTCGATGTCGATCGTAATCTGACGCGGCTCCTTGTAGCTGCCGCCCAAGAAATGGTCGTCGACGGAAGGACCGCGGCCGTCCACGTTCCAAGCGCCCTCAAACTGGTTGGCGGCGGTGGCGCCACCCCAATAGAAACCCTCGGGGAACTTGATGTTTGCCATGAGCATCTCCTTTGCATCGCGGATCGATGAGCTGAGTATCGCCCACGCGCGGGACGGGCAGAAGCGGGCGCGCCAAACCCGACACTTCTTTTCGCTCTCGAGTCCTGCCGCCGCCCCGTCCCTGACACTTCCTGGTACCTGCCAAAAAGGGACAGGTTTATTTTGGTCGGTTTTATCTGGGCAAACATCGGCGGTAGGCGGCCGGCGTGCAGCCATAGCGCTCGGCAAACTTTTTGTAGAAGAAGCTCATGTTGGCGTAGCCGGCCTCGCGCGCCGCGGTTTCGGCAGTAGCGCCGGCGTCGATCAGTGTTGCCGCGCGTGCCAGGCGGCTCTCCTGCACGAGCTGCATAAACGTGCGGCCCGTCTGCCGCTTGAGCAGCGCGCTTGCATAGTTGGGACTCAGATGCAGGTGGCGGGCCAAATCGTTGAGTGCGCAATCGCAAGCATGCCGCTCGATGTAGCTCATCGCCGCCGCAACCTGCGCCGAGGGAAGCGCGGGGCCGCCCGTTTGCAGCAGCGCGGCCTCGTAGCTTTGCATGAGCTCGACTAGCAGCAGCTCAAACAGCCTCGACACGATCTGGGGACTCGCTGCCGTCGGCTCCAGGAGCTCGCACAGCATCTCCTGCATGTATCGGCGCACGCGGCGGCTGTTGCCCGTGCGGAAATGCACATGACCGCGGTGATCGGTCTCGTCGTTAAGTGCGTTGAGTAGGAACTGCGAAACGGCGCTTGTGGATGAAAGGCTTTGCTCCAGGCCGCTGCGCAGCATCGGCCGCGAAATGACAATGCTCAGCATAATGTCATGCTCGCCGAGCTCGCCTACGGCATGCGGGCAGGCGGCATCGAGCAGAAGCACCTCGTTTTGAGCGAGCGTGAGTTGCGTACCGTTGACGGTCTGCGGCGCATGACCGATATAGACATAGCTGATTTCGACATAATCGTGCACGTGCTCCGGCACGGGGTTAAAGCGCGAGTTGCGCACAATCGACAGACCCTCGGGCATGCCTTCTTGGTGCAGGGCGTACGTCGCGTTACCGATTTTATGGACATGCCTGCCATCGATATCTGCCTGTTGATCCTGTCTAAATGCATCGTTCCAGTCATAGCGGGCGCCCGCGCAGTAAGCGCGCTCGCTGTCGGTCAGCTCGAGCAAAAGATCGTCCAAACGTGCGATATCCATAGCGCCACCATCGTTGATTTAGTCATATTCTGCCGTGGTTTTGATATTAGCAGGGCGGCGCGGACGACGTACCCTGAACTTGCAAGGGTTTAGAAGGTTGGTTCTAGCATGTGGCACGCGTCCCAGCGCTTCGCCAAGCAGCTGCGGGGTGACGTTTGCCCAGATAAAACCGACCAAAATAAACCTGTCCCTTTTCGGCAGGTTTTGGAGGAGTGGGTATGGCAGCATATGACAACCATGTGCTTCCGTTCTTGTGGCTCAAGGGCGAAGAACACGAGACGATTACCGAATACTTAGAGCAAATTGCCGGGGCGGACATCCGTGAAGTCTGCCTTGAGTCGCGCACGCATCCCGAGTTTTGTCGCGACGGCTGGTGGGCTGACCTGCGTTTTATCATTGGCGAGTGCAAGCGCTTGGGGTTGAAGATCTGGCTGCTCGACGACGCCCATTTCCCCACGGGCTACGCCAACGGCGCGCTTGCGGGCGAGGATGTTGACCCCGCGCTTAGGAAGACCGTGCTCAAACATCGCACGGTTACGGTCGTTGGTCCCCAGCCGTCCACGGTCATCAAGCTCGGCAATCTTATGGATCCCACGGAGCGCTTTGTGGGTGCGGCGACTTTCGACGCCGCCGGCGCACCGCTCGACTTTGAGCTCTCCGTTGAGCAGGCCGACGGCACCCCCGCCCGCCTGCGTTTTGACGCGCCCGCCGGCATCACCACCGTCGAGCTCTTCGTCACCAGCCAAAAAACCGGCTTTCGCGATGAGTACATCAACATGGTCGACGCCGATTCGTGCCGCATGCTCATCAACGCCGTCTACGAACCCACGTTTGAGCATCTGGGCGACGAGTTCGGCAAGACCATTCTGGGCTTCTTCACCGATGAGCCTGGCTTTATGAACGAGAAGGGTGCGACCCTCGAAGACGCTTCTACCAGCAACTTTATCGGACGCGGCGACATGGCGCTGCCATGGTCGGACGAACTTGCGCGACGCCTGCACGAGGCACTGGGCATGGATTGGCTGGCTAAACTGCGCGGCCTTTGGACGCGCGAGGCAGACGGCGCACGGACCCGCCACGTCTACATGGACATTGCCACGCAACTCTACCGCACCTGCTTTGACGAGCAGATCGGCGACTGGTGCCGTGAGCACGGCGTCATGCACATCGGACATGTGATTGAGGACAAAAGCTGCCACACGCGCCTGGGCCAGGGCGCCGGGCACTACTTCCGCGCTGTCGCCGGTCAGGACATGGCGGGCATCGATGTGGTTATCAACCAGCTCGTCCCTGGCATCGACCACGGCCCTTACAGCTACTTCCATGGCGCATGGAACATCGAGTTCTTTACCTACGCGCTTGCCAAACTGGGCTCTTCAGCCGCGCGCCTCGACCCCAAAAAACAAGGACGCTGCGTGGCCGAGGTCTTCGGCGCCTTCGGCTGGCACGAGGGCTTGCGCGAGATGAAATGGATTGCCGACCACATGCTCGTCCGCGGCGTCAATTGGTTTACGCCGCACGCGTTTAGCATGGCGCCCTTTCCCGATTGGGACTGCCCGCCGCACTTTTACGCGCACGGCAACAATCCGCAGTGGCCGCACTTTGGGCAGCTCATGAGCTATATGAACCGCACGGCAACACTGCTTTCGGGAGGCTGTGCCACGCGTCCCGTCGCCATCCTGTACCACGCCGATGCCGAGTGGGCCGGCAGCGCCATGCCTATCGAGCGCGTGGCTGCCGAGCTCACGCGTGCGCAGATCGACTTTGATTTTGTGCCCGCCGAGGCTTTTGAAGACAAGAGCCGCTACGAGGTTTCGATTGCCGACGGATTACTTTGCGTTAACAACTGCCGCTACCAGGCATTTGTTATGCCCGGTGCTACGTTTATTGGCGCGGAGACGGCGCAGGCCGTAAGGCGCATGATTGATGCGGGAGTTATGGTCCTTGCCGTCGACGAGGTGCCGAGCGCGCTTTACGACGCGGACGTCGTGGTTGAACTGGGTGAACTTGCAGCGACTCAGCTTGCCGATATGGCGGGCGTGTTGGCGAGCGCTGGGCTGCAGACGGTTGTCACCGACACGCCCCAGCCCTGGTTGCGCGCGCTTCGTTACGAGCGCGCCGGCGAGACCTACGTTATGCTCGTCAACGAGCACCCACGCGAGCGCATCGACTGCACGGTTGCGCTTGCGACAGGCGAGCGCCTTTGCGGCACGCGGCTCGACCTGTTAAACGGTATCGAGCCCGTTGCGTTTGACGGTGCGTTGGAGCTCGCACCCTTCGAGAGCTGCTTCGTTGTTTTGGAAGCGAGCAGCGAGGATGCGCCCGGAGACGGCGCAATCGACGCTGATGCATCGCTCGACCTGCGCATCGAAGGCCCATGGACCGTTGCCCTCTCCCCTGCCGGCAGCAATGGCGCCTTTGGTGAAGCGCAAGAGCTCGAGCACCTATGCGACCTTACAACCGATCTGTTCACCGGCACCTGCGGCACCTACCGATATCATGCGTCGTTTGAGCTGGCGAACGACCTTGCCGATGCCACAATCGACCTGGGAGATGTCTACGAAGTCGCGACACTTACGCTCGACGGACACCCACTCGGCACACGCATCTGTCCGCCCTATCGCTTTGTCATCAATCCTCTTGCTGCCGGCACGCACGAACTCACCGTCGACGTCATCAACACGCTCGATCATGCGATTCCCGACATCTTCGCCCTCGCCGAACCCGTCGCCCCGAGCGGCATCCTCGGCCCCGTTACCCTTTGCGGGCAAAACCTGCCAAAATAAACCTGTCCCTTTTTGGCAGGTTTGTTGAGTGTGGGAGTTCGCATGGATATCAAACGCAAGATTTCCGAGGCACAGGGCCTTACCCCTACCGAGCAACAGCTCGGCATTGCAGCCCTTGCCATCGGCGAGGACATCCGCGGGCTTTCTATTAAGGAATTTGCCGCACGCACCAACGTTTCGGTCGCGAGTGTGCACCGTTTTTGCAAAAAGCTCGGCCTCGAGGGATTCAAAGACCTCAAGGTCGAGCTTATTCGCTTGGCAACCGAGGCGGGCAACCGGCGCAACGTGGACATCAACTTTCCCTTTGATGCTACGTCCAGCCCCGCGCAGGTTATGGAGCGCATGGAGGGGCTCTACCAGACCACGCTGGCCGAAACGCAGGAGCTGCTCGACCCCACGCAGCTTGACCACGCCGCCAAGCTCATCGCGAACGCCCGACAGGTCGACATCTACACGGGCTCGCACAACCTCTATCCAGCGGGAATGTTCCGCGACCGCCTGCTCTCCGCCGGTAAAAGCGCGACGTGCCACGACGGTGTCGAGGCCCAGGTGCGAACGGCACTCGCCTCGGGTCCCGACCATGCGGCAATCGTCATCTCCTACAGCGGCCTTGCCCCCAATCTCAAGGACATCTTGCCGATCCTCAGCAGCCGGCATGTCCCGGTCGTCGTCATCGGCACGCCTTATTGCGCGCGCATTCACCCTGGCTTTGCCGCCTACCTTACGGTGAGTGACCACGAGAGCATGACGCATCGCATCACGCAGTTCGCGAGCCACATCGCCGTGCAATACGCGCTCGATTCGCTCTACAGCAGCTACTTCGCCAAAGACTACGCCCGCTGCTCCGAGTTCCTCGAGCGATCGTTTCCCTACACCCGCCTCCCGGGGCTTAAGTAGCGACGAGCGTGGATAATCTCCCACTTTGGGCCCGCACACAGGCCAAAACCGGGAGATTATCCACGCTCGTGTTGAATGATCCGCTTTCCTCTGCGCCCGAGGGACCACTCAACCACCTTGCACCAAAGCAATAACGACTTCTCGTCATTAGATTATTCAAATCGACTCTAATAACTATTTTCGCCATAAACTCGTTATTAGAATTGATATGATTAGCCTAATAACGAGTTTCCGGCACTAAAGATATGGAGGGCGCGATGCAAATCGAGGAGAACGGCCAGGGAACGCTCCGCAATAATCTATCGGGGAAATTGGCTTACTATTCGTTTTTGCCAACGCCCTTGCAATCATTGAGGCAGCTAAACCTCACTGAGGAAACCTATCGCACGCTTTCCACATGCTCACGAAAGCTTGGAGAGCTCGAGGGCATGCTCTACTTTGTTCCCAACGCCGACATGTATCTGACAATGTATGTGCGCAAAGAAGCACTCCTTTCTTCGCAAATTGAGGGAACCCAGTGCACGTTTGACGACCTACTTAGTCCATCGCAAACCCAACTCCATCATAAAGATGTCGCAGATGTCGTGAATTACGTCCGTGCTGTCGACCGCGGCGTAGAACTGCTCAAAAAGATGCCCTTGTGTACGAGACTTCTCAGGCAGGTTCATGCGGTCCTGCTGGACGGAGTGCGCGGAACGGAGAAGAATCCAGGCGAGCTGCGCTCCTCACAAAACTGGATTGGCCCCTCAGGCTGCACCATTGCAACTGCATCGTTCGTCCCCCCAAACATTGAAGATTTGAGCAACACGCTCCAGGACCTCGAACGATTTATCAATGAGCCTCAAGTCGAAATGGATCCGATCGTGCGGGCGGCGCTCGTCCATTACCAATTTGAAACTGCCCATCCATTCCTAGACGGAAACGGTCGCCTGGGCAGGCTTCTCATTACACTTATACTCATCAATGATGGCGTTCTTCATTCTTGCTTGTTCTATCCATCGTTCCAGTTCAAGAAAAATCGAAGCGAGTACTACCGACAACTCACATCCGTAAGGGAACGAGGAACTTACGAGGAATGGATAGAGTTTTTCTGCGCCAGTCTTCTTGAGAGCGCGAAGGACTCGGTAGGGTCTTTAAAGAGTCTTGTTGATCTCCATAACCGTTCGACGGCAGCCATTACCGAAAATCTCGGAAGGACTGTCGCAAACGGACAAAGGCTGCTGAGCCTTCTTGAAGAGCATCCCATCCTCGACACCGCATTTATCGCTGCCCGACTCGATATCGGTAGGAGTACCGCGAGCTCGCTCGTCAAATCATTTGAAGAATTGGGTATCCTCCGTCCGCTCGACGAGTCAAGACAGAGATACCGACAGTACGGGTATGAAGAGTATCTTTCGATTCTCAGGGAAGACGCTGAGCCGATTAGGTAGGCACCGCAGCCCAGCCAAATTAAAACGAGCGTGGATTTTTGGACGCTTATCTAACGAGCGTGGATAATCTCCCATTTCGAGCCCGCACAGGTCAAAAACGGAAGATTATCCACTCTCATTTTGCGGGTAGTCGTTGGGAGTGTCCCAAGGTGCCGGCAGAAAAGGAACGTCCCCAAGTGCCGGCCCGACAACGCCGATGTTTTGGCGTAGACAGACACTATGACCCAATCCGAGGGCACTAAAAAGATAGGAGCCCCCGCTCGTGACCGCGGGTCGGGGCTGCGACAATGATGTTGAAGTGCCATAGGCGCAGCCGCGCCGCAACGAGGTTGGGAGGCTCCCATGCCAAAGTATTCTACCGCGTTCGGGATGGACGTCCACCTGAGGTCGACCACCGTCTGCGCCCTCGACGCG
>CABUTN010000005.1 GCA_902494565.1 uncultured Collinsella sp. | reverse complement strand
GCAAGATCCCATACGGCGGCTTCGCCACCACGTGGATGAGCGCCGACGGGAACATCGCCTACTGCGCCGAGCCCTCGTCCCCGACGCCCGCGCCGGGCTCCTACTCGACGAGCCCCGTGCCGAGCGGCGACGTGACAGCGGCGATCTGGTACTCGTTCGGCTCTCCCGGCTTCGACGCGTCGATGTTCCCGGGCAGCTGGTACGACGGCGGCGGCTGGGACGACGCGAAGTACGCCGCGGCGAGCCATGTGCTCATCGCCTACGCCTACTCTGGGTCCGAGTCGGCTGCCACGCACGGCACGAGCGCCGAGTTCGCCTCCTGGGCGAAATCCGAGCTGATCGGCGGGACCTTCGCCAAGATGAAGGCGGGCGCCGGCAGGGTCTCCGCCGGGTTCGAGGCGTTCTGCGTCAGGACCGGCGGCGGCTCCCAGACGCTCGTGAGCTTCAGCTGGTCCGCTGGCGGAGTCAAGGTCGCCAAAACGGACTCCGAGGCGGGCGCGGAGCCCCAGGGCGACGCCTCGCTCGACGGCGCGAGCTTCTCCGTCGTTAACGAGACCGGCCGCTACGTGCTGGTCGGCGGCAAGTACTACGCCGACGGTGAGGTATGCGCCACGATCAAGACCGCGCCCGAGGACGGGTCGCACGTCGCCGCGACCGGCGCCGACGCGCTTCCCGCGGGCAGCTACCGCATCGTCGAGTCCGGCGCGCCCGAGGGCTACGACGCCAGCGACGCCTCCGTCGCGTTCACCGTGAAGGCCGGCGAGGTGCGCAACCTCACGGGCGACCCCGTGACCGACGAGGTCTTCCGCGGCGGCGTGCAGGTGACCAAGTCCGACAAGGAGCTGCAGGCGTCCGAGGCGCTCGCGGGCAGCGGCCACAAGGAGGCGCCTGGCGAGCACCCCGGCCTCGACGGGATCGAGTTCACCGTCACGAACCGCTCGGCGCACAAGGTCCTCGTTGACGGCGAATGGCGCGAGCCGGGCGAAGCCGTGGCCACGCTGACCACCGCATGGAACGACGAGGCCGGCGCCTATACCGCGCAGACCGCGGCCGACGCCCTTCCGTACGGGACCTACGACGTGCGGGAGACGTCGACGAACGGGAGCTACCTGCTGACCGACGGCGAGCCCCGCACCTTCGAGGTCCGCACCGGCGGAGAGATCGTGAGCGCCTCCGCGGACGGCGCCGCGCTCGAGTTCCGCGACCAGGTGGTGCGCAACGACCTCGAGCTCTCCAAGAAGAGCGAGTCCGACAACGCCGGCCTCATGGTCCCGTTCGCCATCGAGAACGCGGCCACCGGCGAGACTCACGTGCTGGTGACGGACCGCAACGGCGACGCGTCGACCGCGAGCAGCTGGAACAAGCACTCGAGGGACACCAACGCCAACGACGCCCTGCTCGGCCATGAGGGCCCGATTGCCGCCGCCGACATGGATCCGAAGGCCGGCATCTGGTTCTCGCTCGGCGAGGACGGCTCCTCGGCGCCGGTGGACGACTCGCTGGCGGCCCTGCCGTACGGCGCCTACACCATGACCGAGCTGCGCTGCGATGCCAACGAGGGCCTCGAGCTCATCACGAGGAGCTTCTGGATCGATCGCGACTCGACGGTCGCGAAGGCCGTGTGGATGGGCCTCGACGACCAGGAGGGCCCGCGCATCTCCACCACAGCAAAGGACGGGACGGACGGCGACAAGGACGTCTCGGCCGACGCCGAGGCCAAGGTCGTCGACGCCGTCGCCTACGAGGGCCTGAAGGCCGGCGAGAAGTACGAGCTCTCGGCCACCCTCGTCGACAAGGCGACCGGCGAGCCCGTGGCCGACGCCTCGGGCATGCCCGTGGAGGCCAAAGCCGAGTTCGCCCCCGCGCTCTCGACGGGCAGCCAGGACGTCGAGATCTCCTTCGACGCGAGCCTGCTCGGCGGCCGCGACCTGGTCGTGTTCGAGAGCCTTCGCAAGGACGGCGTCGAGGTGGCGTCGCACGCGGTCCTCTCCGACGAGGGCCAGACCGTCCACGTCGCCGTCGAGGTGGGCACCCAGGCGGCCGACGCCGCCGACGGCGACCAGGTCATCGAGGCCGGCAAGGCAAAGGTCGTCGACACGGTGGCCTACAAGGGCCTCGTCCCCGGCGAGACCTACATCGCCGTGGGCACGCTCATGGACAAGGGCACCGGAGAGCCGTTCCTCGACAAGGACGGCAACGAGGTGACCGCACGCACGCCCTTCGAGCCCGAGGCGCCCTCCGGCACCGTCGAGGTGACCTTCGAGTTCGACACCGAGGGCCTGGCCGAGGGAGACGAGCTCGTCGTCTTCGAGAAGGTCCTGGACTCCGCCGGCAACGTCGTTGCGGCCCACGAGGACATCGACTCCGCCGAGCAGAGCGTCGTCGTGGACAACCCCGACACGCCCGAGGTGCCCGAGGAGCCCTACGCCAAGACCGGGGCCGACGCCCCCGACGGCACCGGCTACGCCGTGGCCGCGGGCATCGCTCTGGCAGCTACGGCGGGCGCGGGCGGAGCGCTCGCGTACCGCAAGCGCAAGGCGGCCGGCGCTAGCAAGGACACGGCAGCCGAAGAGCCTGCCGAAGAGCCGGAAGAATAGCAGCGCCGCATCGACACCGAACCGGAGGCCCTGGGCGAGCGCCCAGGGCCTCCCCTGCGAACGGGGGAGGACATGAACAAGGGAAAAGCCGCCACGGCGCTCGCCGTCGCCGTGGCGTTGCTGGCGCTGGTGGCGCTCGCCGTCCTGCCGCAGCCCGAGAGGAACCCGTACGTGGTGCACGAGGTGCCCGCAACGGAAGAGGGCGCGGCGATGGGGGCGCAAGAGGCGGGCGACGGCATCGACTGGGACGCCCTTCCCGCCTCAGTCGTCGCATGGGTGCGCGTGCCGGGCACGACCGTCGACTACCCGATCGTACAGGGCCGGCCTGAATTGCCCGACTTCTACCTCACGCACGACGCCAGCGGCGAGCGCTCAGTCTGGGGCACTCCCTACATAGACGCCGGGTGCGCGCAGGGCGCCGAGAGCCCGCTCGTCATCGTCTACGGGCACCACATGTCCGACGGCACCATGTTCGCGCCGCTCGCGCAGTACTCGTCGCACGGCTTCGCCGAGGGGCACCGCACCATCCAGGTCTTCACCCGCGAGAAGGAGATCGAGCTCGAGGTCTTCGCGGCCGACGTGGTCGACGCGAGCTCGGAGGGCAAGCGGACCGACTTCGCCGACGCGGCGGCTCTCGACGCCTACCTCGGGGACAAATTGTCCCGCTGCGAGGTCGTCCTGGAAGAGCCTTCGGACGTCGCGCAGGCCTGGGCCTTCGTGACGTGCAGCTACCAGACGAGCAACTCGCGCACCGTCGTCTACGCGAAGGAGGTGGAAGGATGGGATTCGCGCCCTTCGGAATAGGGCTCCTCATGGGGCTCCTCACGCTCACGGCCTACGCCTGCTGCGCAGCCGGCGACAACGACCGGGACTAGCCTTCGAAAATCGGAATCGCAACCGAGCAGAACGATCAAGCCCCTCGCTCCGATGGTCGGACGAGGGGCTTGCACATGGTGGGATAATAAGGAGCACGTGAGACGCGTCGTGCGTGCTGAGTCGCATCGGTTGCGCATGAGAGCCTTACGCAAGGTTCGTTTACGTCAGGAGATACAGAATGGCGCTCAAATTCGATCTCGGGGAAGCCCTGTCCCAAGCTGCCCACGCCGCAGGAGAGGTGGCAAAAGGCGCATCGGCAACCGTCGAGTCCGCCGCCAAAGGCGTCGCGAACGCGGCCGAGGGCGCGGGGAACGCCATCGTCGATGCGGCCGCCTCGGCATCCGAAGCCGTCGGAAGCGCCATGTGCTCGGCTGCGGAAGGCGTGTCGAACGCCGGCGAGCAGATCGCGTCGTCCGATGCGGGCAAGGCGATCGCAGGAGCCGCGAACGCGGCGGGCGGAATCGCCGTCGGCGCCGCAATGGGCTTGGCCCAGGGGGCGTCGTCCCTCGCGTCCGGCGCTGCGTCGACCGTCGAGGGCGGCATCAGCGCCATCAAGGAGAACTCGTTCTCCGCGCGCCTCCGCAAGGCGCGCATCAAGGGGTTCCGTGACGGCATCAAGCAGGGCGCCTACCTCGCGGGCCAGAAACGGTACAACTTCATCTACGCCTACGTGGCGACGCTCTGCTTCCTGATGCGCTGCGACGGCGATTTCTCCCAAGAGGAGCGGGAGTGGCTCGGGGACGGTCTCGACTATCTCAAGCTGGACGGCGGCCTTCCGGACGACGTGAAGGCGAAGGTGCAGGCAATCGCGGACGACGAGGACCTGTCCTTCGACCGGGTAAAGGACTGCCTGGACAACGTGAGCATCGTGTCGTTGGGTTCTATCGCCGAGCAATTGCAAGTCGCCGCGGCCTCGGACGGTCAGGTGACGGAGGAAGAGGAGCACGCCTGCAGGCTCTTCGCCGATTACATGGCTGCGAGGGCGGCATGCGTGGCAGTTGACGAGAGCTGGGCCGAGCAGGCGGTCGAGAAGTCCGTTCGCGAGTACGGCGAGAACCTCGAGCGCATCGACCGTGAGTTCAAGGAGCGGACGAGGCTGCAGGATGCCGACGCGGCCTTCGTCGTCGCCGCGACCATGCTTCAGGTCGCCCGCGTGCTTGTCATCAACTCCCTGACGGAGGTCGAGCGGGCGGGAGCTGGCAACGCCAAGGAAGACGCCCTGCATAGCTTCCAGGACCGCGTTTTCTCCGGCTTCGACGATGGGGTTCCGGCGGAATCGGGCCGCCTGTTCGCCTCCAAGAGCCACATCCTCTCCTCGCGAGGCGTGCCGTACGACGCGACACGCTACGAGGCCGGGAACCTCAAGATATTCAAGGGGGCTAACCACCGGTTCGCGACCCTCGGCCACGACCCGGTGCTCGGCCTCGTGTTCGGGACCTCGAACATCATGACGAACAGCATCACCTGCGTGAAGGACGCCAACGTCTTCGGAATCGGCGCGCGGATCCCCGCGACCTACTCGGTCTCCTACGACGCCTTCGGGAAGAACCCGCTGATCGGGGCGCCCACCGGGACCGTGGAGATGCTGGTCGCGGCGGGAAGGCGCGTCGTGAGCGAGCCGGATGCCGCCGCGGCGGCCCTGATCAAGCAGCTGATCCACATCGGCACGGACCTCTACACGCCGTGCGGGATACAGGTCCCGTTCGCCAACCTCGTTCTCGACAAGGCGCACACCGAGGCCCTCACCAAATACGTCAGCACCGGCGACGTACTGAAAGTCGGCATGCAGGCGGGCATGACGGTGCTCATCAACTGGCTGATAGCGGCGCTCCACGGCTGCTCGCTGATATTCAAGGATGACGGGTCGGACTACTGCACCGAGACGTACCAGGCGCGCACCAAGAAGATCATCCTCATCTCCGACACCATCGCGACCTCGAGCAGCGTCGTGCAGGCGTCGATCACGAAGAACCCCAAGTGCCTCGACCTCGGAGGCGCGGCGGTGCTCGTCTACCGACTGTTCTCGGATGCTCGCTTCGTCGCCAAGCTCAAAGAGGAGTTCCTCCAATCGGAGCTTGACAAGATCTACGACGAGCGAGCCAAGGGGCTACTCTAGACCCAGGCGCCTTCGTTCTCACATCACCCACTTGAACACGGCGCGGAACAGCCAAACGAAAAAGCCCAGCGTGACCTTAAGCGCCGCCTTGAGGAACCTACCAAGCCTCTTCATCGACGTCACCCCAATCTTCCTTGACCTTGCGGGCGCCCTTTTCGGCGCCCTCTTCCTTCTCTTGCGCGAGCATCTTCGCCAGCTCGTCGGGCACGCCCGGGACCTCCGCCCTCCCCAGCGCGCGCTGCAGGTCCCTTATCTGCGACTTCAGCGGTTTTGAGGGAGGGCCCACGTGCTCGCGGTAGCAGGCGCCGATCGCGGCAGCGTCGCACAGGTATCCCCGCACCCGGGCGAACGCCTCGTCGCCGTCGAGCAGGACGCGCCGGGCTCGCCCGAGCTCGGCCTCCGAGGCAAGCATGAAGCGCCATCCGCGGGACCTGCGTGCGGCCGGGATGCCGTCCGCGGGCGCGCCGGCGCGCCAGTCGTCGCGCACCTGGTGCCAGTTCGCCGTGAGCCAGAGCCCCTTCTCGGGCTCCTCGCGCATCTCGAGCTCGAACTCCGTGAGCATGTTCGCGCCGGAGAACGGCGAGCCCTCCGTGAACGAGAGCGTGTCGAACAGCGTCGTCCTGCCGCCCTCGTACTCTATCCTCACCATCATCTCCGGCCCCTCTCCCTGCGCTGGTCCTGCTGGACCCGCTGGCGCTCGGCAGCGAGGATGCGCTGTCGCTCGTCCTCGCGGCGCCCGTCGCGCGAGCTTTCTTCGGCCGCACCGCGCTTGCCATCGTCCCCGTAGCGGGTCTTGAGGGGCATGAGGCCGTTCTCGGCCATGTAGGCGCGCGCAGCCTCGAGGCGGCGGTACCCCTCGCCGCCCGCCTGGCCGCGGCACTCGAGCGTCGCCATCCTGAGCCCGAACTCCTCGATGGACTCGACGTCGAACTTCGCGCAGGTCTCGAGCGCCGAGGAGAGCCTGCTCAGCTCCGAGAGGTCGTTGAGCTCGAGGGCCCGCTCGGCGGCCTCGCGGATGCGCGCGGTGCTCGCGTCCGTGGGACGGTAGGCGCCCTCGCGCTCGAAGCGCCGGCGGAGCATCTCCTTGCCGTAGACGAACCCCAGGCGCTCGCCGCTTACCTTCTTGGACGGCTCCTCTGCCAGGCTGAACACCCAGTCGTCCCGCCGCGCCTTGGCCGAGTTGTCGGCGACGTGCACGCCCAGGGCGTCGAGGATGCCGAGGAACTCCGCCTCGTCGCGCGCCGTGGTCTTGGCGAGCGCGACGCGGGCGCGGATGTCGCCGACCCACGAGTAGCCGCCCGAGCGCATGATCTCCTTCTCGGCCCTGCCCAGGTAGACGCTCCCGCGACTTCTGGGCCCGCCCGCGCCGGCATGCCCGCGCACCTTCGACGGCGATTCGGGCGCCCGGTCGTTGGAGAGACCCGACAGCCCGCGCTCGCGGGCCATGTCCTGTAGGTCCCGGTTGAGGTCCTCGGGGTGCTGGGTCTGCATGCGGTAGCCGGTTCGGAGGTTCGCATTGTTCACGACGATGTGCGCGTGCGGTATGCCGCGGGCGTTGTCGTCGTGGTAGACGATGGCGATCTCGTGGTCGCCGAAGTGCTTGAGTGCCCACGAGGACGCGAGCTCGCGCAGCGCCGCCAGGTCGATGTCGTCGCCGGGGTCAGGCGAGAGCACGAAGTGCTTGAACGTGCGCGCGGGCTTGCCCCGCCAGGGTACGTCCGTGCCGAAGGCGGCCCGCGTGGCGTCCATCTCGGCGTCCCAGGCGCAGGCCTCCTTGGCGTCTTCCCCCAGCGCGCCGACGTCGCGCTCGTCGTAGCTCAGGTTGAACAGGTCGCGAGCGAGGGCGCGGCCTCCCTTCTCGAGATAGCGGCGGATGCCGCCCGTCAAGCCGTGGCCGCTTATCGGCTTCAGGATCGGCATGGCGAGCCCTCCACGAGAGAGTCGGCGCCGATGCGCCCGAGCTCCGCCGCCATCTCGCGGGCCGCGGCGTTCACGTCGGCGAGCTCGCGCTCGATCGTCGGGATGCTATCCGCGACGAGGTCGCGGTCGACGTGCCCGTGGCGGGCGTGGAAGTTGATGAGGTTCATCGCGTGCACGGCCTGGTTGTAGTGGTAGCCCCACTTCGTGAGCTCTCGCGACATCGCCCACAGGGCTCTGCGGTCCACGAGTATGCGGTGCTCGTCTCCCGCGTTGGCCTCCGTCGACAGCGGTATGCGAACGAGGTAGCGCAGGTACTCCGACTTGCTGAGGCCGGCGCGCTCGCACCGCTCGCAGAGCGCGTCGTAGTCGCCTCCCTCCATGCGGAACGTGACGCGGCGCTCCTTGCCTTTGGCGGCGCCGGCTTCCTCTTCCATGACGGATTCCTTTCCTCGGGCCCGCCGTGCGGCGGGCGCGTCTCTCTAGGGGCGCGGGGGATCCCCCGCAGGCGGCGGCCCGGCTCGGGCGCCACCTCTGGGACCGGGCCTCGCGAAAGCGGGCTCCCGAACGGCCCGCGGCATGACGGGTCCGAGGCCGCCCGGTCCCCAAGTGCTATGGACGCCCGACGCGATGTCGGACGCCATAGGCTACTTGCTGGATTTCGGGCCTGAGGCCCTTCTGCGACGCTTTCGGACATCGATGCCCGCATCCGCGTACGGCGCGGTCATGAGCGCCATCTCGCGCAGCAGCGAGAGGTCGGCCGCGCTCGGGCTCTCGGGCGGGCTCTCGAGGAAGTCGGCGACGAGCCTCGCGGCCTTGGCGATGCGCCCGTCGGGGCCGGCCTGGGCCTTCCCCTCGCTCCTCACGTAGTCGGAGAGCTCCCGCTTGGTGCGCCGCCAGGGCTCCATGGCGGCGTGCATCTCCGCCTGGCGCTCCTTCGGCATGCACGCGAGCGAGCGCACCGCCTCGGCGCTGAGGTTGCCGCGGTCGGCCTCGGCGGCCCACTCGGGCGAGAGGTCCTCGGCGATCCTGCGGGCAAGCCTCTCCTCGCGCGCGATGGTCTTGCCGGAGACCTTGCGGCCCGTCTGCCGCTCGATGATGGCGGCCTTCACGTCGTCGACGCGCATGCCGGAAAGCGACGGGTCCTCGGAGCGCAGGCGCACGGCGTCGCCCCTGAGCGCCTCGGTCGCGGCGGCGCGCTCGGTCACGGTGAGCGCGCGGGTGAAGTAGTTCGCGGCGTGGAGCAGCGTCACCGCCCGCTCATCGTCGATGCCCTCTATCACGCGGCAGGGCATCCTCTCGTAGGCGGGGTCGTCCTTGGCGAGCAGCGCGTAGGCGGCCTTGCGGCGGTGCCCGGAGACCATCTGCCACGAGCCGTCGCCGACCTTGCGCACGAGCGGCAGGTCGGTGAGGCCGTCCTGGCGTATCGACTCGGCGAGCTCGGCTATGCCCGCCGGGTCCATGGAGTACGCGGCGTTCGCCGGGTGGTCGGCGATGTCGGCCACCGCGATCTCGGACACCGGATAGCGCCCGCGGGTGCGCGCAGCGCCGTCGAGGAGCCCCGTGATGGTGAAGCCCGCGGCCACCTGGCTAGGCGAGCTCACGGGACACCTCGTCTGCGAGCGCCTCGTAGTCGCGCGCGGGACGGCTCCCCGGCTCGAAGGCGGCCACCGGCTTCCACTGCCAGCTGCCCTCGCAGACCTTGCTGCTCGCGTGGATGACCGTCTCGAACTGCTCGCCCGGGAAGAACCCGTCGAGCACGGCCGCTCCCGTGGCCTCGGCGTTGGTCATGCGGCCGGGCACGCAGGTGCGCAGTATCTTCCATCTGGGCGTGGGCATGCGCAGGGCGTCTGAGATGGAGCGCGTCGCCTCCACGGTGAGCGCAGTGCCGCGCATCACGGTGGAGTCGAGCTTCACGGGGATGACGACCATGCCGCCCTCCGCTGCGGCGAGGTAGGCGTTGAAGGCGAGCCTGCGCATCACGGGGCTGCAGTCGATGAGGCAGACGTCGTAGGAGCCCGAGGCGTCGTCGAGGGCGAACTTGAGTCGCTGCTCGCGCAGGAGCATCTCGTTCTGGTCGACGAGGTCGATGGTCGAGGCCACCACGTCGAGGCCCTCCCCGGCGGCGTAGGCGACCTCTTCCACGGGCGCGCCGCCGTAGAGCAGCTCGACCGAGGTGCGGCGCTCGGAGGCGGCGCGGTCGTAGAGGCCGAAGAAGTCGGTGGCCGACGCCTGCGGGTCGAGGTCGACGAGCAGGGTCCGAAGGCCCCGGGCGGCGAAGATCGCCGCCAGGTTCACGGCGGTCGTCGTCTTGCCGACGCCGCCCTTGTAGTTG
Source organism: uncultured Collinsella sp. (assembly GCA_902494565.1). Taxonomy (GTDB): domain Bacteria; phylum Actinomycetota; class Coriobacteriia; order Coriobacteriales; family Coriobacteriaceae; genus Collinsella. Next base: position 70,315 of record CABUTN010000005.1, on the reverse strand, counting down.
GAAATGGCTATCGTGCGCATGGGTCGCGTCCTCTCTAGCGTGGGGCGCGCCTCGCCGCATCCGGTCCGGCGCGCCCCGAGTCTCGGAGCGTCGGGACAAAACCGTACGGATTTGTCCGACAAGCGGAGTGTACCACGAAAACGTACGGATATGTACGCTTTCGTGGTACAGGGGCCGGGTTTCGGGGAAGCCCGGCCCCGGGAGCCCGGGGCCGGGCGCGCCGCCTAGGAGAGCGGCTCCATCTCGCCGAAGCAGTTGACGTGGTGGCGCAGGAGCGCTCGGTTCTCCTTGACGACCATCATCGCCACCTCGTCGAAGCGGACCGGGGTGTCGGCGTAGTCGTCGCTGTTGCCGGCGAGCCACGTCGCCGCCAGCGCCTCGCGCAGCCCGCGCGCCCTGTGGGCCTCGGGGAAGCCGTCCGTCCCGATGCGGACCGTGGCGTCGATGAAGACCAGGGTCCCGTCCTCGTCCACCGCCACGAGGTCGATCCCGCCGATGCCCTCGGGCCCCTGCCAGGCCTCGTCGACGATCTCGTAGCCCTTGCGCTCGAGGAAGGTCCTGACCGCGCCCATCGCCTTTTCCTTCATGTCGTTCATGTCTTGCTCCTTAGACTCTGAGGCCCGCCCCTGTGGCGTGCCTTGCGCCGCGTGAGTCGCATGCAGCGCGGGCGTGCCTGCAAGGGAGGAAGCGAAGTCGGGCGTGGTTGTAGAAGTCTCCCGACGGCAGTTTTTCGCGTTGTTCGCGCGCGGAGCGCATGGGGCGAAGAACCCGAAAAAGTGTCGCGGCCCTTGCTGGCTGCCCGCCGGCGTGCGACCCTGCGCGTCCAAGGAGCGCCGGGGCGGGTTTCAGGTCGGAGGGGCGGAGGCGTGCGGCATGGAATCCGGCGTGGGCGCCGAGACCCTCCGGGCATGGGATGCGACCCGTCGGCGGTTGCTGGGGCTCTCGTGGGGGTTGGTGATGATATCGCGGCGGGGACGGCGGCGTGACCTCAGGTTGCAGTGCCGCAGCATGAATCGGGACGGACGGCTTTCCCGTGCCGCTTGCGGCCGATATGCGCACGGGACCGCTGGCGGCGGGGCGGCCCTCCGCGCGGAACGGCTACAGGGCTGTGCAACACGTCCGTTGAGAAAAGGAGGAAAGCAGATGATGGGCTACGAAGAGAAGATGGAGCGCATCGAGCTGATCGATGCCGTGAGCGATGCGGGGAGGCTGGCAAGGGGCTTGGACCAGCTGCTCGAGTCCCTGGCGCACGCCGACCAGCTGGACCCGCTCGACGTCGAGGGCACCCTGGCTCTGAGGTCGATAAGCGAGAAGAGCCTGTTCTCAACGCCGCCCGTCGAAAGGGAACGCTCCGCTCTCGGCGGGAAAGCCGTCGCGTTGCCCGCCCCGCCTCTTCGATTCCGGCAGGCGCCCGGAATTGGAGCGCCCTTGATCAGCTTAGCCCGTTGATGGTCTCCTCGAGCTCCGCCATGTAGGCGACTATCTCATCGATGCTTGGGTAGCTGCCGAACAGCATCGGCCTCATCGAGGCGTAATCGGCCGCCAACTCGTCGAGCCTGCCCTTTGGAGGGGCGAGCCTGAGCGTGCCGGGCCTCGCATCGGCCAGCTTGGCCCACGGCGTGCGGTAGAACTTCTCTTTGAACCTGACGACCTGTTCGAGGAGGCCGGGCTGCGCTACGGCGCGGCCGAGCACGAACGAGTGGCCGAGGCGGTACATGTCGTAGTAATGGCGGGAGTAGCGCCTGGGCATAGCCTTGCCCTCGGGCCTGTTGGCTTCCTGGTGCAGGATGGTGGCCTTCTCCCAGAACGTGCGCTCGGGACTCGCGGTGCGCACCGTGGTCGACAGCTCGGGCCCGAACGGAACCACGTCCGCCGCGTACGGGGTTATCGCCGCCTCCTCGGAGGGCGACCATGCCGCCATGGGTCCTATCTCCAGCTTGATGGTGTCGAGCGTGCCCGCCGACTCGTAGGAGCGCGGGTAGTCGAAGTACACGGTCTCCTCCTCGGCCCCGCACCTAACGGACGCTTCGGTGCCGAGGGACTCGGAGAGCGTGGCCCTGAGCTTCGGGACGAAGGCGTCGGCCAGGAAGGCGTTCGTGCGCTCGATGCTGTCGGCCTTGAACCGCTCCTGCGCCGAGTTGCTGCGCGGCTCCCACGGTTCGTCCTCGCCGTAGCCCAGGAGTCGCCAATCGAGTATGAGGTCGATGTCCTCCGAGAAGCGCTCGATGAGCCCGAAAGCCTTCGACAGGCTCGTGCCGCCCTTGAACACCATGGACTCGGCGAAGCCGCTTCTGTGGAAAAGGTGGTCCAAGGTGTAGCACACCCAGAAGTCCTTCTCGACGACGGCCGGCGCAAGCGCCATCCTCTGCGCGGCGGCCTCGAAGACCATTCTGCGCTCGCCGGTCGAGGCCCTAGCGATCCTGTCCATGCTTCGCCTCCCATATCTTCTTCGCGGCGTCGGCGACCCAGGAGGTGAGCCCCGCCGACTCTTCCAGGAACGCGCCGGCCTGCTCTTCCGTGAGGTTGCGCGCGAGCGTTCCGATTTCCTCGTCGCCCACGTTCTCGCGTCCGAGCGCCTTGAGGGCCTGCACGATGGTGCAGGTGATCCGCGAGCAGTCGAGCAGGTCGCGGTTGGCGCGGTGCCGGAGCTCGATATCGTACGGCCCGTACTCGTAGCGCTTGTACGGACCGCTGCTGACGTAGACGAGCTTAGCGGGCACCTGCGTGTCGAGGCCCAGCGCATTGAGCGCCGCGTCGCCGGACGGTGCGACGATCCACTTGTTGGCGCGGGCGACGGCGCGCACGACCTCGTCGGCGCTGGCCGGCACCTCGGTGCCCATGAGCGCGCTGCGCTCCGGCGCGTAGTAGACGCCGCGGATGGCGCGGGCGATCCCTCCCTTTGCATGCAAGCGCCCGAGCGCGTTGGCAGCATTGCGTCGGCCTGCGACGTCGGAGAAGTCGGCGGCTGTGAAGGCCTTGCCGGCGCCGAAGCTCTCTATGCGCTTAGCGATGGCCTCTGCTTCTGTCATAGCGTTCCTCCTTTTTGATGAAAATAGTATATACCTTTTTCATCAAGTTGCCTCTGATTGCCTTGGTTGCCCACGCATCGCGCCTGCGGTCCCTCGCCGCGCCGGCCCGCGCGCGTGCGCCCGGAAGCGGTTGCGTCTCCCAATCGCGGCCCGGGATTAGCATCGAGACATCCCGAAGAGATCGTCGCTGGGCCCTTTCTCGCGCTTTGCGCGCCTTCCGGGCGGCGGCGCCTCGCCGAACCCGTTGAAGATCTCCATGACCAGAGCGAGCTGCCTTTGGAGGTCCGCATCGAGCTCATCGGCGTCGCACACGGCGAGGAGCCGCTCCGCCAGTCCCTTCATGGAGTCGCGCAGCGCCCGTTGCGTCCGCGACGACGGCCTCACCGTTATCTCGGTCCCGGTCAGCCTCGCCATGATGTAGTCCTGCCTGCTCATGCCGCTCCAGGCGGCCATGTTGGCGATCAGCTCGTACTCCTCCGGGGTGCAGCGGAACGCCATCGTCTTGCTGCGCTTGCGGGCGCCGTTCTCGCACGGCATCCTATTCGCCCCTCAGCTCGGAGAGCGCGTCGGCGATCTGCGCGCGCTTGGCGGGGAAAAGGTGCGCGTAGCGGTATGTGATGTCGATGGCCTCGTGTCCCACGCGCTCGGCGATGTCGAGGGCGGAGAAGCCCATGTTGATGAGCAGGCTCACGTGGCTGTGGCGAAGGTCGTGGATGCGTATCCGCTTGACGCCCGACGCCTTGCAGCCGCGGTCCATCTCGTGCACGAGGAAGTGCTTCGTGAAGCCGAAAAGCCGCTCGTCGGGCGCCACGTCATCGCGCATCTCGATGAACTCCGCCATCTCGTCGCGGAGGAACGCGGGCATCTTGATCGTGCGCACCGATTTGCGCGTCTTCGGCTTCGTGATCACGTCCTCGCCGCGCAGGCGCTGGTAGGACTTGTTTATGCGCAGCTCCGACGTCTCCATCAGGAAGTCCGAGGGCGTGAGCGCCATGAGCTCGCCGCAGCGTATGCCCATCCAGTAGAGCACCTCGAAAGCGTAGAAGGCGAGTGGTTTGTCGGAGATGGCCTCCGAGAAGCGGAGGTACTCGTCCTTGGTCCAGAACTGCATCTCGCCGGCCTCCTTGCTGCCCATCTTGTCCACCTTGTGGACGGGGTTCTTCTCCAGGCTGTAGTAGCGCTCGGCGTGGTTGAAGATGGCGTTTAGCTGGTTGTTGATGATCCTCAGGTACGTGGGCTTGAAGCCGTCGCCGTCCGCCCTTGTTGATCCAGTGAGGGAGTTCTGCCACCTGACGATGTCGACGGGCCGTATGTCGCACATGCGCATGTCGCCGAAGAACGGCAGGAGCTTGCTCTGGATGATGTTCTCCTTGGTGAGCCAGGTGTGCTCGCGGACCCTCGGCCTCACCTCCGCCTCGTAGACCTTGCAGAAGTCGGCGAAGGTCATGTCCATGGCGTCGTCCTTGAGCGCCTTGAAGTTCTTCTCCCACAGAAGCGCCTCGAGCTCGGTCTGGAATCCCTTCTTCGTCTTGTGCCGCTTGGCCCCGCGCGCGTCGCGGTAGTAGAACTGCACGTAGAAGAGCCCCGTCTTCTTGTCCTTATAGGCTGGCATCGTTGACCTCCGGGAAGTAGCGGGCATCGAACAGGTCGCTGCGGACGCGTCCGCGGATCACCACGCGCCCGAGGGCCTCCTGCTCCTTGTTCATCTGGCGGATGACCTCGTAGGCGCTGCCTTTCTTGATCTTCAGGCGCTCCGCCACCTCGTCGGCGGTGAGCATGCTCGGCCTCGGCGTCTTTGCCACCGGCTGTTCCATCTTGGACCTCCTATCTATCCGTACGTATACGTACGCTCGTATTCCCGAGAATAATAGTACGTATCTGTACTGTCAATAGAATTGCGTACAAACTCGTACGCTGATAGAATGGTCGCCGACGAAATCTATAGGAGGGCACATGGCGACAGGCGACAACATTCGGCGGCATCGCAAGGCGAAGGGCTTTACGCAGGCCCAGCTCGCCGATGCCGTGGGGCTCACCGAGGGCGCAATCAGGCACTATGAGAGCGGCATCCGCGCGGTTAAGCCCGAGCTGCTCGAGAAGATCGCGAAGGCGCTCGGGGTCTCCGAGGGCGCGCTCAAGGACTACGGCGTCGAGACGTCTCGAGACCTCATGGCCCTGCTGCTGCAGCTGGAGGAGGGCTACGGCCTCGTCCCTAGCGAGGACGGCATGGGCCTGACGGTCGACCCCGGGGCACCGCATGCCCCCAAGCTCGCGCAGTCAATCAAGACCTGGGCGGAAAAGCGCGCTGAGCTCGAGCGCGGCGAACTCGACGGGGCCGCATACGCCGACTGGAAGGCCTCTATCTGACATCTTCCCAGGTGAATTGACGTTTTCTTGCGAACAGCCTCCGGTTCTCCGGAGGCTGTTCCATTATTCCCGTATGGAATCGGCACCCCGGAAGCCCCGTTCGAGGAATAATTGCGCGCCAAAATACAGCAAGATACACGGCGTTATTCGGCGGCATTCGGGGTTGTCGAAACTGCGGAAACCGATTTTCGCGTTTTATTATTCCCGTTTGTTGACCTGGGCAAATGCAATCGATGAGGGCTTGAATCCGCCTCGCAGTTTCAACTCAGTTTCACCCGCGCGAAATCGGCCCCCGGGGGACCCGAATTGTGAATTATTCCCGCAGGGCCCCATTATTCCCGTACCGCCGAGTGCTCCGCCGTGCCGCCCAGTAGGGGCATGCGGGAATAATTGAACCGTTTTCCCAGGTAGGGAGGCAAAAAGAAAGCCCTCGAACCAGAGGGTTCGAGGGCTTTTATTCCCACTATTTCGCTGGTGGCTTTGTTCTGAGGCGATGCCGAAACAGCATCAGGCGGTACTCGGCAGCACCAAAACGCGAGTTCAGAAGCCAGTTCCCGTTATTCCCACTCGATGGTCGCGGGCGGCTTGGACGTGATGTCGTAGCACACGCGGTTGGCGCCGGGAACCTCGGCAACGATGCGGCCGGAGATGCGGGCAAGCACGTCGTAGGGCAGCTTGGCCCAGTCGGCGGTCATGGCATCACTGGACTCGACGGCACGCAGGATGATCGGGCGCTGGTAGGTGCGCTCGTCACCCATAACGCCGACGGACTTGATGTCGGGCAGGACCGCAAAGTACTGCCAGCAGCTGTGCTCGGAGTTGCGCTCGCCGGTCTGCTCAAACAGACGCTGGTTGTAGGCGTCGAGTTCCTCGCGCACGATGGCATCGGCGTTCTTGAGGATCTCGAGCTTCTCCTTGTCGACCGCACCGATGATGCGGATGGCTAGACCCGGACCCGGGAAAGGCTGACGGAACACGATATGACCCGGCAGGCCCAGCGCCAGACCAAGTGCACGGACCTCGTCCTTAAAGAAGTGATCGAGCGGCTCGATAAGGTCGAAGTGCACGCCCTCGGGGAACGGAATCAGGTTGTGGTGGCTCTTGATGGTGGCCGTCTTGCCGCCCGTCTTGCGAGCGCCGGACTCGATGATGTCGGGGTAGATGGTGCCCTGAGCCAGGTACTTGACCGGCTTGCCATCGGTCTCGAGCTGCTGCGCCACGGCGAAGAACTCTTTCCAGAACTGCGTACCGATGATGCGGCGCTTTTCCTCGGGCTCGGTCACGCCGGCCAAAAGCTCGGCGTAGCGGTCCTCGGCGTGAACGTGAATAAAGTCGACATCGAACTGCTTGGTGAAGACTTCCTCCACCTGCTCGGGCTCGCCCTTGCGCAGCAGGCCGTGGTTGATGAACACGCAGGTCATCTGCTTGCCCACGGCGCGGGCGCCCAGCGCAGCCACGACGGAGGAGTCGACGCCGCCGGACAGGGCCAGAATCACGCGGTCGTCGCCGACCTTCTCGCGGAACTCGGCCGTCATGGTCTCGACCAGGTTGTCCATGCTCCAGTTGGGCTCCAGGCCGCAGATCTCAAACAGGAAGTTGCTCAGCAGCTGCTGACCGTACTCGGAGTGCTTGACCTCGGGGTGGAACTGCGTGGTGAAAATCTTGCGCTCAACGCACTCCATGGCGGCAACCGGGCACACGTCGGTGCTGGCGGTAACGGTAAAGCCCTCGGGCACCTCGGACACGGCGTCGCGGTGGCTCATCCACACAGTCTGCTCCATGGGCGTGGAGTTAAAGAGCTTGGCGCCGACCGTACGCGTGATGGTGGCGCGGCCGTACTCGCCCACCTCGGAGTGGCCAACCTTGCCGCCGAGCGTCACGGCCGTGATCTGATGGCCGTAGCAAAAGCCCAGAACGGGAAGGCCTAGGTCAAAGATGGCGGGATCGATGGACGGAGCGTCCTCGGCGTACACGGAGGCCGGGCCGCCGGAAAGGATGAGCGCAGAGGCGTTCATCTCGCGAATCTCGTCGGCCGAGATGTCGCAGGGAACGATCTCGGAATACACGTTGAGGTCGCGGACGCGACGGGCAATGAGCTGACCGTACTGCGCACCAAAGTCGAGTACGAGGACCTTTGCGGAAGCCTTTTGATCCATGGTTTCCCCCTCTTGTTGGCGGGGAGCCGGTGCCCACCCGCGCGAATAAACGAAAATAACTTTCATAGTGTACACGTAACCAGCGGTTCTGCGCCCGTCATAGCCATCAGAGCACGGCAAACGCACGACCTGGGCCCCTATTTGACAGCAATTGGAGCGTTGCCAAACGTTACAGATGATGTAATACGTTTGAACATTGGACGCCCTGTGCCACAATACTGCCGAACGACTCCGCCTCTGTGGCGGCAAATACGATAGGAACACCAGCATGAAGCGCATCCTTCTCATCGCCACGGGCGGCACCATCGCATCGACCGAGGACGGCAACGGCCTCTCCCCCGCCCTGACCGGTGAGGAGCTCGCCCAGAGCGTCCCCGAGATCTCGGGCCTCTGCGAGCTCGACGTCGTGCAGCCCATGAACATCGACAGCACCAATATGCGCCCCAGTGACTGGATGCGTATCCGCGACGTCATCGTCGAGGGTTATGCCGACCACGACGGCTTCGTGATTCTGCACGGCACAGACACCATGAGCTACACCGCGGCAGCGCTTTCCTATCTGATTCAGGACAGCCCCAAGCCCATCGTGCTCACCGGCTCGCAAAAGCCCATGGGCAACCCCTTTACCGATGCCAAGCTCAATCTGTACCAGAGCCTACTCTATGCGCTCGACGAGCATTCGCACGATGTGTCGATCGTGTTTGGCGGCGTCGCCATTGCCGGCACGCGCGCCCGCAAGCAGCGCACCATGAGCTTTAACGCGTTCATTAGCGTCAACTATCCGCCCATTGCCTACATCCGCAACGACCGCATCGTTCGCAACGGACTCCACGGCACTCACCAGAACGAGAACCCGGTTCGTTTCTACGACAGCATCGACCCGCGCATATTTGTACTCAAGCTCACGCCCGGCGTAAACCCGGGCATCCTCGACGCCCTTGCCGATAGCTACGACGCCGTGATTCTGGAGACCTTTGGCATTGGCGGTATCCCCGAGTTTGGCGAGTCGGGCGAGTCGTTCCAGGAGGCGATTTTCCGCTGGGTCGATTCGGGCCGCACCGTCGTTATGACCACGCAGGTCCCCGAAGAGGGCCTCGATCTGGGCGTTTATGAGGTCGGCCGTGCTTACGCCGATCATCCGGGCATTCTGCGCGGCGACGATATGACAACCGAGACGCTCGTGGCCAAAACCATGTGGGCACTCGGCCAGTCACGCGATGCCGCCGAGATCCAGCGCCTGTTCTACAGCCAAGTCAACCACGACCGCATCCCGATGGCGTAATTCAGTTGTCGACGGGTATCCCCTATTCGATGCCCTCGAGAAGCTCTGATACCGTCATGCCGAGTGCGGGCGCGATCTTAAATAGAACCTTGAGCGTGAAATTTGCCGTCCCATCTTCGATTCGGTCGAGGTAGGGTCGGCTGATTCCTGTCGCCACACAAAAATCAACCTTGGAGATGCCAAGGTCTCTGCGCGTCTCTTCGACCCGCCTGCCAAGAATCTGTTTCGCACATTCGTCCATGCAGCCGAGTTTGAAATGGAGCTGAACAAAAACGTAAACTATAATTTACGTTTTGCCGAATACACAGGAGTTTTCTATGTCGGGTTCTTCGGTCCGCATGTACCGAGCCACGCTTCGCACAAACAGTGCACCGCCCAAGCTCGTCGTCGTTGAAGCTGAATGCCTTTCGCCCGATGAGCGCACAGCATTTGCATTGCTATCAAGTCGCGTCGCCGCCGTTCTGGTCCCTTGCCCGGCGCAAGGTGAACTTGCCATCCAATGCCAAGCGCACAGCTGCTCGCTCAATCAGGCTGCCGCAATCGCAACCAGCCAACGCGGTCTGCCCCTTCTCCTGGAAGCCGGTATCGCGCTCGCCCTTCGCGGCGCCGGATACGAAAACGAGGCCGCCGCCGTCATGGTCTTTAAACCACGATCGAGCGGCGGCCTCGCAGCAGCCATTGAATATATGTGCAGGCTCGTTGCCTAAAGGCGCAAGCTAAAAGCCTAGGCCAAAGCCCGTTCCGGTAATCGCCGAATACATAAAGTAAACGTTGATCACATTGAGGAACACACCCGTGATGCAACCGTTGCGCAGGTAGCGCTCGCACACGATGCGCGCCATGGCGGCGGAGTCATCATTGTTTTTAGCTTGGCGTCCCGCCGTAAAGTACGTCGCCACGCTCAGCAGCAGGTTGAGCACCGGCAGTGCCAGCAGCTCGTAGCTCTTGCCCCAGCGCGTCACCTCGCCGGCTGCGTTAAACTTCGTTGCCACCTCAGGACCAATGTTGGGGATAACACACGCTGCGACCACCAGCGGAAGCACCGCGAGCACCAGCAGCGCGACGCCCATGTAGCCGGCTTTTTTGCCGTATTTAAACATATGCGTCGCCCTTACACGTTAAAGCGGAAGTGCACGACGTCGCCATCGGCCATGACATAGTCCTTGCCCTCAATGCGCAGCTTGCCGGCGGCCTTGGCGCCCTGCTCGCCGCCGAGCTCGATGTAGTCGTCATAGCCAATGACCTCGGCCTTAATAAAGCCGCGCTCAAAATCGGTGTGGATGACGCCGGCGGCCTGCGGGGCGGTCGCGCCCTGACGCACCGTCCAGGCCTTGACCTCCATCTCGCCGGCCGTAAAGAACGACTGCAGGCCAAGCAGCTTGTAGGCAGCCTGAGCGAGCACGTCCAGGCCGGGCTGCTCCAGGCCCAGGCTCTCCAGGTAGTCGGCGGCGTCCTCGGGATCGAGCTCGGAAAGCTCGGCCTCGATCTTGGCGCAGATGGGCAACGGCTTGACGCCATCGATGGGCGCCAGGTCCTCGTTGAGCATATCCTCGTCCACGTTGGCCACATACAGGATGGGCTTCATGGTGAGCAGGAACAGGCCCTTGGCAGCGGCACGCTCCTCGTCGGTCATCTCCATGGATGCGGCGCGCTTGCCCTCGTTGAGCCAGGCAAGCAGGCGCTTGGCGACCTCAAACTTGGGCATGAGCTCCTTGTCGCGCTTGGCCTCCTTCTCGAGCTTAGGCAGCTGCTTCTCGAGCGTGCCCATGTCGGCCAAGATAAGCTCGGTCATGATGGTGTCGGCGTCACCGGCGGGATCGACAAACTCGCCGGTGCGGCCCACCTCGCGCATAACGTTGGGGTCCTTAAAGTAGCGCACGACCTCGCAGATGGCGTCGGTCTCGCGAATGTTGGCCAGGAACTGGTTGCCCAGACCCTCGCCCTCGTTAGCGCCCTTCACCAGACCTGCGATGTCGACGAACTCGACCGTAGCCGGCACAATGCGACCCGGGTTAACGATGTCGGCGAGCTTTTGCAGACGGCTATCGGGCACGTCGACGATGCCTACGTTGGGGTCGATCGTAGCAAACGGGTAGTTGGCGGCAAGGCCGGTCTTTTTGGTAAGCGCGGTGAACAGCGTCGACTTGCCCACATTGGGCAGGCCCACGATACCGATGGAAAGGGACACAGCAGCTCCTTTAGGTACAGGTATTTCAAACTGCATAAGTATAGCGCCGCCGCAGCATCCGGGCTAATCCGGACACCGCGGCGGCGCAAATGAAGCAGAGATGCGTGAGGGTTCGAGACAGTAGTCCTTACTTAAGCTCGGGCCAGAAATCCTTGTTGGCCTCGATGAGCTCGTCCAGGATCTGCTTAGCAACGCTCGCCGAAGGAATAGTCTTGGAGAGCGTGAGTGCCTGCCAGAGCTTCTGGTAGCTGCCCTCGACCCAAGCCTGGACAACGAGCTTCTCGACGGAAACCTGCTGCTCCATCAGGCCCTTCTGGAACTGCGGAATCGGGCCCTGGCAAATCTTCTCAAAGCCGTTGGAACCGACGATGCAAGGCACCTCGACCATGGCCGTCGGGTCGAAGTTGGGCACAGCACCATCGTTGGGGACGATCAGCAGGAAGCGCTCGAGCGTGTTCTCGGCCAGCGCGCAGGCAAGGTCGACGATGTAGTTGGCATGTACATCTGGCTCAAAGCCGCCGTCCTTGGCAGTACCCTTGGCGATGATGTCGCGGCAAGCGCCAAAGACCTTCTTCTCGCGGCCGTCCATAACCTCATTGGCGCGAGTGTAGTTGGGGTCAGACGTCTCGACGACATAGTCCGGGTACAGGTAATACTTGAGGTAGGTATTGGGAATCGTCTCGGGATCGACAGCATAGACATCCTTGGCCTTGCCGAAGGTGTGAATCCAGCTCTCCTCGACATGCTGCTCCTTACCGGCCTCGTGCTCGATGCCGTCCAGGTAGCCGTTCTTAGCCATGTGCTCCTTAATCTGCGGCATGAGGTCGTTGCCCTCCTTGTCGTAGATTTTGCTCCACCAACCAAAGTGGTTGAGGCCGTAGTAGCTATACTGCAACTCGCGACGATCCTTGATGCCACACATACGGCTCATCTTGTCCATGAGGTCGATCGGCATGTCGCAGATGTTGATGATGCGGCTGTTGGGGCGCAGCACGCGGCAGGCCTCGGCGACGATAGCTGCGGGGTTGGAGTAGTTGAGCATCCAAGCGTTGGGGCTGTACTTCTCCATGTAGTCGAGGATCTCGATGACGCCGCCGATGGAGCGCATGCCGTAGGCGATACCGCCGGCACCGCAGGTCTCTTGGCCAACGCAGCCGTACTTGAGAGGAATCTTCTCGTCGAGCTCACGCATGGCGTACAGGCCGACGCGGATGTGAGCAAGCACGAAGTCGGTACCGGTGAATGCGGTCTCGGGGTCGGTGGTGTAGCTAAACTCAACCTCGGGGGCGTTCTCGTGGAAGTAGATCTCGCAGGCCTTTGCCACGATCTCCTGGCGCTCGGCGTTGTTGTCGTAGAAGGTCACCTTGTTGACCGGAAAGCGGTCGCGCTCCTCAAGCAGCATCAGAGCGATGCCCGGGGTGAAGGTAGAGCCACCGCCGGCAATGGTCACGGCATAGTTTTTCTTGGACATGATGTCCTCCTCATTCTGGCCGCTTGCTCAATCCATCCCCGTACGCGGCCTGCACGGTTTGGAATTGTTACCTAGAAGTGGAGTTTTTTATCTCTAGAATCGGCCTTGCGGTGCGTACCGGCTCTGCAAGGCCGATTGTTTCGATGGACGATGGTTTACAGAAGACTCTCGAACTTCTCGCGAACCTGCGGGACGTCAAGGCCGATGATGACCTGGATTGACTGGCCTTGGACCACCAAGCCATGCGTACCGATCGCCTTGAAGGAAGCCTCGGGTGCAACGACACTCTTGTCCTTGACGTTAACGCGCAGACGGGTAGCGCAGTTCGTTACATCGATGACGTTATCCGTGCCACCGAGTAGATCGAGGATGTTCTCGGCAAGCACCAAGCGCTCGTCATCCTTACTCTGGGCGACCGATTTGCTAGCAGCAGCACCGCCCTGCTTTTGCTTGTAGTCGGCCTTGGACTTGAGCTCGACCTCAACATCGTCATCCTCGCGACCGGGGGTCTTAAAGTCGAACTTGACGATCAGGAAACGGAAGACCACGACCCAAAGAGCGGTAAAGCACAGACCGACAAGGATGGAGATGGCGTACTGCAGACCGTGTGCGGCCCAAAGGGGCAGCCAGTCCCACGAGAGCATCGAGATAATGCCGCCGTCGAAGATGCCCACGACGCCAAGGAGGTTTTGAGCCATGCAGCCGAGCGCTCCGAGCACGCAGTGGACGACGAACAGGCCGGGCGCGACGAACAGGAAGGTGAAGTCAAGCGGCTCGGTGATACCGCAAAGCATGGCGGTAAGGGTGACCGGGATCAGCAGAGTCTTGACGCGCTGTTTGCGCTCGGGTTTGGCAGTCATATAAAACGCAATGGCGACGCCGAGCGAGCCGAAGACTTTAGTCCATCCGGGGCAGGTATAGGCAGCCCAGGGTGCGGCATCCTTAAGAGCAACGCTCGGATCGGCAGCCAGTTGGGGCAGGATGTTGGCCCAAGCGGCAAAGATGCCGCCGTTGACCGCCGCGTTGTCGTAATAGAACGGCGTATAGATAAAGTGGTGCAGGCCCGTAGGGATCAGCAGGCGCTCGAAGAAAGCAAAGACGCCCACGCCAAACGTACCGGCGGAAAGGATGAATCCCTGGAAGGCGGCGATAGCAGCCTGAACATGCGGCCACACCAGGCAGGCGATAAGAGCGACCGGAACCATAACGAAGAAACCGATCATATAGATGAACACGGAGCCCGAGAACACGCCCAGCCACTCAGGAAGTTCGGTGTCGAAGTACTTGTTGTGAAGCATCGTGGCGATACCTGAAATGATAAGCGCGCCCATGATGCCCATATCAAGCGTTTTGATGCTTGCGATAGTGGCAAGACCAGTACCGCTGCCCGCCTCGACAGAGTAGTCGACCCCAAAGACAGGGCCCCACTGCCCCAAGATTGTGCTTACAAAGTAGTTGAAGGTAAGGTAGATGGCCAAAGCCTCCATGCAGCAACGAGCGTTCTGCTTGTTCGCGAGCGAGATTGGCAACGCTACGCAAAACAGTAACGGCATCTGGTTAAAGAGCGTCCAACCACCCTGGAGCAGCACATTCCAGCAATCAAACCAAAGATGGCCCGCAGTGGCCATCTCGCCAAAGATCGCCTCGGTGGTAAACAACGTACCCAGGCCGACGACGATTCCGGAAAATGCGAAAAGAATTGCAGGCGTGTACATTGCACCGCCGAAACGTTGTATCTGTTGCATCATGACGGGGAATCCCCCTCTCTTCATTCGGAGCGCTGCGGTTTTGGCTTCACTCGAGACCGCAGACGCGCCGTTTGCGTGTACCTCGTGCAATAGGACGGGTGGGCCCGCTTCCCTGACTTCTTGCACTTACGTTTTATCACATCACTTATCTATACAAGTTAGCATTAATACTACGGTCGGTAAACGGTTGATTATTGGCCGTAAACGGTATATGTCCAGTATTTCGCCTGCTAAATCTGACATAGCTGATGGATACATTTTAAATTTCTTTTCTACTTGTCTAGATGTGCTTGTCTATATCTATATACATGCCTATACTTCATTACAACATTCACCGCCACGTTAAGGAGTCACCATGAAAAGCGCGGTCTTCTATGGAAAGCACGACCTCAGAGTCGAGGAATCGGCAAAGCCGACCGTGGGCAGGCGCGACGTTCTGATCAACGTCAAAGCTTGCGGCGTCTGCGGTACCGACGTTCATATCTATGAAGGCGACAAGGGTGCAGCCGACGTTACCCCGCCCACGATCCTTGGTCATGAGTTTGCGGGCGTTGTCGAGGCCGTGGGCAGCGACGTCGCTGGCTTTAAACCGGGCGATCGCGTGTGCATCGACCCAAACCATCCCTGCGGCTGCTGCGAACCCTGCCGCGACGGAATCAACCACTACTGCGAGCATATGACCGGTTACGGCACCACCGTTAACGGCGGCTTTGCCGAGTACTGCTCCGTCGATATGCAGCAAGTCTACAAGTTGGGCGAGCACACCAGCTTCGAGCAGGGTGCCATGACCGAGCCCGTGGCGTGCTGTCTGCACGGCATCGATATGTGCAACATCAAGCCCGGCAGCACAGTTGTCGTTATCGGCGGCGGCATGATCGGCCTGCTCATGATGCAGCTTGCTAAAAACGCCGGCGCCACCAAGGTTGTCTTGCTCGAGCCTGTCGAAGGCAAGCGCGAGGTTGCGCTCAAACTCGGCGCCGACCTGGCAATTGATTCCATCCACGAGGACGTCCCGGCCCGCCTGAAGCAGGAGGGCGTCGGCAACGTCGATGTCGTTATCGAATGCGTCGGCAAGCCCGTCACCATCGAGCAGGCCATCCAGATCGCCGGCCACAAGGCTACGGTCATGATGTTCGGCCTCACCAAGCCCGATGAGACAATCACCGTCAAGCCCTTCGAGGTCTTCCAGAAGGAGCTCGTGCTCACCTCGTCCTACATCAACCCTTACACACAGCGTCGCGCGCTCGAGCTCATCGACTCTGGCAGGCTCGACGTATCCTCGATGGTCGCAAAGGTAGCCTCCCTCGACGAACTCGGCGCCATCCTGTCAGACCCGGCGCTGCGTGCCATGGGCAAATATATAATCGACCCCAGCAAGTAAATCGCTTGACACCTGCGCGGGCGGCCCTCATCCACCGCTCGCGCACTCAGCTCTAGGAGACCGTCATGGCGCGAGCCATCTTCCAAACTATTTATGACAACGTGAAGCAGTCGATTGACGACGGCACATACGCCTATCAGAGTTATCTGCCTTCAGAAACTGAGCTCACGCAGCTGTTTGACTGTTCGCGCATGACGGTCCGTCGCGCCATCTCGATGCTTGCGGCAGATGGTTACGTGCTCCCCCAGCAAGGCAAAGGCATGCGCGTCATTCGCAACATCAGCGACGAGAAGAGTCGTGGTGGCGGCGGACTCGAGACCTTTAAGGAAATCGCAGCCAGCCGAGGCTTTGAGCTCAAAACGGTTACCACCGTCTTTGAGCTCCTCATCTGCAGCAAGGCGCTCTCCAAGATTACCGGGTTTCCCGAAGGCTGTGAGCTCACACGCGCCAAACGCATCCGTTATGCAGACGGACAAGCCGTGTGCTCCGACGACTCCTATTACCTAAGCTCACAGGTACCGGGGCTGACACCCGAGATTGTCAACGACTCGATCTATCGTTACCTCGAAGAAGACCTTGGCATTAAGATTGCCACGGGCAAACGCGATGTAACGATCGAGCATCCCACGCCCGAGGATACGCGCGTGCTCGATCTCGACGACTTTAACGCACTCGCCGTTATACGCGGACAGACCTACAACGCCGACGGTATCCTTATGGAATACACCGAGACCAAACAGGTTCCCGGGTTCTTTTTGCTCCATGAAACCGTGACGCGCAACGGTACCGGTCGAACCGGCCACCAAAGCAGCATGAACTAACCATTTATTAGTTGCGGTGGAATAGTTCCTAGAATGGCCAGCTTAAGGGCAAAACAGGAACTATTCCACCGCAACTTTTTTGGCCGGCGGGGCAGCATCTGTCCCACCGGCCATCATTTACGCTCTTTTAGCTAGTCCGCGAGCTTTTCCACCTGGTCGAGCATCTTGTCCAGCTTGGCCTTTGCCTCGGCTTTTGCCTTTTGGGCCTCTTCGTGGGCTTTGGCCTTTTTCGCGGCCTTTTCCTCGGCCTCGGGGTCGACGACAACCAAGTTGGACGCATCGTGTTCGACCAACTTAAGTGCATGTTCGGGACAAACCTTGACACAGGCGCCGCAGCCTAAACAATACGTGGACTCCAACGCAAAGCGACCACTTCCCACCAGGTCACAAGCAGATGTGGGGCACGCGTTGACGCACTCGCCGCACGACGTGCACTTGTCAAAATCGCACTCCGGTGTCGCCACCTGCATGTTCTTGGCAAGCTCGGGGTGGTTTTGCAGCGTCGAGAGCACCAGCTGCCGCCCGTGCGTGAGCGAACGGCGACGCTTGGTCGTCGTGGTGCCGCACATGGTGTTGAGTGTGCGCTCCAGCTGGGTAATCTGATGGCGATGAGCCTTCAGCTTCTGCGCCACCGAAGCCAGCGCCGCCGTCGCCGGGTTGAGCTTGGTCACCGTCAGGCCCGTGGTACGGGCGATCTTTTCCATGTACTCCTTGCGCTCGTACTCGCGACGCTTATGGCACTTGAGGCTCTTGGGGTCTACTTCCAGGCCCATACCCGTGCCAGACCACTCCTCGGCCTTCGCAATCGCCTCGCCCAGAATGTCCTCACCGCCGATGTTGCGGCATTTATCGCACACGCCCAACGGCAGGTACACGCTCACGTTGGGATAGTCCGCCAGTACCGAGAACCAAGTCTCGGCCGTAATATCGCCCACGCAGGCAACGACGACCTCGTTTTCGCGCGGCATGCGTTTGAGGGCACGCGTGCAGGTAACGTAGGCGGTCTCGTGGCTCGTAGCAGCAGAGACGATATCGTCATACAGGTTTTTAGGCGCCAGGCGCGGCGAGATGATCGCCTCGGTCGGGCAGGCAGCGGCGCACAGACCGCACTTGCGGCAGGAGTCGAGGATCTCGATGGCGTCTTCCTCGACCTCGATAGCGTTGACCGGGCACACGTCCATGCACGCGGTGCAACCGCTCTTTTCGTTTTTGCAGGTCAGGCACGGAATGGTATTGCCGCGCGGGCGCTCCTTGTAGTCGGCAGGATTCCACTGCGGCGCCGACGGATCGAGTGCATCGGTCACGCCGCCAAGCGGATTTTTAAGAAAGTCGAAACCCTTGCTGATCTCGATAATGTCATCAAACAGATCGTGTTCCTGCGCCATGCGCGGCCCCTCCCTGAGCAGTGCAAACAAGCGATAGATAATGATACGCCATTAGCTCATACCTCGGGCAAATTACACGCGGCGCATCTTTGCGGCAAATAGCCTATGGCCTATCGCCGCCTCGATCGCACAAGGTCGATCAAGCGCCAAGCTATGCCTCGCACATGAGCTGCACGAGCTTTTGTTTGGTCACCTTGGCCTGCTCGTTGGCCATATTGCGCTCGTTTCTAAAGACCGCATTTGCAACACCCTGCAGATCGGCATCGGAAATCTCGCTGCACGGACCGTCCATCGAAGCCGCCGTGGGGCATACGCACAACGGCAGCTCAGCATAAAACGCAACGGCCTTGGCGATATCGAGCATCTTGCCGCCGCCAATGCCCACCACCATGTCGCAATACTCGGCCCGGGCTTCCTTGGCCATTTCGACAACGGCATCTTCCGTACACGGACCGTTGTAAATCTTAAAGAACGGCTCGCTTAGATCATCGTCCAGAAATCCATCGACGATCTGCCTGCACAGCCGATCCTCGGTGCCCTGGTCAAACAAGACGTAAGCAGCGCAGCCCAACCATGACAAATACCTGCCCTGACGCGAGAGCTCACCCGGCCCCTGAACATACCGGCCGGGACCTCCATAAACCATAGGAAGCGCCATACGAGAATCCGCCCTTCATCAAACAACGATTGGTGCAAAGTAACCTGACCCCTTTGCGCCATAGCAAAAAGGGGCAAAGCCATCTGCTGGCTTTGCCCCTTCCTTAGCTTGATTTACTCATCCATGAGATAGTAGTGGCCCAGTGCGTCGGCACCCAGGATGGCGTTTGCGACCATCTCGGGCGTCACCTCAAACGGCATGTTGCACATGGTGTCCTCAGGCGCGCACGCGGCCTCGGCAACAATCATGGCCTGCTCGCGCGTAACCTCGGCAACGCCCAGCTCCTTGAGCGTAACGGGCAGGCCCAGCTCAATGCAGAAGCCCAAGACTTCCTCGAGCTTCTCGGTCGGGGCATCCTCGAGTACCAGCTGGACGATAGTGCCAAAGGCGACCTTCTCGCCGTGATACATGCCATGGCACTCGGGCAGCATCGTCAAGCCGTTATGGATGGCATGGGCCGCAGCAAGGCCCGAGCTCTCAAAGCCAATGCCCGAAAGCAGCGTATTGGCCTCGATGATGTGCTCGACGGCAGGCGTGAGCGCACCCTTCTCCAGCGCGACCTTGGCCTTGACGCCATCGGCCATAAGCGTCTCGTAGCAGAGCTTGGCGAGCGCCAGGCCGGCCATGCCGCCCTTGCCGCCAGCGCAGGTGCCGCCGTCGGCATCGTGCGTCGCCTGGGCCTCGAAATAGGTTGCGAGCGCATCGCCCATACCGGAAACCGTCAGGCGCACCGGGCTCGCCGCGATAACCGTCGTATCCATCAGGACAATGTTGGGGTTTGCCTTAAGGAAGAGATATTTATCGAACTGGCCGTCATCGGTGTAGAGCACCGAAAGTGCCGAGCACGGTGCATCGGTCGAAGCAATGGTGGGGCAAATGATAACCGGGGACTCCAGGTAATAGGCGACGGCCTTCGCGGTGTCGAGGATCTTGCCGCCACCGACGCCGACGATGATGTCGCAACCGTTGTCGCGAGCGAGCGCAACCAGGCGATCGACCTCGCCCTTGGAGCACTCGCCGTTAAAGTCCTCAAACAGCAGCTCGGCCTTGGCCTCGGCAAAACCGCCCTCGATCTTGGCACCGACGCGCTTCTTGCCCGAAGGCGTCACGATGACGAGGGCCTTAGCGCCGAGCGGCTCGACATAGGAGCCGAGCTTGGCGAGCTCGTCCGGACCCTGGATGTACTTGCTAGGGCTATTGAAAATTGCAGCCATAACTATCCCATTCTCTAAAAAAGAAAGGGGCTCCGTACGGATACGTGCGGAGCCCCTCATTACGATAACAAGAGTCGATTAGAAATCGATGTCGGTGTCGTAGTAGCAGGCCTTGAGGATCTTCTCGAAGTCGGCAGCCTTGGTCTCACGCGGGTTCTCGGGCGTGCAGGCGTCCTGCTCGGCGTTCGCGGCGATCTCGGGCAGCTTGGCGAGGAACTCCTCCTCGGAAACCATCTGCGGGTTCTCGGCGTCGACCTTCACGCCACCATTCGCGTAATCCTTGATGGACTGCGGAATGTTGAGCTGGTCGTTGAGGTCGCGGATCTTCTGGACGAGCGCAGCGATGAGCTCCTCGTTGGTCTCGCCGGGAAGGTGCAGGATCTCCTTGGCCACGTAAGCGTAACGCTCGGCAGCACGGGGATCCTTGGAGTTCCACTGGATGACCTTGCCCAGGTACATGGCGTTAGCGGCACCGTGGATGATGTGGCCGTTCTCGAAGGCAGCACCGGTCTTGTGAGCCATGGAGTGAACGATGCCGAGCAGGCCCGAGGAGAAGGCGATACCGGCGATGCACTGAGCCTCGTGCATGTGCTGACGGGCCTCATGGTCGCCAGCATAGGACTTGGGCAGCCACTCGACGATCTCGCGGATGCCGTGCAGAGCGTTGGCGTCGGTGAACATAGAGGCGCAGGTGGAAACGTAGGCCTCCATGCAGTGGGTCAGAGCATCCATGCCGGTGTGAGCGCACAGCTTGGCGGGCATGGTGTAGGTGAGCTCGGGGTCGACGATGGCGACATCAGGGGTGATGTTGAAGTCGGCCAGCGGGTACTTGATGCCCTTTTCGTAATCCGTGATGACGGAGAATGCGGTGACCTCGGTAGCAGTGCCGGAGGTAGAGGAAATGGCGCAGAAGTGAGCCTTCTGACGCAGCTCGGGGAAGCTGAACGGCTGGATAATGTTGTCGAAGGACTCCTCGGGATACTCGTAGAAGACCCACATGGCCTTAGCAGCATCGATGGGCGAACCGCCGCCGATAGCAACAATCCAGTCGGGCTCGAAGTCGCGCATAGCGGCTGCGCCCTTCATGACGGTCTCGATGGAGGGATCGGACTCGACGCCCTCGAACAGCTTGACCTCCATGCCGGCCTCTTTGAGGTCGGCCTCAACGTCCTGCAGGAACCCGCCGCGGCGCATAGAGCTGCCGCCAGAAACGATGATGGCCTTCTTACCCTTGAGGTTCTTCACCTCGTGGCGAGCGCCCTCACCAAAGTACAGATCGCGAGGATTGGTAAAACGTCCCATACTGTGCCTCCTAAACAAGCCCCTCTTAGACTTGCGTATATAACGGAGCACCCAATTGGCTCCGTTAGGACCGGTTTGCGCGTTGCCGGCGATGACAATGCGCGATGTCTAAACGTCTCAACGCTCAGACAAACACTATTTTACCGTTCTGTTTGGTCAGTTATTCACCTAAAGCCGCCAATGATGAAACGTTTTTTCTATCCCTGAAGACCCTTGTGCGGCATTCATACTCCCAAGCTGGGCAAACGTTTTATCAAGGTTGACTACATATCCCGGGCAGGACCGTGCCCCTCCAAAATATGCACCGTTCGCCGCCAAAAATCGACCGTTTGCGGCACCGTGATACCACTCGGTCGTCCAAGGTGCCGACATTTGTGCGACATCCGTCTTCGTGGTGCAAAGGTGCAAGTCCAAGTGCGGCACCCCCGGTGTGCCACATGCGGGTAAACTAGAACCTTATATAGAAACATTTGAACCCTAACCGCAGCAAAGGAGGCCCCATGGCATTCGATCCCATTCAAGAGGATTGCCATCGCCTCGTTCTTGAGGCCTTGCGCCGCGACAATATCCCGCTCACCGACGGTGCCGCCGTAGAGCGTCTGATGGAACAATTCACCCGCAACCCCGCACCGCTCATCGTGCACGACCGCGACCGCGCCGGGCACCTCATTGCCAAGGTGGTCGAGGCTGTCGACTACCGCATTCCCTTTATCCCTGACGATACCCAGGCAGAGCAAGAAGAGGCAGCTGCCGAGAACATGCTCCGCGAGGCAGCCGCGCTCGATCCGGCCAACTGGGATGCCCAGCGCATGCTGACCGCCCTCACCGCCGAATCCAACGAGGAATACGTGCAGTATCTGGTGTCCAAGTGCGACGAGGTGGAGCACGACCTGGCGCTCAAGATCGCCTCGGCGCAGGACCCCTAC
Source organism: uncultured Collinsella sp. (assembly GCA_902494565.1). Taxonomy (GTDB): domain Bacteria; phylum Actinomycetota; class Coriobacteriia; order Coriobacteriales; family Coriobacteriaceae; genus Collinsella. Next base: position 48,387 of record CABUTN010000005.1, on the reverse strand, counting down.
GAGCGCGAGGCCGCTGGCGACCTTATGCGCCGCCCCTACCTGCGCTGGCTTGCCGCCTTGGCATCGCGCGCCCTCATTAGCGGCCGCTACCGCATGTCGCTCGAAGCCGCAAACCGCAGCCTCGACTTTGCCCCCAACGATCCTGCCGGCGTCCGCCACACCGCGATGCTCGCCATGGCAAAGCTCGAATACCCCGCCGAGGAGCTCAAACGCTTTCGCTCTGCCCACTCCGTCCCCTATCTCGCCAACACGCCGCTGCGCCGTCGTCCCAAGGACGCGGAGCGCGACTTGGACCCATGGACGCTCATCGCGCTGATGAGCACTGCCTGGCGCGAGCTGGACTACGAGGGTGCCGAGCACTACTTGCGCATCCTTGCACGCTCGTGCCCGCACGCAGCCGAGGCGCTCTACTTCCAAACCGAGTTTCCCGATGGCGTCTATGCCCGCGTCAACGTAGGTGCAGGCTCCACCGACGAGCTCGTCCTTGCACTGTCCGAGGCGACGCCGGTACTGCAAGAGGGCCTGGGCGCTCCCGACAACGCCAGCTTTGCCGCCTGGGTCGCCACCAACGACATCGTGCGTTCCCAGATCGACGAGCGCATCCTGCGCGCAGCCGAGCAGGGGCTTCCATTTAAGGGAGGGGACCTCTAATGGATCCGAGCGTCTACATCCCCGCCTACTTGGAGCGCACCTATCTGGCGTCGCACCCCGAGCTCACCGATGCAGCACGCGAGCTTGTCCATAACGACATTAGCGCGAATCCCCAAAAGTATGCGCAGTCCGAGCATGCCCAGGCGCTGCTGTCCTATGCCGGTGTTCATCGCCACCTGCTCGACGAGCTCCATCGCATCGAGGACATGGGCAGCGACGAGGAGTTCGAGCAGACGCGCAATCGCCTGTTCGACGACATGCGCGATGAGCTGCTCAAGATCGTCCGCATCGATGCGCATGTCCTCGACGCGCAGCTGCTCGCCATCATCCTGGCGGACACGCCCGTCGACGCCTGCCTGGGCGATCTGATGAAGCTCGAGGCGACCACGGCCGATTACCTGCAGCAAAGCGTGCCCGGGTTCGACATGAAAGCCCCGCACTACTGGGCCAATAATGTTTTGGCCGATGGTATCACCGCAGCAGACCTTACCGTGAGCGAGCCGGCTCTTATCGGGTGGCTCCACACGCTCGAGGCCATCTCGCAGCTGTGCATGGCGAGCGCCCGCTACCGTGCTGCCGCCAACTACGCCCGCCGCGTCCTTAAGGCAGAAGGCTACCCCACCCGAGCCGCAGGCACCGTGTTGCTCGCCCTCGCTCGCCTGGAAGACCAGGACGGCTTTTTTGCCCTGGCCCACCAGCTCGAGGAAGAGATCGGGGCTGACGCGCTCGAGAACTCTCCTTGGTATCTGCTCGCCCGCACGATTCTGCTGTTCAAAACAAACAAGATGCGCCCGGCGACACGCGCGCTGCGCGAGTTTGCCAACCGTTGCGAGGGCGGTGCGTTCTTCTTACTGAACCCCATGTACCAGACACCGTACCTTCCCTGCCGGCCCGAGCCACACGATCCCTGGGATCTTTCGCACCAAGCCGTTTGGGAAGCGGACGGTATTATCTCGGACACCCCCGACTTTGCCCCCTGGGCCAATGCCTGCGAAGACGTTTCGCAGCTTGCCCAGGAATTTGCGCGCCGTTACGGCTTTTAGCGACGCGATCGCCCCGACCATGTCATCTATGTTAGGAACGGCTTCATGAACTTCCGCTCATCTCTTGCCTGCACCTCGAGCGATTTCGCTCGCTGGGGACTGCGCTCTGTCCTCAAACGCCAGGGTGGCGTGCTTCCCGGCCGCATCGCCATGAAAATCGACCCCGAGCTGCTAAGCGACCTCGCGAGCCTGGTCGACCGCAGCGTGGTGATCACCGGCACTAATGGCAAGACCACCACCTCCAACCTCATCGCCGACGCCGTTGCCGCCAGCGGCGCTACCGTGGTGTGCAACCGTGCCGGCAACAATATGGAGCCCGGTGTGGTGGGTGCTCTGCTCGAGGCCCGCGGCGGCCTTAAGCACACTGCCAGCGGCAAGCGCGTGGGCGTTTTTGAATGCGATGAGCTCTACACCGTGCGCGTCCTGCCCAAGCTCAAGCCGACGTACTTCGTGCTGCTCAACCTGTTCCGCGACCAGCTAGACCGCTACGGCGAGATCGATCACACCCAGGAGGTCATCGCCCACGCGTTGGAACTCTCGCCGACAACGACGCTTATCTATAACGCCGACGATCCGCTGTGTGCCGCGATCGCCGCGCGCGTTCCCAACGCGAGTATTGCCTTTGGCATCAACGGCGCCACCGACACCGAGTCCGATCGCATTAGCGACTCACGTTTTTGCTCACAGTGCAACGCGCCGCTGGAGTATGACTACGTGCAATACGGCCAGCTCGGCGCCTACCATTGCCCCTCGTGCGGCTGGGCCCGCCCTGCGCTTGTCCGTCGCGTGACGGGCGTGGAGCTCGGCTGCGACGGCTACGGCTTTGACCTGGTCTTTGGATCTGCGTCCGACGCGGCTGCCGTACACATCGCCACGCGCTACAACGGCCTGTACATGGTCTACAACGTTGCCGCCGCCTTCTTTGCCGCGCACGAGTTGGGCGTGGATACGGCGCTTCTACAGCCTACGCTCGATGCCTACGTCCCCGCCGGCGGACGCATGGGCCGCTGGGATATCGCCGGCCGCACCGTCGAGGCCAACCTGGCTAAGAATCCCGTGGGCTTCGATCGACAAATCCAGTCCATCAAGACGGCAGGCGGCAGACTCTGCGCTTTCTTCCTCAACGACAACGACGCCGACGGACACGATATATCGTGGATCTACGACGTCGACTTTGAGCGCATCGCCGACACGCCGGGTCTTGTCGCCTTTGCCGGAGGCACGCGCGCGCACGACATGCAGGTGCGTCTCAAGTACGCCGGCATCGATGCCGCGATTATCTCGGACGTCGCGCAGGCAATTGGCGCCGTGGCAGACGAGGCCGCCAATGACACCTTCTACGCCGTCGCCAACTACACGGCCTTTCCGCCGCTGGTCAAAGAACTCGACGGGCTGAAGGGTGCCGATGCAGCCACGGTTGCTGCCCGCGCCATAGCCCGTGCCGACGGCAGCGCTCTTCCTGTCGGCATCGTGCCAGTCGAGCTTTCGCGCCCGCTGCGCATCGTCTACCTGTATCCCGATGCCCTTAACCTCTACGGCGACGGCGGCAATGTTATCGCGCTCGAGCGCCGCTGCGCCTGGCGCGGCATTCCTGTGCGCGTGGACGAGGTCCGCATGGGCGAGGCGCTCGATCTCACCGACGCCGACATCGTCATGATGGGTGGCGGCTCCGACCGCGACCAGCTAGCCGTGGCACACGAGCTGCTCGCCCAAAAAGACAAGGTCGCGGCCTATGTTGAGGATGGCGGCTCGCTGCTTGCCATCTGTGGCAGCTATCAGCTGCTCGGCCGTTCGTACTATATGGGCGAGGATCGCATCGAGGGTCTGGGGGTCATTGCCGCCGAAACCGTACGCGGCTCCGACCGCCTGATCGGCAACGTAGCCGTCAAAACCGACCTGGCACCTGAGCCCTTTGTGGGATTCGAGAACCATGGCGGCCGCACCCTGCTCGATGCAGAGGCCACGCCGCTCGGAACGTCCGTCGTCACGGGCACCGGCAACAACGGCGATGATGGCCTTGAGGGCCTCATCTACAAGGGCGTCATCGGCACGTACCTGCACGGACCAGCGCTACCCAAGAACCCCGAGCTCGCCGACTGGCTCATTACCCACGCTCTCGAGCGGCGTGGCGATGCACAGGCCGCCGCCCTGCTGCCGCTCAAGCCCCTCGACGACACCTACGAGCACGCCGCCCACGACGCCGCCATGAAGCTCCTCCCCTAGCGCCCCACCACCACAAAGGGGACAGGCACCTTTGTGGTGGTTTTTCAGTTTGCCAACGATATGTGAACGACTAAAAAAGTCTGCTATACTCTTTCCCGCTGTCCCCATCGTCTAGCGGCCAAGGACGCCACCCTTTCAAGGTGGATATCGCGGGTTCGAATCCCGCTGGGGGCACCACAGAATCTGAGCAGCCCGTTACCAATTCGGTAGCGGGCTTTTTTCTTCCCCAACGCCGGGATTCGAACCCGACAGGGTGCGGATCCCGGCATCATCGCAAGGCCTGTGGTCAAAAAATGGCAAATATGAGTACTGTTACCATTTTAGTTACAGCGATTTCATGCCATCAGAAGGCGATTTAGACGCCAGGGGTCCTACGGCGAAAGAATTGCAGGCGTTTATCAGCTAAGTACTTGGACATATGTTGCGTAATACTGCATATTTTGCAAAAAGATAATGCTACAGGACTTGTGACAGTACTCATATTTGACGTTTTTTGCCCACGGCCCCTTATTACGTGGGCGAATCAGTTGCAAAACGGACTCCTAAACGTCCTTCGCAATCAAAAAGCCGGGGGCCGCGCGATGCGGACCCCGGCTTAATACCGTGACGATATGTTGGCTATGCCCTACACGTAGAACAGGATGTCGTCGTAGGTCGGGACCGGCCAGTAGTCGGCTGCCACGATCTCCTCCATGGCGTCCACGGCGGCACGCAGCGCATCCATTGCGGGAACGACCTCGTGCGCGTACACGTTGGCCTGCTCCTGACCATCGAGGCCCTCGGCCTTCTGATGCACGGCGTCGAGCGCCTTGATGGAGTCGTTGATGGCGGTGATACCGTTGCAGAGCTTGTTGAGCGTGTTCTGCTCGCACTGCATGGCGGCCTCAGCACCGGCGGCACGAATAGTCTCAAGGCCCTTAGCGACCTTGGTGGCATAGGCAGTAATGACCGGGCGATAGGTACGACGCGCCTCGCGAACCATCGTGGTGGCCTCGATGTTCATGAGCTTGTTGTACTTCTCGAGCTTGCAGTCGTAGCGGCACTGGGCCTCGGCCTTGGTCAGGACACCCGTCTCCTCAAAGAGCGCAATGGCCTTATCGGAAACAAAGGCGGGCAGGGCGTCGGCCGTGGTCTTGTTGTTGGCAAGGCCGCGCTTCTCGGCCTCGACAGGCCACTCGTCGGAGTAGCCGTCACCGGAGAACAGGATGCGCTGGTGGTCGGTCAGGACCTTCTTGCAGTACTCGAGCGCAGCGTCCTGGAACTCATCCTCGGGCGTACCCTCAAGCGCGTCGGCGAAGGACTTGAGCGACTTGGCCACGGCGGCATCGAGCACCAGGTTGGAGTCGGAGACGTTCTGCTCGGAGCCGCAGGCACGGAACTCGAACTTGTTGCCGGTGAAGGCAAACGGGGAGGTGCGGTTACGGTCGGTGTTGTCCTGCATCAGCTTGGGCAGGGTATCGGCGCCCAAGTCGAGCACGCCGCGCGTGGCATGGACGGAAGCCTTGCCATCGATGATCTTCTCGACGACCTCGGTAAGCTGGTCGCCCAGGAAGATGGACATAATCGCCGGAGGAGCCTCGTTGGCGCCCAGACGATGGTCGTTGCCGGCCGAGGCAACAGAGGCACGCAGGAGCTCCTGATAGTTATCGACGGCCTCGATCACCGCGGTGAGGAAAACAATGAACTGCAGGTTGTCGAGCGGGGTGTCGCCCGGATCGAGCAGATTCTCGGACTCGGTGCCAAGCGACCAGTTGTTGTGCTTGCCCGAACCATTGATGCCCTCAAAGGGCTTCTCGTGCAGCAGGCAGACCAAGTCGTGGCGGGAGGCGATGAGCTTCATCTTCTCCATCATGACCAGATTCTGGTCGATGGCCTCGTTGACTTCGCCATAGACGGGGGCGAGCTCATGCTGGCAGGGAGCAACCTCGTTGTGCTTGGTCTTGGCGGGAATGCCAAGCGCCCACAGTTCATCGTCCAGATCCTTCATATAGGCCGAGACGGTGGGGCGGATAGCGCCAAAGTAGTGCTCCTCGAGCTCCTGGCCCTTGCAGGGAGCAGCACCAAAGAGGGTGCGGCCGGTGATGACCAGGTCCTTGCGCTTGCGGTAGGCGTCCTTCTTGATCAGGAAGTACTCCTGCTCGTCGCCCACGGAAGGAACGACCTTCTTGGGGGTCTTGCCAAACAGCGCCAAAACGCGCTTGGACTCACGCGAGAGCGCGGTCATGGAGCGCAGCAGCGGGGTCTTCTTGTCCAGGGCCTCGCCCGTGTAGGAGCAGAAAGCCGTGGGGATGCACAGGACATCGTCCTTGATAAAGGCGGGGCTGGTGGGGTCCCAAGCGGTGTAGCCACGGGCCTCGAAGGTGGCACGCAGGCCGCCGTTGGGGAAGCTCGAGGCATCGGGCTCGCCCTGGATGAGGTTCTTGCCCGTAAACTTGGTAATGGCGGTGCCGTCGTGATTGGGTTCGAGGAAGCTGTCGTGCTTCTCGGAAGTAATGCCCGAAAGCGGCTGGAACCAGTGCGCGTAGTGCGTCGCGCCCTTGGAGATGGCCCAGACCTTCATGGCATGGGCAACGGCGTTGGCCACGTCCAGGTCGAGCGGCTCACCGCCCTCGAGGGTTGCAGCAAGGCGCTTCCAAATGTCCTTGGGGAGGTAGTCCTTCATGACTTCCTCAGAGAACACCATGGTCCCGAAGCGGTCAGTAAGTTCGGCCATACGGAACTCCCTTCGTATCGGCACCGCGTGAGAAGCGGTGTTGATTACTAACGAACGAGTCATAGCTTAGACTCGCCGTGTTTCCGCGACATTACCGTTATGTTGCCGTCGCGAAACCAATCAATGAGGTTACCGCATCGCGGCGATGTTGCCACCCTCAACAGCCAATCAACTGTATAAATTGCAGACCTCTCCGCATGGTTTAAGGGTAGTCAATTGGGAACGGGGCTCTATTAACTGGTATTTCGCATCAGATACCATTCAATATATAGCCCCATCCTAGATTGACCGCCCTGTTATAGGAAGTACCGATAGCGAAGCGTTTTCGATTGGTATCACCAAATCGCGAGAGAAACTCCACCTTAGCGCGGTCGTGCTGTAGAATCCTTGCAACAAAACATCGCACCTAGGCATCTAAAGGAGCACGATATGCGCGTCGACGAGGTTTTTAAGCAGGCAGCATCCCAGGGCACCGCGCCCATTTCGTTTGAGATGTTCCCGCCCAAGGGCGAGCTGACCCTCGACACGGCTCGCGAGGTGGCAGGCAATCTGTGCAAGCTTTCGCCGAGCTTTGTCTCGGTCACCTGCTCGGCCGGCGGCTCGGGCAACGGTGCCACCACCGCCCCCATCGCGCATATGATTACGAGCGAATTCGATACACCCTCGGTGGCGCACCTCACCTGTGTTGGCCGCACGCATGCCGATATTGTCGCCAAGGTCGACGAATACCGCTCCGCCGGCGTAGAAAATGTGCTGGCCCTGCGCGGTGATCTTCCCGCTGGCGCGACCGAGGACGACAAGCCCGCCTCCGACTACGCCTACGCCCGTGACCTCATCCCCGAGCTCGTCGACGCTGGCTTTTGCGTGGGCGCCGCAGCCTACCCCGAGGGCCACATTGCTTGCGAGGATCTTAACCTCTCGGTCGAGCACCTCAAGCAAAAGCAAGACGCCGGCGCGAGCTTCTTTGTGACACAGCTCTTCTTTGATAACGAGTGCTTCTATCGCTTCCGCGAGCTTGCCGACAAGGCCGGTATCACCGTGCCCATTACCGCGGGCATCATGCCGTTTATGGGCAAGTCGCAGATCAGCCGCATGGTCTTTATGTGCGGCGCGTCGCTGCCCTCCCCCGTCATCAAGATTCTCGCCAAGTACGAGAACGACCCCGAGAGCCTGCAGGCAGCCGGTGTAGATTATGCCGCCCGCCAGCTTTGCGACCTCAAGGAGCACGGCGCCGACGGCCTGCACCTGTACACTATGAACCGTCCTGCGATCGCCGCGACCATTATGGAGCGCCTGGGGTAATGGAAAAACCGCACATCGATACAACCGCTGTCGAAGTGCCGGCCGACCTTGCGTCGCCGGCGCTTTACCGTGTCGATGCTGCGCACCATCCCCGTGTCGACCGTGCCGAGATGCTGCGGTATCTGGGTTACGGCGGCCAGCAGATTGAGCCCGAGCTGTCGCAGCGTATTGAGCTTGTGGTCGAGCGTCTGGAACTTGACATTGAGCCCCGTGGCGTGCGCCGCGTATTTGCCGTCGATGCCACGGGCGTGGACGAACAAAGTGAGCCTTGCATTCGCTTGGTCGGCACCAACGTTGAGCTGCGAGGTCGCGATATCTATCGACATCTCAAAGATGCCCGCTTTGCCGCGCTCATGGCATGCACCCTCGGCATGGACGCCGAGCGTCGCCTGCGCACCACGGGAGCCCAACATCCCCTGGAGGGCGCCGTGCTCGACGCCGCGTGCTCCGCCTACGTGGAAGCCGCCGTTGAGCAAATGGACCAGCAGGTCAAGACGGACGCCGCCGTTCATGGGCTCGCCGGCAACTGGCGCTTTAGTCCCGGCTACGGCGACTGCCCGCTCTCGGCCCAGCGCTCGATCGTCAATGCGCTCAACGCCACGCGGCTCATCGGGCTTACCGTCACACCCACCAGTCTGCTCATGCCCACCAAAAGCGTGACCGCGGTGATCGGCCTATTCGACGGCGAAGTCCACGACGCCCAGAGCCGCCCAACCTGCAATATCTGCCGCATGCGCGAGCACTGCCGCTTCCGCGCCGCCCACACCACCTGCTATTCCAGCCATTAGGAGCCCTCGATGTTTACTCCGCTTATCACTCATGATTCTGACGGCGCTGCATTGGCGGCACCCGTTGATGCCGCACGTCGCAACGGTGCCACATACAAGACGCGCACGATCGACGATCTGCGCATTAAGGACGATCGCCTGCGTGCGGCCATCGAGGGCACGGGACACCTGCTGTTCGACGGCGGCATGGGCACCATGTTGCAAGCGGCCGGCATGAAGGCCGGCGCCCTGCCCGAGCTGCTCAACTTTGAGGAGCCCCAGGTTATCACCGATATCCAACGTCAATATGTCGAGGCTGGCTGTGACGTGATCACCGCCAACACCTTTGGCGCCAACGCCCACAAGCTCGACGGTGCTGCCACCGTGGCAGACGTCTTTGCCGCGGCCGTCACCTGCGCCCGCGAGGCCGGCGCCCGCTACGTCGCCGGCGATATCGGCCCCATCGGCGCGCTGCTTCGTCCCTTAGGCACCCTCAGCTTTGACGAGGCCTACGACCTTTTTGCCGAGGAAGTGCGCGCTGGCGTCGCCGCGGGTGTGGACCTCTTTATTATCGAAACCATGACCGACCTTGCCGAGATCAAGGCGGCCGTCCTCGCCTGCCGCGAAAACTCCGACCTGCCCGTCTTTGCCACCATGACTTTCGAGGAAGACGGTCGCACCTTCCTGGGAACGAGCCCCGAGGTCGCCGCCATCACGCTCGACGCCATCGGCGCCGACGTTTTGGGCATCAACTGCAGCCAGGGACCGGCCGAGCTCCGAGGACTCGCCGCACGTATGCTCACCGTTACCGACAAACCCGTTATGGTGCAGGCCAATGCGGGACTCCCCCATGTGGACGACGACGGCAACACCGTCTTTGATATCCAGGCACCCGAGTACGCCGAGGCCGTCGCCGGCATGATCGCCGACGGCGTGAGCGTCGTGGGCGGCTGCTGCGGCACCACGCCGGCGCACATGGCAGCGCTGTGCACGCTTATCGATAACCACACGCCCAGCCCGCGCCGCCGCAAGCCCAGCATGTCGGTCACGAGCGCCCAAACGGTCGTGGACCTCCCCTGCGATGGCCACAAAATCGCCGTCATCGGCGAGCGCATCAACCCCACCGGCAAAAAGCGCCTGCAGCAGGCCCTGCGCGACGGCGATCTGGACTACGTGGTGAGCCAGGGCATCAGCCAGCAGGAGCAGGGCGCCGACATCCTGGACGTCAACGTGGGCCTGCCCGAGATCGACGAGGTCAAGATCATCCAACAGGCGACCGAACAGCTCCAGGGCTCCACGCTCCTGCCGCTGCAGATCGACTCCACCGACCCCGCAGCTGTCGAGGCCGCCGTACGCCGCTATGCCGGCAAGCCCATCATCAACTCGGTCAATGGCAAGCAGCAGATCATGGATGAGATCTTTCCGCTGGTCGCTCACTACGGCACCAACGTTGTCGGCCTTACACTCGACGAAGGCGGCATCCCCGATACCGCCGAGGCTCGCTTCGACATCGCCGAGCGCATCGTGGCCGAGGCTGCCCGCTACGGAATCGGATCGGACCGCATCCTCATCGACTGCCTGGTCATGACCGCCTCGACCAACCAGCGCCAGGCCGAGCAGATCCTGCGCGCCATGTCCCTGTGCAAGGAGCGCTTGGGCGTCAAATGCGCGCTCGGCGTATCGAACATCAGCTTTGGCCTGCCTGCCCGCCCGCTGCTGGGTTCGGTCTTTTTGGCCGCCGCCTTTGGCGCGGGCCTGGACGCCCCCATCATGAACCCGGGTTCCAAGCGCTTTATGGACACCGTCTACAGCTATCGCGTCCTGAGCGTTGAAGACGAGGGCTCGACCGGATACATCGAGCGCTATGCCGGCTGGACCGATCCGTACAAGATCGCCGCCAACCCGGCAGCGGCTCAGGCCGCATCGAGTGATGCCGCGCCTGCTGCTGGCACCGCCGGCACTGACGGCAACGACGACCCGATTCGTCGAATGGTCGTCTCGGGCCGCAAAGGCGAGATCGCTGCCGAGACCGAGCGTCTGCTGACAGACCACGACGCTATGGACCTCATCAACAATCACTTTATCCCCGCCCTCGACGAGGTTGGCGTCCTCTTTGACCAGGGAAAGTTCTTCTTACCGCAGCTCATGGCCTCGGCCGAGGCCGCGCGCGTGGGCTTCGACACCATCAAGCGCCTGATGCCCGCCGGCGAGATCGCCGACAAGGGCAAGATCTGCGTGGCCACCGTCAAGGGCGACATCCACGACATTGGCAAGAACATCGTCAAGATGCTGCTCGATAACTACGGCTACACCGTCTTTGACCTAGGCCGCGACGTCGATCCGCAGGAGGTACTCAAGACCGTCAAGGAGCGCGATATCAAACTCGTCGGCCTCTCGGCGCTTATGACCACCACGGTCGTCGCCATGGAGGAGACCATCAAGCTGCTCCATGCCGAGGTTCCGGGCGTCAAGATCATCGTGGGCGGCGCCGTACTCACCCCCGAATACGCCAAGCAGATCGGCGCGGACTACTACGCCAAGGATGCCGCCGAAAGCGCTCGTATCGCCGAAGAGGTCTTTGGGCAGTAACACAACGGAAACAACCGAGCACCAAAACGTGCCGCATGCGCCACTTGGCACGTGCGGCACGTTAGAATAGATAAGACTATGCTCGTTTTGGCAGATAGGAGCGCAAGGATGGCGATCACGCCCGCAGAAATCGCGGAAACCCGCGGCATGGTTGAGGAGCAGAACCTCGACATCAGGACCATCACCATGGGTGTTTCGCTCATGGGTTGCGGTGACGAGAACCTCGACCGCATGTGCACGAAAATCTACGACCACGTGACGCACACGGCCGAGCATCTGGTCGAGACCGCCGAGAACCTCGAGCGCGAGTACGGTATCCCCATCGTCAACAAGCGCGTTTCCGTCACCCCGGTGGCGCAGATCGCCGCGTGCTGCAAGGATGAGGACCTCACCCCCATCGCACATGCCCTCGACCGCGCGGCCGAGACGCTCGGCATCGATTACCTGGGCGGCTTCTCCGCACTCGTCCAGAAGGGCATCGGCGACGCCGACCGCCGCGTCATCCAGTCCATCCCCCAGGCGCTCGCCACCACGAGCCGCGTCTGCTCCAGCGTCAACGTCGCCAGCCTGCGCGCCGGCATCAACATGGACGCCGTGCTCATGGCCGCCCAGACCATCATCGATGCCGCCAAGCTCACGGCCGACCAGGATTCCGTTGGCGCCTCCAAGTTTGTCTGCTTTGCCAACATGGTCGAGGACTCCCCGTTTATGGCGGGCGCCGTCCACGGCGGTGGCGAGGCCGACGCCGTCATCAACGTAGGCGTCTCGGGCCCCGGCGTTATGGCCGCAGCCCTGGAGACGCTGCCCGATTCCGCATCGATGATGGAAGTCGCCGAGAAGATCAAGCAGACCGCCTTTAAGATCACCCGCGCCGGCGAGCTCATGAGCCGCGAGGCCGCCCATCGCTTGGGTGTCGAGAAGGGCATTGTCGACCTGTCGCTGGCTCCCACGCCCGCCATCGGCGACTCCGTCGCGCGCATCCTCGAGATCATCGGCGTGGGCACCTGCGGTGGCCCCGGCACGACCTGCGCGCTCGCCATGCTCAACGATGCCGTTAAGAAGGGCGGCGTCATGGCCAGTTCCAGCGTGGGCGGTCTCTCCGGCGCTTTCATCCCCGTGTCCGAGGACGCCGGCATGATCGCCGCCGTCGAGGCCGGTGCGCTTTCGCTCGAGAAGCTCGAGGCCATGACCTGCGTGTGCTCCGTTGGCCTGGACATGATCGCCATCCCCGGCGACACCCCGGTCGAGACCATCGCCGGCATCATCGCCGACGAGATGGCCATCGGCGTCATCAACAACAAGACCACGGCCGTCCGCGTGATTCCCGCTATCGGCAAGGGCGTGGGCGACTGCGTCGAGTACGGCGGCCTGTTTGGCCGTGCACCCATCATGCCGGTGAACCCCAACGCCGGCACCGTGCTTGCCCACCGTGGCGGACGCTTCCCGGCGCCGCTGAACTCGCTCAAGAACTAGCTGAGGGGGACTGGCGAGGAGCCCCGGGGAGGGCAAATATATAAGGTCGCCTGCTCGAACAGTCCTGACTCGCACGGAGAGCACATTAAGTGCTCTCCGGCTCGTGCGGAACTCGCGATCGACCTTATATATTTGCCCTCCCCGGGGCTCCCGCACAACGGGACCTCGGTTGGGTTCTATCCCGGTTGCAGTTGCTTCGCTCCTGCACCACTAGGCTGGTGCGGCGGTTTGGCATTGGAACGGTTCTTTTTCTGATATATGCTGGTTGCGGCTCTTCTTTTGGGGGGAGTCGCTTTTTTGTTGCTAGGAGGTTGGCCCGTGGTTGATGGGGATGCTCGCTCTGAGCTTCTTTCTGCTGATTGGAATCAGGAGTGGATGCGCTTGCAAGCTGATCGGCGGCGAGCTGATGATTCTTTTGAGTGGGATAAGCGAGCTCGGCATTTTCGTCCACTGGAAACTGCCCCTTATGCTCGGGATTTTATAAAGCTGTTGGCGCTTGAGCCCGGCGAATCGGTGCTCGATATGGGGTGTGGGGCTGGGTCGATTGCTATTCCGCTTGCTCAGGCTGGGCATCCTGTGATTGCTGCTGACTTTTCCCCTGCTATGTTGAGCACGCTTGATGCTGGCATTGAGTTCTATGGGCTCGAGGATCTTATTACGCCGCTTGAGCTTGCTTGGGATGATGATTGGGATTTGGTTGGACCGGTCGCGAAAGCGGTAGATGTTGCCTTTGCCAGTCGTTCGGTTACGACGACCGATCTGAAAGGCGCGCTTGCCAAGCTTGATCGTACGGCTCGTCGGCGTTGTGCTGTCACGATGGTCGCCAACTCCAGCCCGCGCTATGATCTGCACTTGATGAACGCTATCGGTGCCTCGGTTACCTGCAGTAATGGCTTTGTGTACGCCTTCAACATCCTCATTCAGATGGGTGCGTTGCCGCAGGTTACGTACTTTGAATCGCCTCGTCGCGACACCTTCGATAGCCTCGAGGCAGGCGTGACGGACTTCTCCCGTATGCTCGAACATGGCAACGAAGATAAGATCGACCGCCTGCGCGACTACATCGCCCAGCACATGATTGAGAACCCCCATGCCGGTGAGCCGGGCTCCAAGGGCGTGCCGCAGGGGCGCTATATGCTCGATCATGTCCGCAAGGTTCGTTGGGCGTTTATTGCATGGGAGCCGGTCTCTGCGCCCAGCTCATAGCCTGCTCGCAGCCCGCACCGCCCACTCACTCGGCATCCGCATTCTTTTTGAACTGGGCAAACGCGCTCCACACCGCGCCGTTCCTGCGCTATCGTGGGACAGCTCACGTAGATTAAGGCCCCGTCGCGGGGCGCCCCATACATAGAAAGCGAGAACCCATGGCACTGACAGGAGCCCAGGTCAAGCAGCTTCGCAGCATGGCCCATCACCTCAACCCCGCCATCATCATCGGCAAGTCCGATGTCAACGAGGGCACCGTCGAGCAGACGGTCGCCTACCTGGAGAAGCACGAGCTCGTTAAGTGCTCCGTGCTCGATGGCTCCAGCCTTTCCGCCCGCGAGGCCGCCGAAGAGCTCGCTGAGCGCTGCCACGCCGAAGTCGTCCAGGTCATCGGCCGCAAGTTCTCGCTGTATCGCGAGTCCTCGCGCAAGGACATCGAGAAGATCAAGCTCGTCTAAGAGCCAATGATCCGGCGAGCCGACACATAGCAAGCTTACGGGTGCCCAAGTACTTCGGGCGCCCGTTTTTTATCGCTCGACCAGCACGCGATTGAGCCGCCCCTCCACCAAGCGCTCGTATAGACGCCGCGTCTCGGGCTCGGGCACACCATTGACCTGCTCCCTCAGGTGGTGCATATGCCCGCTGTATAGCTCGACGATATCGCGCCGCCGCCCCGCCGCACTGTAGACGCGCATGGCGCAGCGCACCATATCCTCACGCGCCGTTTCCTGCCGAAGCCCCGACTCCGCTAGCCAAATCGCCGACTGCAGGTCGTTTTCTTCTAGAGCGGCATTTGCCCCCTTAATCATGCAATCGATGTACTTTGACTGCATAATGCGTCGCATGCGCAAAAAGTAGGTGGGATTACAGCCATTGGGAACATACAGCGGTCCGGCATAAAGCTGTTCAATCTTAAGGCACAGCTCAACTAAATGGGGTCCGCGCGCACCCGTGCGATTTCCCAAAACCTCGCGGCTTATCTGGTCAAACAGCCGTACATCGGTCTTGACGTAGTCGCCGTTGAGTCCGATGCATTCATTTTGGATAAGCACACACGACTTGCCATCCGGCGTCGGTCCCAAAGCCGACCGCAAGCGCGATATCGTCGAGTACAGGTTGTTGCGGGCACTATTGAACTCGGCATGGGGCCACAGCTCCATGGCCAGCGTCTCACGATCGACGAGCGCATCCATGCCCAGTGCAAGCCGCTCGGCAAGTGTCGCCGCCTTCTTGCGGCGCCACATTTTGTCCGTGATGGGAAACCCGTCGCGCTCGGCGCGAAACGCACCAAACATGCGAATCTCGATATGGTCGATGGTATCAACGGCTTCAACCTCGCCGGCCTGGAACAGGCGCTCGCCCTCCCCTTCTAAATCGTCGCGCAGCGAGTACCGCGACAGTTCGCGCACGGGAAGCTTCTTGCGTATCCTGCCCGCCGGCTCGCCCAGACAATGCATGGCAAGGCGCGCAAAGAGCCGATACGATGGCTCTAGAATCCCCGCGCGATTCATGGACATCCAGGCCGCAAGGTCGCTATCTCGCCCCGCACAGGCCAAATGCAGCGCCACCATCCAGGCCTCCGCTCCACCAACCTGCGTCTGGCTTATATCGAGCAACTCCGCTTCCTCGCGAACCGAAACCATCGAGGTGTTACGCAGATACGCCGCGCGCTCCAGCAGCAATGCGTTATCGCGCATGTACGTAATCGACTCCTCGGCAAGTTTGAGCACTTGGACCGCACGGAACTTTGCATTAACCGGCCGTCCCTCCGCCAGCGACTGCCAGCCTTCTAGCAACAGGCCAAACAGCTGAATCTGGTTGTCGCGCATGCGCACGGCAAAACGATCGAGCTCGTTGAACGCCGCATCGTCGGTTACCGGCAAGCCGGAAAGGAGCCGCCGTGCCGCCAACACCATGCGCACCCAGATAGCCATCGCCTTAAGCCCACGTACGTCGAGCGCCTCCCGCACCACCGTCATCTCGTCGTCGCGCTCGTCGGTTCCCGCAAACGACCCGTCAAAGAGCTCCACCAGCATGCTATCGGCCCGTATAACAATCCCCGCGATGTCGAGCTCGCAGTCGTAAGCCTTGCTCGTTTTGAGCTGCTGTAGAACACCGCCGTCATCTCCCCGTTCGGTCAGGCATCGCTTGATCTCGATATGCGCGGACAACATATCGAGTGTGGTATGGGATGTCTCGATTTCTGGCACGGCCAGGTTCGTAGGGAGCCCAAGCCCGTTGTCCCCATAGCAAACAGCCGTCAGTGTCTGGGCCACCCTCCATGAAACAGGGTCTATTTCGCAGGCCGCCCGTTCGCCCCCGCGCTCGATGACCGATGCCATATAGCGAGCGAGCTTTGTATTGGACACGCTGACCGCTGCCAGATATACGCCAAGCGCCTCGGCAGGCGTTGGCTCTGGAGCCGGATCGTCGGCATCGATCGTGCCCAGCGCTGCTCGGCAGATATCGGCCCCGTGCCCCGTCAGAGCAAGATCGACCCCATACTGCCCAGCAAGTTCAAGGACCGCTTCACGGTCCAAAAAGGCGTCCGCCAGGCCCATCGCCGCATCGCATCGGCCCGCCTTAAGCAAAATCCGGGCCGCCCTCGGAACAAGTTCGGGGCGAACCTCGGCCACCAACTTACGCAAACGCAAGCGTCCGTTATCCTCTGTGCCCAGACACGTAAAACTCCGCTCGGCGGGATCCAAGCCAAAGATCGGGTAGTCGCGTACAAAGTAGGACTGGTCGACCATCGACAGCCTCACCCCGCAAGCCTCGAGTTCTGCAATATTGCCCTCGCCCATCAAAACCATGAGACATGCCACGCAAAACAGCGCATTATTGTCGAGCGAAGCCAGATCGACAAGTGCCGCGCCATATACGTTGACAATCTCGTTTTCGAGCAGACCGGCTACGTCGCCTTGGCCATACAGACCCGTCTGCAATGCCGAAACGAGTTCGGGCACACCCTGCGTGAGCTGATAAAAGTCGAGCGATGTGCTGATCGAAAACGCCGATGCCCACGCCGAATACTCATAGGCATGCACCTTGAGCATCTGCGCATTGATCTTAACCGAATCGCCCAGCCCATGAATCAGCTGACGATTTGAAGGACGGCAGGAGATAAAGACCCCTACCCCCATAGCGCGCAGGCCGCGAATCCTGTCGATGAGGTCTTCGGTATCGTGCTGATCGAGGTTTGGCACATTATCAATCGCGATAAGGGAGTGCGGTTTGTCTTTGAGTTCTTCGGCAACCACCTCAAGCTGCATAAACACCTCGCGCCCAGTGGCGCGATCGGCCTCGATAATCCGCACGGGGCCTCGCGTCGGGTCGCATTTAACCTCATGGGTGTACTGCAGCAGCACCGAGGTCTTCCCAAACCCGTCGGGTGCATAAAGCACCACGATGCCGGCCTTTCGGCCCTTGGCGATAAGCTCATTCATCAAGCGTTCGCGTCGCACCATATAGCCTCCGCCTAACGGCATCAGCTCGAGGTCGTCTATACCGCTCAAATCGTTTACCATGCCCGCTCCTCAACTCGACCGTATGGACACTGTAGCCGCAAGACCATACAAGCCGCGCTATGAATAGAGCGACCTTGTGTTTTAGGTTGTCTTTTGGTACGCAAGCGGCAAGTTTTTGTACAGCGAGGGCCGATTGTTATTAATCCCCCGACTAATCGGTCTTTAAGCAGGTAAATGAGCTTGTCAGCTTGTCCCATCTAAGCGGCAGTGTAACGCAGATGAACAATGTTCAGCTATGTCATTCAACTCGCCTAGCACCCGCTACCGTCTACGACCTTTTAGTGGCATTTTTGCATAGAATCTGATATAGAATGAATCAAACTGTTGGGCATCCGGCATTCGTCAAGCTTGCGGCAAGATTTTGGTCAAGCGGGCGGAAAGGGATAGCAAAAAGGCCCCCGCA
Organism: uncultured Collinsella sp.; assembly: GCA_902494565.1. Classification (GTDB taxonomy): domain Bacteria; phylum Actinomycetota; class Coriobacteriia; order Coriobacteriales; family Coriobacteriaceae; genus Collinsella. The sequence continues at coordinate 30,490 of CABUTN010000005.1, read as the reverse complement.
AAGCGGAGGCCTTAGGCAAGGCTATGTCGAGGTGCAGGATTCGCGCTACTCGCAGAGCGAAAGGGCGGCCTCGTCGGCAACGACAACGCAGTTGGTGTGCAGCTGCAGGATCGAAGCCGGACACTTGGGCGTAACCGGACCATAGCACATATCGTGCACGGCCTGAGCCTTGGCCTCGCCGTTGGCGACGACCAGGATCATGCGGGCATACATGATGGTCTGAGTGCCCATGGTGTAGGCCTGACGGGGAACATCGTCGATGCTGTCGAACAGGCGGCTGTTGGCCTGAATGGTGCTCTCGGTGAGGTCGACACAGTGCGTGCCCTTGGAGAAGTGGTCATCGGGCTCGTTGAAGCCGATGTGGCCGTTGTTGCCAATGCCGAGCAACTGCAGATCCGGGTAACCGGCGGCCGCGACGATCTTGTCGTACTCAGAGCAGGCAGTGGCGGCGTCGGGGTTGGAACCATCGGGCACATGCGTGTTGTTCAGGTCAATGTTGATGTGATCGAAGAAGTTCTCACGCATGAAGTAGTGATAGCTCTGGGGATCGTCGTGCGAAAGGCCACGATACTCGTCCAGGTTGTAGGTGCTGACCTCGGCAAAGTCGACGTCGCCCTTCTCGTACCAAGCAGCGAGCTGCTTGTAGGCACCGATCGGGGTGGAGCCGGTGGCAAGACCCAGCACACAGTCGGGCTTGAGGATAACCTGGGCCGAGATGATATTAGCGGCCTTGCGGCTCATATCCTCGTAGTCTTTAGCTTTAATGATCTTCATTACGCGTCCTTTCTCGTACAAGAGAGGCAAGGCTCCCTTACAAGCACTTGCCCGCGGCCCGCGTCGGCCGCAACCAACGTGTGCGGCCACCAGGGCGAGGTCGCGTAATGTATGTGTCTCGTGTCTAACCGCGTCGAGGCCCCTGCCCGTCCACGGTGACCCAAAGCTGTTTAGCCTCGGACAAATCCCATCTTGCCACGGAGGGCGTCCTCTTTCAAGGGCGCCCTCCGTAAACGTGTTTGAATTGTAGGCTAATGGCCTCGTGCACTTGTTAGCGCTCGCGAGCAACGATGAGCTGGTCCATCTCTTCGACATGCACGCCAACGGAGCCCTTGATGCTTGAGAACTCAACGGAGTTGCACACCAAGATGGGAACCGTCACATCGTAGCCCTCGGCAGCAATTGCCTCGCGATCGAACTCAATGAGCACATCGCCCTTATGGACGATGTCACCCACTTGCGCATGTACGGTAAAGTGCTTGCCCTCGAGCTGAACAGTGTCCAAACCAACGTGGATGAGCACGTCCAGGCCATCGACCGTGTTAAGCGCAACGGCGTGTCCCGTGGGAAAAATGGCCTCGACCTTCGCGTCAGCCGGCGCGATCACGCGCGTACCCGTAGGCTGAATCGCCACGCCCTGGCCCAAAAGTCCGGTGGCAAACGTCTGGTCGTTTACCTCGGAAAGCGGAATGACGTCGCCCGAGATGGGAGCATCCAGCGTAAGGACTCGACCACGCATACCAAAAGACCTTAGGACTTTAGTGAACATGCTTCCCCTCGGACATACCAATCAATCAAAATAACCTTAACAGTTTACCACTTGGCAACGGTTTTTGACCATTAGGGAAGTTCGCGCTTGACAACCTCGACGATGTCGTCGACAACGCGCTGGGTCAGCTCGTGCGTCTCGGCCTCGGCCATCACGCGGACCAGCGGCTCGGTACCGCTCGGACGCACCAGAATGCGGCCGCGGCCGTCAAGCTCCTTCTCGGCAGCAGCGACGGCATCCCAGATGGGCTGGCAATCGTCCAGACCAGCCTTGTTGTCCGAATGCACGTTGACGAGTACCTGCGGGTACTTCTTCATGATGCCGGCAAGGTCGGTGAGGGTACGACCGGTGCGCTTGAGCACGGCCAGCAGCTGCAGAGCCGTCACCAGGCCGTCACCGGTGGTGTTGTGCTCCAGGAAGATGATGTGGCCGGACTGTTCACCGCCGATGACGGCGCCATCCGCGAGCATGCGCTCCAGAACGTAGCGGTCGCCCACGGCGGTCTGAACCATCTCGAAGCCCTGTTCCTTCATAGCGATGGAGAAGCCCAGGTTGCACATGACGGTCGAGACGATCTCGGAGTTGGCGAGCTTGCCGCGAGCGGCAAGGTCAGAACCGCAGATAGCCAGGATGTAGTCACCGTCGATCTCATTGCCCTCGCTGTCCACGAACAGTACGCGGTCGGCGTCGCCGTCGTGGGCCAGACCGATATCAGCATGGGTGCGCAGCACGAGCTCGCGCAGGGGCTCGAGGTGCGTAGAGCCGCACTCGACATTGATGTCGGTGCCGCAGTAATCGGTGTTGATGGCATGGACCGTGGCACCCAGGCGCTGCAGCGCGGCGGGCGTGGTCTGGCAGGAAGCGCCATGGCCGCAGTCGACGGCAACGACCAAGCCGTCGAGCCTCAGGCCATCAAGCGTATCGATGGCGTGGTCGACGTATGCCTTGCGAGCGTCCTTCATCTTGATGATGTGGCCCACGCCGGCACCGGTCGGCAGCGTGTCGGCAGCCATGGCTTCCTCGGACATGACCCAGGCGCTGATCTCCTCCTCGACCGCGTCGGGAAGCTTCATGCCCTTGCGGCTAAAGAACTTGATACCGTTGAACTCCGGCGGATTGTGCGAAGCGGAGATGACGATGCCGCCATCGAGCTCGTTCTGAACGGTGAGCAGCGCCACGGCGGGCGTGGGGATAACGCCGCAGCAATGCGGGCGGCCGCCCTCGGCCATAATGCCGGCGGTCAGAGCACTCTCGAGCATGGTGCCCGAAAGGCGCGTGTCACGGCCGATGCAGATATCCGGACCAAGAAACTTGGTCGCCGCGCGGCCCAGGCGAAACGCGAGGTCGCACGAGAGGTCGGCATTGGCGACGCCACGGACGCCGTCGGTACCGAAGATGTTCTGGGGCATAGGATCGCTCCTTCCCTAGCAGGCGATATGCAACCGCCCACCCTAGTCGAAAAAGAAAAGCGGGACCCGCCGAGGAATCGGCAGGCCCCGCTTGTACATTGTATCTCGAAAGGAGATAAAACCTTAGCGCTTGGAGAACTGGGGAGCGCGGCGGGCCTTCTTGAGGCCGTACTTCTTGCGCTCGACCACGCGAGCATCGCGCGTAAGGAAACCGGCCTTCTTGAGGTCAGCACGGTAGTCGCCAGCGTTCAGAAGAGCGCGAGCGATGCCCAGGCGCAGAGCGCCGGACTGACCGGAGATGCCGCCGCCATCGCACAGAGCGATAACGTCGAACTGACCGGCGGTGTCGGTCACCTTGAAGGGAGCAAGGGCGTTCTCAACGAGCTGATGACGGCCGAAATACTGCTCGGCGTCACGCTTGTTGATGGTCACCTTGCCGGTGCCGGGGACGAGACGGACGCGGGCGACGGCGTTCTTACGACGGCCGGTACCCTGGTAGACAACGGTGTTCTCAGCCATCTTTAAGCCTCCAGCTCAATCTTCGTGGGGTTCTGGGCAGCATGCGGATGCTCGGCACCAGCGTAGACCTTAAGCTTGGTCATCTGGGCACGGCCGAGGGTGGTCTTGGGCAGCATACCGCGAACGGCGCGCTCGATGACCTTCTCCGGGTGCTTCTCCATAGCCTGGCGGAAGCTCTCAGCCTTGAGGCCGCCGTTGTAGCCGCTGTGGCGATAATAGGTCTTCGTGTCGGCCTTGTTACCGGTAAGCTGGACCTTATCGGCGTTGATGACGACAACGAAGTCGCCGCAGTCGCTGTTGGGCGTGAACTGGGGCTTGTTCTTACCGCGCAGGATCATTGCGATCTGGGTGGCAAGACGGCCCAGGACAGCACCATCGGCGTCGACGAGAACCCAGTTGCGCTGGACCTCGCCCTGCTTGGCGTAGTGAGTCGATTTCGAAATCACTTAGACTCCTCCATGTACAGTACGTGTTGTTACAGAGATTCACGGGGCTCTGCAAGTAACCCGTCCATATTACCCCGCTCGCCGTACGAGTCAACAGGTATTTTGGCTCCGACCAGAGTTTCTGCACATGTCATCCACGAGCTGTGATTTTTCCAGCTCTTTAGCTGTTTTCATTTTTGAGGGTTCGCCGTCTCTAGCGCTCAACGAACTCTTGGATTTCCGCGAGCAGGCGCTTTGCCTCCTGGCGGCCCTGAATATACAGGTCCAAAAGCTTTGCCGAATCGTGCTCGACATGACCGACCTCGACCGGCTTTTGCGGAGCGACGACCAACGCACGGCCCTCGCGCTCATACTTCCACAGGTGCATGCGCTGGATGTTGTAACGGTCATGGCGCGTCTCGATAGCCTCGAGCAGATAGGGGTAGTCGGCATAACGCGCACGCGCGGCCGGCAAAAACTCGTAGGGCTTTTTCTCATACGAACGGTCCTGCGTGACGATGACGACCGCACGGTCGAAGCCCGCCTCCTCGAGCACATGCTCGATGGGGACCGAATCGGCAACGCCACCGTCGACGTATTTGTGCCCGTCGATCTCGACCGGAGGCGTCACCAGCGGCAACGAAGTCGAGGCGCGCACGGCGTCGAGATCGAGCACAGCGCTTTTGACCGGCAGGTACGCGGCGGTTCCAAACAGCATGTCCGTTGCAACGGCGTACATCTCGATGGGGCTGGCGTCGAACGTCTCGTTGTCAAAGGGATCCAGGCGGTCCTGGACATCGTTGAAGATAAAGTCGTAGCCGACGATAGAGCCCGTGGCCGCAAACGACGCGGCGCCCATGAAGCGGTTGTCATTGCAGAAAGCCAGGTTGATGCGGTTGGCACGGCCGATCTGGTGCGACTTGTAGTTCACGCCGTTGAGGGCGCCGGCCGATACGCCATATACCGCCGGAATCTCGACGCCGGCCTCCATGAGAACGTCGAGCACGCCCGCGGTAAACTGCCCGCGAAAACTGCCACCCTCCAAGACGAGCGCGACCTTGCCGGCGTTCTTTGCCTTATCTTCTGCAGTCATGTTGACCTCCTGCGATTGCGTTTTGGCTTTCTTCTACCCAGTTTTGGGATGGCGAGCGCGCAGGTTTTGGAGCAGAGTTCGATTCTCCGCGGTACGGGGGGATCCGTTGATGCTGGGCGAGGCCAGCTGAGATTCGATAAACATCGCATCCGTTTTGAGTCGGAAGTTTGCGCGGAGAATCCGCGTATTTGCTTCGCAAATACGCACCGGCTTCGGTCGGCTGCCGCCGCCCTCGCCCGCGGGCTAAAAACGCTTACGCGTTTTCTTTACGCCCGCGCCCTGCGCAGAGTTCGATTCTCCGCGGTGCGGACTAGAAATAAAAAAGCAGGTAGGTGCGCATACCTACCTGCTTGTAACTATTGGTGGAGGCGCGGAGAATCGAACTCCGGTCCACGAAAGCCCCCTGATTGGCATCTCCAAGCTCAGTCGCTGGTTTAGTCTCGGACGCTTTGCGCGCAGCGACACGCTCGCGGCGTCCTAACCGGTTCGGTCTTAGCCTGCGCCATACCGATTACGTGCGCAGGAGCATTCCCCTAACATGACGTCGCGCCGGTGTCGGGGAAATCACCGGGTTGACGCGCCGCTATAAATTAAGCAGCGAGAGCCATAGGCTCAAAAGAAGAGTTGTTGTCAATTCAATTTGACGGTACCCCTGTTTAACGAGGCGAGGAGACCTCGGCTTGCTTCCTCTCTCAGAGCTATCGTGTCGAAACCAGTCGCCCCCGAATGTCGGGAAAGTCTGGATGGTATCGGGCCTGCAAACACCCGATAACCGTCGACTTTTCAAGGAACACGCGGGGTGAACCCCGCTCGTGGATAGCTATCTTACCACGTTCTAAAGGCAGACAGCTGTTCTATGCACGAGCTGTGAAGACCCCAATGTGCGCCGCACTTCACACTTTTGCTACCGATCGCGTCACGTATATTTTCGCCAAGCAAAATTGACCCGTCGAAAGGACCGTTATGGATACCAAGCAGCAACTCATCAATGCCCTCGCAGGCCTGGGCTCAACCATTACCGAAGCTATGGATGTCATCGAAGGCTTTGTCCCCTGCGGACATCCCGCCCTCACGATATCGAACGCACTCGTCGCGCTGGACGCTGACGATGATGCAGCTCTCGCCCAGCAGCTTGAGACCGTCGAGGGCTTTATCGACCACGTGAGTGAGAACCGCGGCGTGACCGCCTACCACAGCATCGAGGTCGAGCTCGCGGGTCCCAAAGCCGATCTGCTCGCAGCAATCCGCGAGGTAGGCGCCCTTATGCAGACCGCAGGCGTCAAGAACACCCAAGTCAACGAGTGGGTCTACCGCAGTCTGGCAGCACTCGACAGCTCCGACGAAAAGGCAGCCGAGCAGCTCACAGAAAGTCCCGCCATTAAGGCCGAGCTTTTGTAAATAGCAGACGCGGGTCCCTTGGCGCATCGTCGTCCAAGAGGCCCGCAAACAGTTCGCGTCAACCGATAGCCGCGCCGCCGCGTTCGGCCAAGGCAAGAATCGGCATCATTTGGCACGGGGTCTTTGCTGCAAGATCGGCATGTTCGAGCAGCTTACGATCGTTGGTCACCAAGTAATCGACCTGCGCGCGCTTGCACGCGGCGAGCACCAAGTTGTCCTCGTAATCGCGATGGAGCGTCAGATATTTGTCGGCTAGCCACAGATCGGATGCATCAGCACCCACGGCCATAGCGTTTTCGGTCATATTCCGGACAAACGCCAGCGCCGCATCGCCAATTGCACGGGCAGAAGCCTCGTCGAGTGCTCCCCCGCTGGCAAGAACGCTGCGCTTCAGCTCGTGTTGGACAACGTATAGCACGTCTTTAGCGATATGAACCGGAAAGAACAGCAACGCCCCCGTCTCCGTCGCCTGCCCAATAAACGCACGCGCGGCAAGCGACTCGGCATGGTCAACACAAAACGAATCAACCCATACGTTGGCGTCCACCATGATCTTGAGAGGCGCCCCACTCACTGGATCATCCCCTTTTGGCGATAATGCTCATCCATGGCTTCGGAATAGATTGTGTCCCAACCGCGATCGTCGGATACAGGCGACGCAGCGATGCCCATATCTGCATAAAGCCGGTCTGCCGCTGCCCATGATGCGGCGAACGGAGTATCGGGCGCGACGGTCTGTTGCCGGCCATCAACGGCAGACAGCATTTCCTCGCACTGCCCGCCGCCCTGTGCAACCTTCGCTACGACCTTTTTGATGAGCTCGGGCAGTGACCCGCCCGAAAGCCGCAGCACCTCCTCGGCACGGTTCTTGACCTGGCGATCTACGCGAACGTTCACTTGCGCCATGCCGCTAACAGCACCCATCTCAACCTCGCCTTCGACTCATGCTATCTTTGCTAGCATCACTATATATTGCTGCTAGCACATGGTCAAACGCAAAAGGCCTGCATTCTGGCGGATGCAACACCGTCCGAATGCAGGCCATAAACTCAAGCAAAAACGCTAGCGCAGGTAAGCCTTTGCGTTGCCCAGGCTGTAGGCGATCGTTGAGCCGTTGTGCAGCAGCGACGACGTCTGCGGAGTGATCATGCCGGTAATGCCCAATGCCAACAGCGCCGAGTTGGTGAGCATCACCTTGGAATACGAGCTCGTCAGACGATCGATGAGTCCCTGGCTCATGCGGCGCAGGCGAACAATCGCATCGAGTTCCGTATCGGTCAGGATGATGTCGGCGACCTCCTTGGCGATGTCGCTTCCGCCACCCATCGCCAAGCCCACGTCGGCCAAACCGAGCGCCGGCGAATCGTTGACGCCGTCGCCCACCATGGCAACGTGGCGCCCCTCGCCCTTGATGCGCTCCACATAGGCGTACTTGTCCTCGGGCAGCAGCTCGGCCTTAAACTCGTCGACACCTGCCTCGCGAGCAATGCGCTCGGCCGTGCGCTCCGAGTCGCCCGTGAGCATGACCACGTGCTTAACGCCTAACGCGTGCAAGTCGGCAATGGCCTCGCGGACCCCGGGCTTAAGCGGGTCCTCGATGCCGAGCACGCCGACGACCTTGCCGTCGACCGCCAGATACAGCGGCGACAGGCCCTGCATCTGGGACTCGATTTGCTCCTTGATGTCGGACTCGAGCTGCGCGCCCTCGTCCTCAAATACAAAGTGCGCGGAACCGATGATGGCGCGACGCCCTTCAATGGACGAAGCGATACCGTGCGCCACAATATACTCGACAGCAGCGTGACGCTCGCGGTGCTCGAGCCCACGCTCGTGAGCAGCGTTGACCACGGCACGCGCCACCGGATGCGGGAAATGCTCCTCCAAGCAAGCGGAAAGGCGCAGGATCTCGTCCTCGCTCCAGCCATCGGTGGTGAGTACGCAGGCAAGACGCGGCTGCGCCTCGGTGAGCGTGCCGGTCTTATCAAACACAATGGTGTCGGCCTTGGCAAACGACTCAAAGTACTTTGCGCCCTTGACCATGACGCCCATCTTGGCGGCATCGCTCATAGCGGTCATGACGGCAACGGAACCCGTGAGCTTGAGTGCGCACGAGTAGTCGACCATCAGCGCCGCCGAGGTCTTGATGAGGCTACGCGTGGTGAGCGCAACCAAGCCCGCGAGCAGGAAGTTCCACGGAACGATCTTGTTGGCAAGGTCCTCCATATGCGACTGGCCCTCGGACTTGAGCGAATCGGCCGTCTGCACGAGCGAGACGATCGAACGGAGCTTGGTCTGAGCCGTATTGGCGCGCACACGCACCAAGATGCTGCCGTCTTCCACGACAGTGCCGGCGAACACGTCGTCGCCTGCGCTGCGCTCGACGGCAAGCGGCTCGCCAGTCAGGGTCGCCTGGTTGACCATGGCGCTCCCCTGTTCGACCACACCGTCAATGCAGATGGACATGCCGGTGCGTACGGCGACCAGATCGCCGGGCTCGAGCTCGGTCGCAGCAACGCTCACCTCGGTGTCGCCGACGACCTTTTGCGCCTTGTCGGGCACATCGAGCAGCGAGTTGATGAGCTCGTTTTCGCTCATGGCGCGGGTGTAGTCCTCGAGCAGCTCGCCCACGTTGAGCAGGAACATCGTCTGGCCCGCAGTGTCGACATCACGCTTGACGAACGAAATGCCGATGGCCGAAGCGTCGAGCACAGGAACGGTCAGGCGCGGCTGTGCCAGCTCATGAAGGGCAGCGCGCAAAAATGCCATGTAACCGGCCACGACAAATACCGCACGCAGAGGCGTCGGCAAGAACCAGCGACGTGCGTAATGGGCGCCGACGAGTGTCGCCAGGTCCATAACGAGTTTGTGCTTGCGCGGCTCGAGTTGCATCACATAGCCCGACTTGGCATCGGCGATAGCTTGAGCATCGAGTGCGCCCAGGGCGTCGAGCACGCTCGCACGGCGCGGCTCGTCGTACTCCAGCGCCATCTGGCCAATACGGCCATAAACGCGCACCTTGTGCACGCCGTCGATATCGCCGCTGAGCTTAAGAAGTGCGTCGAGATCGCTCTCTGGCACAGGACCCGCCAATTGAAGACGGGTCCTGCCAGGGATCTCGCTAATAATCGAGAATCTCATAGTTTGTGCCTAGGAGCGTTACTCGGCTGCCTCGTCAGCAGCGGCCTCGCTCTGGGTGATGTAGGCAGCCTCGGCAACCATGTCATCGACATTGGCCTTGGCCTGCTCGACCATGTCCTGGTAGCAGTTCTTGACGCGCATACCGCACGCGATGCCCTGCACGCAGGCGTTCTTTACCGGAGCGCTGGTGAGCAGCTTGATGCCAGCCGTACCAAGCAGAAAACCGCCACCGACAAGCAGGGTGTTAAACGTCGACTTCTTCATGTTGCTTCTCCCTTTTGCCGCACAAGCGCGGCATGGTGCCTTAGCACCCGAGTTCATTAGTTTGCTCGAGCACGCTTTTGAGACTAGTTTAGTCGAACTATTATGGTCAACCAAAGTTAACCTTTGGAAATCTTGGTCCCCTTTCCTACAGCTGCCAGGCAGCCGCTTCCTTTTGCAGTGCGACCATGCGGGCAAATTCTCCGCCTGCCGCCTTAAGCTGCGCCGGAGTGCCCTGCTCGGCAACCACACCATCCTTGAGCACAACGATTTTGTCGGCATTTTCCACCGTACGCATACGGTGGGCAATAACGATAACCGTCTTACCTGCAAGCAGACGGGAGAGCGCCTGCTGTACCACGGTCTCATTCTCCACATCCAAGCTTGCCGTCGCCTCGTCCAACAGCACGATGGGCGCGTCTTTGAGCAGCGCGCGGGCGATAGAGATGCGCTGGCGCTCGCCGCCGGACAGCTTGGAGCCGTTCTCGCCGATCATGGTGTCATAGCCCTGCGGCATGCAGTTCACGAACTCGTCGCAGCTGGCGGCACGCGCGGCCGCAAGCACTTCCTCGTCGGTAGCATCACGACGCCCGAGGCGGATGTTTCCCATCACCGTGTCGTCAAAGAGCAGCACGTCTTGGAACACAATGGCGTAGTCGCGCAGCAGCACCTCGGGATCAACGCTCGCAACATCCACGCCGCCCACGGTAACCTTGCCCGCGGTGGCATCCCAAAAACGCGCGGCCAGGCGGCTCACCGTAGACTTACCGGAACCCGAAGGACCGACCAGTGCCGTGACCTCGCCTTCCTTGGCGGCAAAGCTCACATCGGTAAGAACCTTCTCGCCGGCGCGGCCGTCCTCGCCCGCGCCATAGCCAAATGCCACGTGATCGAACACCACATCGTGGCCCACGGGCTCAAATTTCTCACTACCCTGCGCCACGGGCTCCTCCATGATGGAGCGCATACGCTTTGCAGACGACTCGGCAGCAAACAGCTCGCACATTAACATTAACGCCTGGTCAAAGGGTGCATAGATACGGCTCACCATAAGCAAAAAGGCAAACATCACCAAAAAGTCGACCTGCCCGGAGGCGACCATCGCGGCGCCCGCGACCAGCGTGGTGGCAATGCCCAGACGCAGAATGGCAAAGGCAGAGTTAACCAAAAGCCCGTTAGCGAGCTCGCCCTTGGTGGTCTCGCGCTCCTCGGCATCGATCACGGCGTTGAGTCCCTCAAGATAATGGGCCTCCTGGTTGGTGGCGCGGATCTCGCGAACGCAGTCGAGCGTCTCTTGAATTGCCTCGGTAACCTTGACCTTCTCGGCACGCACGCGATCGAACACCGGAGTCATGGGGCCGCGTGTTAGATACAGCACGGCAAAGGCCACGGGAACGCTCCAAAACGCCGCGATCGCCAGCTGCCAGCAAAAGAACAGCGACGCCACGAACACAATGGCGCTTGCGATGATGGCACCCCAAAGCTCTCCCAGCACGTGGCTGTAGGCGTGCTCCATGGCCTGGACGTCGCCCATGATGGTCTCGGTTAAATCGGCCAGATCACGACGACCAAAAAACGACAGCGGCAGTTTGCGCAAGCGCTCGGCAATCTCCATGCGCTGCTTGCCGCACTCCTCGTAGAAGATGCAGTAGGTGTAGTAATACTGCTGCCAGTTAGAGGCAAAGAGCAACACGAAAAAGACCACGAGGCCGCCCACGATCGGCAGGGTATCCGGCAGGTCGGCGCCGGTGGCGAGATGCTCGACAAAACCGGCCATGACCAGGAATAAAAAGCCCATGCCGGCCATGGTAATGAGATTGGTGAGCGTGGTCCAGAAAATGCCGCGTTTTACTCCGGCGACGCCTTTATCGGATAGGAAATACTTCTTTTGGAATGAGGCGAACATTTAGGCCTCGCCTCCCTTCGTGACGGCGGCATCCGCGGTCGCTGCAGTGATTTTCCAGCTCGCGGCCTGTTCGTATTCGGCCCACATCCTGGCATACAGGCCCTCTTGGGACAGCAACTCGGCATGGGTACCCGACTCCTGTACGCTGCCCTGGTTGAGCACCACGATTTGGTCTGCGCCCACTACAGTCGAGAGTCGGTGCGCAATCATAATGACCGTGCGGCCCGCCGCCAGCTTGCTAAAGGCGCGCTGGATGAGCGCCTCGTTCTCGGGATCGGCAAACGCCGTGGCCTCATCGAGCACCACGATAGGCGCGTCTTTAAGGATCGCGCGGGCGAGTGCCACGCGTTGGACCTCGCCGCCCGAAAGATATGCTCCGCCGGCGCCGAGCATGGTATTGATGCCCTGTGGGAGCTTGGCCACAATGTCATCGCATTGAGCTGCGGAGAGGGCCGCACGCACTTCGTCGTCAGTGGCCGTAGGCTTGGAGGCGCGCACGTTATCGGCAAGTGTTTGCCGGAACAGCTGGTTGGTCTGGAACACGAAGGCAACCTGGTCCATAAGCTCGTGCGGATCCATATCGCGAACGTCCACACCGCCTACGAGCACTCGACCCGAGGAAACATCCCAAAAACGCGGGATCAGGCTTGCGCAGGTTGACTTACCGCCACCCGAGGGACCCACCAGGGCGAGGGTGCTACCAGCGGAAACGCTAAAACTCGCATGGTTGATGGCAGGCGCTTCGGCACCCTCGTAGGTAAAGCTCACATCCTCAAATCGTACGTCGCTGCCGGCAGGGTGCTTGGGTTGGGCGGGCACGGAGAGCTGCTTGGAATCCATGATGCTTCGGATGCGAGCCAGCGAATCGGCACTCATCTGAGAGGCCTCGCCCACAAACATGAGCTTGGTCATGGCCGTCGGTACCACGGCCGAAAATATCGCGTAAAACGTGAAGTTTGCCATAAAATGCGCGAAGTCCGTCTCGCCCGGCGCCAACAGCAACGCCACCGGCAAAAAGAATGCCACGAGGCCGTTGAGCGCCGTAAGGTTGAGTACCTGCGGACCTCGGCAGAACGTGCCCGCATAGCTTTGTGCCATGTCCGCGTATTCGGCAATCGCATCGTGGAAGGCCTTGAAGGAGTAGACCGTCTGCTGAAACACCTTGACCACGGGGATGCCGCGTACGTATTCGGTGCCGGTCTTGTTCATCTTGACCAGCGCTCCCATGTAGGCCTTCATGAACTCGGCGCCTTTGCCGCTCATCATGGTGGCCATGGCGCCAAGCGAAACGACGACCGAGATAAGGCATGCCACCCCCAAACGCCAATCGAGGGCGAAAAGCAGCACGAGCAAGCCCACGACCATGGCGGTGGCGCCGGCGATATCGGGCAACATGTGCGCGAGCAGGGTCTCGGTGGAGGCGGCGCATCCGTCTACAATACGGCGCAGCTCACCGGTGGAGTGCGTGTCAAAGTAGCCAAGCGGCAGCTTAAGCAGGTGCTCGCTCGTAGTCTTGCGGATATTGGACGCGCAGCGAAACGCAGACAGGTGCGTGCACATGAGCCCCACGAAATAAACTACGATGCTTGCCAGGGCAAAACCAACGGCCCACCAGCCATACATCGCGATATCGGTGGCTTCGCTCCAGTTAGGCGCCACAGCGATAAGGTCTCGCGCGACAAACCAGATGCACACGTACGGGCCAAAGCTCAGCAGCTGCGAGAGCGCCGAGAGAGCCATGCCCAAATAAGTTAGGAATTTACGGTCGCCGGCATACGCGAGCAACTCGCCGATGCCTCCACCCTCCCTTTTTGATCCCTTTGCCATGAGATTCCTTTCTAACGGCTTGAGAGTTAACCGTAATGAACTTATCATTGATGTGTTAGCCATGGCTCACAATCAAGCCAGGCGTGGACGTTTCCGCAAAGGAAAGGAACGCTTTTGCAAATACGGCGGGCAGCGACCGACATAACCGAGCTCTACGCACCGCAATTTGAGCAGTTTGGCCTGGAGCTTACCGGCAAGGGCGCCGTCTTTACCGGCGAGTTGGAAAGCGACCGGGCGCACGGCCGCGCATGGATCATGCCTCTCTCCCCCGCCTGCATCGTCATGGAGCATTTCATAACCCCGACGCACGATATGTACCTGGCCGAATACACACCCGAGCCATACGCCTGCGTGAGCGAAGTCAGCGCGCCCACGCTTACATGCATGCCCGAGGCTGGCATAACGCCCGCGAACCTCAAACCATTGCATGGACCGTGGCCAAACAACGCCGTTTGCAGCTTTATCCAAGATAGCTGTGGCGAGGAATTAAGCCCGCTGTTTGCGGGGGAGCTTTATCACTCGCGCTCGGTGCTCTTTTTGCCTGGATATTTTGACGAACTGGAGCACCGCTATCCCACCGAGTTCGCGGGAATCTTTGAGGCGTTTGCCGAGTCATGGCACGAGGAAGCGACGTCTGCCATCTGCCACACGCTGCGCCGGATTAACGAGGACCGCGCCCGCACCGTAGGTGGACACGTCTATATGCAGGGCATCGTGGAGACCATGGTCGCGGAGCTCGCCTGTTCGCGCGCGGCCCACAAGCAGGCGCGGCAGGCGGCAGGCACACGCGTCAGCATAACCATTGCCGAAGAAGCAACGGCGATGATTGAGCGCGCGCTCGACAAAGGCAGGCGTGTGGGCATCAGCGAGGTGGCCGAGAGGCTCTACACAAGCCGCTCCAAACTATGCGCCACCTTTAAGGCCCAAACTGGCGAATCCCTGGGCGCCTACATTCGCAGACGCCGTATGGAGCGAGCGCAGGACCTTTTGGCCGATAGCGCGCTCACGATAGCGCAGGTGGCAGAGCGTCTAGGCTACCCTCAGCAGGCCGCCTTCGCCCAAGCCTTCAAGCAACACACCGGCATGACACCCACGGCTTGGCGAAGCAAGCATCGCTAAGGCCCAGGCTCCCTGGCCGTAACGGAGCGATTAATTAGCCGCCGCCCGTCAGCTCACCCAGGATCTAAACGTCAAGATGTGCACGATCAAGCGCCTTTTTGATAAGAGGGACAGATCGATCAGCCAAATACAACGGAATGTTGAGCACCCCGTCGTCGAGCTTTAGATTCTTAAGTGAGTAGCGGACCCTCAATGGAGTCGTCTCCGCATGCTTGTCGGCATAGTACTTAAGGCTCTTGGAATGAACGACCTCTCCCGATTTGACCTCGACGGGAACGATTTCGTTTCCGACTTGAATCAAAAAATCGACTTCGTGCTTCGGCTTCTCGTTTGTCCAATAACGCGGAGCAGCATCTAACTGTGAAAGTAATGCCTGAAGCACATAGTTCTCGGCGAACGAACCTTTGAACTCCGAAAATAGCGCATCCGAGATGGCAAAAGCGGACGCATCCAGCCTTGCCATGCGGCGCAGCAAGCCGACATCAAGACAGTAGACCTTAAATGCCTTGAGGTCATCGTACGCAGAGAGCGGCACACCACCAGCAGCATTAAGGCGAACCGCCGTGATGAGCCCAGCATCGGCAAGCCATTCCAGAGCATCCTCGTATTCTCGAGCACGAGCCCCCTCGCGCACCGCACCCCAAACGAACTTTTTGTTCTCGCGCGCCAACTGAGCTGGAATCGAGTTCCATATTTGTGAAAGCTTGGCGAACTGCGCACGGCCACCATGCTTGGCAAAATCGCGCTCGTAGGAATCCAAGAGATCAGACAACACCTTATCGACCTGAACGATATCGCCCGTCTCCACCCACCGGCCAAGAGCCTCTGGCATGCCGCCGCATGCAAAATAACGACGAAGATGCTCGACGAGACGGACATGGAAGAAATCGGGCACTGTCTCGATCTGATCCAGGCCGCCAAGGTATTCGTCGTAGTTTGCAGCGCCCTCGGCTTTCAGAAACTCGGAAAAGCTCATGGGGCGCATCTCCATGAACTCGACCTTTCCCACCGGAAAAGCGCTGGTCTCACGGGACAAGCGAACGCCCAACAAAGACCCTGCGCATGCGACGTGATACTCGGGGGCCTCGTCACAGAAGTATTTAAGGGCGCCGACCGCAGAAGGACAATCCTGGATCTCATCAATAATAAGCAGCGTTTCGCCGGGCTCGATAGGCTGTCCAAGTGCCAGGGAAAGATTTGAGATGATCCGTCGAGGATCGCGCGTACCTTCGAAAAACTGAGCGTACTCGCTCTGTACCCCAGGTGACGGCTCCTCGAGCGTCAGATACACAAAATTGAGGTACGAGGTTCGGCCGAACTCCTTAAGCGCCCACGTCTTTCCAACCTGGCGCGCCCCCTTAAGGATAAGCGGCTTACGATATTCTGACGCTTTCCAAGCGTTAAGCTTGGCAATGATATCTCGCTGCATGACCGAACCTCCCGCAAAGAAACTTCCGTAAACGTGATATTTCTCACATTTTACCTTAGGTAAAACGTGACATTTATCACATTTACGGAAGTTTTAAGCTCATTTCGCCACACTTTCATCACATTGAAAAGGCGGAGGCGCATTTTGCGCCTCCGTCACCATCTTTCCTATCAGCCCGCCTGACCCGAACGGCCGAGTCGTCACGGAACCGAGGGGCCGGGCGCAGGGCCTTGCCTCTCAATGAGTTCCGCACGAACAGGAGGCGCCAGTGGCGCCTCCGTCGTGAGTCAGGACTGTCCGAAATTGAGAGGCAAGGCCCTGCGCCCGGCCCCTCGGTTCCCGTTTACGAGAGCGACGTTCTCAGCAACTCGTTGAAGAGCTTCGGGTTGCCCTTGCCACGGCTCGCCTTCATGCACTGGCCCACCAAAAAGCCGATGACCTTCTGGTTGCCGTCACGATACTGCTGCGCCTGATCGGCACAGTTCGCCAGCACTTCGTCCACGATCGGCTGCAGCGCGCCGGCATCGCTCACCTGACGCATACCACGCTCGTCGACGATCTTATTGGGGTCGTCGCCGGTCTGGGCCATGGCTTCAAAGACCTCGTGCGCCTGGTTGGAGCTGATGGCATCGGTCGCCAGCAGCTTGGCCAGCGCTGCCACCTGAGCCGGCGCAATGCCGGACTCGGCGAGCGACACGCCCGCGCCCTTAAGGTAGGCAATCATCTCGTTGACCAGCAGGTTTGCGACCGTCTGGGCCTCCTTGCCAGCCATACCGGCAGCGGCGGCCTCAAAGAAGTCGGCAAACTCGGGGTCGCCGGCAATCTGCTCGGCATCGGCCGTCTTAATGCCAAAGTCGGCCTCAAAACGGACACGCTTGGCATCGGGCAGCTCGGGGATCTCGCCACGGCAGCGGTCGATGAACTCGTCGTCCAGATCAAACGGCGCCAGGTCGGGATCGGGGAACAGACGATAGTCGTCGGCCGTTTCCTTCACACGCATGACCACGGTACGCTTACGACTAGGCTCCCAGTGGCGGGTCTCCTGGTAGATGATGCCGCCCTCCTCGAGCACCTCGGCCTGGCGGCAGATCTCGTAGGCAAGGCCGTCATGCAGGCTCTTAAACGAGTTGAGGTTCTTGAGCTCGGTCTTGGTGCCCAGCTTGGTCTCGCCGCGGCGACGCAGCGACACGTTGCCGTCGCAGCGCATGGAGCCCTTCTCCATGGAGCAATCGGAAATGCCCAGCGTCACAAAAATGCGGCGGAGCTTCTCCATAAACAGGCGCGCTTCCTCGGGCGTGCGCAAGTCGGGCTCGGTGACGAGCTCGATCAGCGGCGTGCCGCAGCGGTTGTAGTCGACGAGCGACTCGGCAGCGGCGGTAATGCGGCCCTCGGCACCGCCCACGTGGACCATCTTGGCGGCGTCCTCCTCCATGTGGATGCGCAGGATGCGGATGGGCACCGTGTAGGAACCGTCCTCGCGACGCTCGGGCATCTGCAGGTTGGACGCATCATAGCTGGCCAGATGGCCGGCGCGCTGGTTACCCTCGCGCATGGTCGACGTCATGGACGTGGACAGGCCCTCGGCGTTGGCCGAGGCGCTCGCCAGGCTCTGGGCCTCGGCCTCGCCAAACGCGCAGTCGGGGCGCTCGGCGGCACCGCGACCGGTCACGTCCAGATCCAAGTGACCGTACATGGCAAAGGCGACCGGACCCTGCGTGGTCTGGAAGTTCTTGGCCATATCGGGATAGAAGTAGTGCTTGCGGTAGAACATCGAGTGGCGCTGGATCTCGCAGTTGGTGGCGAGGCCGGCCTTGACGATGCTCTCGATGGCGCGCTTGTTGGGCACCGGCAGCGCACCGGGCAGGCCCAGGCACACCGGACACACGTTGGCGTTGGGCTCGTCATCGTGGCTGAGCTTGCAGTTGCAGAACATCTTGGTATCGAGTGCGGTGAGCTCGGTATGGATCTCCAGGCCGATCACGGCCTCCCAATCCTGCAGGACCTCGGAAAGCTCCTTCATTACAGCTCGCCTCCCTTCCCGGCAAAATCGGGCGCGACGGAAAGCGCGGGCGCACCCGTGGCGGCATCGGCAAAGCCGCGCTCCAGGGCGCGGGCAAACGTGAGCAGCTGACGATCCTTAAAGGCCGGCCCCACCAGCTGGGCAGAAACGGGCAGTTTGCTGTCCTCGCCCAGGCCCAGCGGCACCGAGATGCCACCGTTGCCGCAAATGTTGAGCGAAATGGTGTACAGGTCGGAGAGGTACATCTGCGTGGGGTCGCTGATCTCGCCAAACTTGAAGGCCGTGCGCGGCGAGGCGGGCATGAGGATGGTGTCCACCTTGGCATACGCGGCGTCGTAGTCCTGCGTGATGAGCGTGCGGGCCTTTTGCGCAGCGTAGTAGTACTTGTCGTACACGCCCGAGCTCAGCAGGTAGGCGCCGAGCATCTGGCGGCGCTTGGCCTCGGCACCAAAGCCGTGGGCGCGCGAAAGCGAGCTCTGGACGGACAGGTTGGCGCAGCCCTCCTCCTGATAGCCGTAGCGAATGCCGTCGAAGCGGGCCAGGTTTGAGAACGCCTCGGCCGGGCCGATAACGTAGTAGGCGGCGATGGCGGCGTCCAGGTGCGGCAGATCGACCTCGACCAGCTCGGCGCCCTGGTTCTGCAGCTCCTGGGCGGCGCGCTGAACAGCGGCCTTGACCTCGGGCGTCAGGCCCTCGGCCTCCATAAACGCAGGAATGATGCCCACGCGCTTGCCCTCGATGCTGTCGTTGAGATGCTCGGTAAAGTCGACGGCGCAATCCTGGCTGGTGCAGTCGTACGGATCGTGGCCCGCGCCGGTAAGCGCATTCATGGCCAGCGCGACATCCTCGACCGTGCGGCCAAAGGGTCCCACCTGGTCGAGCGACGAGCCAAAGGCAACCACGCCGTAACGGCTCACGGCGCCATACGTGGGCTTAAAGCCCACCACGCCGCACAGCGATGCCGGTTGGCGAATGGAGCCGCCGGTGTCCGAGCCCAGTGAGAGCGCGACTTCGCCCGCGGCGACGGCTGCAGCGGAGCCGCCCGAGGAGCCGCCGGGCACGCGCTCGGTATCCCAGGGGTTGTTGGTGCGGTGGAACGCCGAGCTCTCGGTGGAGCTGCCGAAGGCAAACTCGTCCATGTTGGCCTTGCCCATGGGCAGGCAGCCGGCATCGAGCATGCGCTGGACGCAGGTGGCGGTGTAGACGCTCTGGTAGTCCTCGAGCATGCGGGAAGCGCAGGTGGTGCGCGTGCCCACGAGGTTCATGTTGTCCTTAATGGCCAGCGGCACGCCCGCGAGCGGGGGCAGCGGCTTGCCTGCGGCACGGTCGGCATCCACGCGCGCAGCGGCCTCAAGCGCAAGCTCGGGCGCCACCTGCAGGAATGCCTGGACCCCGCCCTCGCGCGCCTCGATGGCGGCAAGGGAGGCCTGGGCCACCTCGGTAGCGGTAAAGTCGCCGGCGGCAACGCCTGCGGCGATCTGGGCGGCGGTAAGGGAATCGAAGCTTAGCGCCATTACTCGCTCTCCCCCTCTCCCAAAATGGACGGCACGCGGAAGTAGCGGTCGCGCGCGCTGCCGGCGTTTTCGAGCGCAACGTCGAGCGGCAGATCGCGCTCGGGCTCGCGCAGGTCATCGCCCATCACGTTGGACAGGCTTCCGATGGGATGGAACGTGGGCTCCACGTCGGGCAAGTCATATTGCAAGACGGGCTCGAGCATCTGGACGGCGTCGTTCATGTAGGACGTCATCTGGGCGAGCTCGTCATCGGTCAGTGCGATCTTTGCGTACTCGGCGATGCCGCGCACGTCTTTCTCGCTGAGTGCCATAGGCGCTCCCTTCCGCATAACAGATAAACCGCTCTAGTATACAAGGAAACGCCAGCTTGGAGCAGGCGCTTTACCTAAATGCAGCGAAAACGTAACGAGGGCGGCGGTTGGCAGGCTGCGGGCTGGCGGTTCTGCAGCGAAACCGCACCGTCCATAGCGAAAACCATCCTGTCCATAGCGAAAACCGTCCCGCCCGCAACGAAAAGCATCCCGCCCGCAACGAAGCCGTCCCGCCCACAACGAAAACCGTCGCGCCCGCAACGAAAACCATCACAACATTCGACGTTTATCGTCAAAATCGAGATTTTCATCGAATGTTGTGATGGTTTGGAAGTCCCGACCACCGCAAAGGCGCCTGTCCCCATTGTGGTGGTTCTGGAGAATGTCTTATGCCGAGGCTTTGGCCTTGCGGCGCTTGCGGACCGCGTGGATCACGATGTCCAGCAGCAACAGCGCAATGGCTATGACCACGATGAGCACGGCAAACTCGCGCTTACCCCAGTGGCGGCCGGCCAGCGACTTTTGCTTGTCGACGTCCTTCTTGCTGTACTTGGTGCGCACGCAATGCACCAGCAGGCGATGGTCGTTTACGCCGTAGGGCGTGCAGGTGACAAGCGTCACCTTGTCGGCGCCCGGCTCGATGGTCAGCGACTCCATCTCCTCGGGCAGCACGACCTCGGAGTCCACCATCTTGTAGGCGAGCGTCTTGTTCATGGTGTGCAGCAGCACCAGGTCGCCGGGCTCCAGCGAGTGGATGTCGTCGAACATGCTCAAGTTGCGCATGCCCGAGTGCGCGGTGAGCACGCAATGCGTCGAGGTGCCGCCCACCGGCAGGCTCGTGCCCTCCAGGTGGCCGACGCCCGCCATAAGGACTTCCTCGCTCGTGCCGTGGTAGATGGGCATGCTCACGTCGATGGAGGGGATCTCGACCCAGCTCATCATGGGGTCGCGGTCAAAGATGAGCTGCTGGGCGTAGGGCTCGATCTGGTCGGCGGGAAGCTCGGTGGCCTCGCCCGCCAGCTGCTCGTTAAAGGAGCGCGCCTGGAGCAGGATGCGCTCGCGCTCCTCGGCAGACAGCGCATCCACGGTGCTGGACACCGTGCTGATCTGGTTGAACACGCCCGAGGCCTCGAGCCGGTCCAAGATCCACGGCCAGGTCATAAGGCCCACGCCAATAAGGATGATGACGATGGTGATGAGCCGGTCGGCCCAACGCGGCAGTCGCTTGCGACGGCGCTTAGGTTTTGGTTGAGGTTTGGGCTGAGGGCTTGAGCCGCCGTTGTCCGCGGCGTTATTGCTCTTCATATGTTTGGCGCCCTGCACCATCACCGGTCACTCCTCTTCAACTCAAGTTGTCTAAACAAATAATAGCCGATTAGCGAGCCCATGCGCCGGACAACGCAGCCTGGCAGCATTGCGCAGCGCGAGTATGGGCCCGCATTTGAGTTTTCAAAATGTCCCGAATCGGCTGAGCGATTCGGGATACAATATCAATAGAAAACGACGCACCCCGCGTAAATGTTTGGGAGCGCGGGCGGCCTAGTTTTCTGGTTTTGTTAAATGCCCGGGCCTCTAACCCCGGGCATTCTTATTTGCGCTTGTTGCGGCGCAAATGCCTTCCACCGTCCGCACCGCGCGAGCGCCTACGGACCTTAAACCGAACCTCATACGAGTCAAGAAACGCGATGACGAACGTGCCCACCGCCGCGAGGGCGGCGAGCGCGTTAAGGAATTTCAGCATTTGGGGACCTCCGATCGAGTCGTCGGCCGTCCGCGCACGGGATGCGTCGCAAGGGTATTTTACTGCGAGTGCATGCACCCACAGCTGGTAAACGCAATAATTTCAAACATCTGTTCGATAGTTACAAACACGATTCCTCATCCAGCGGAGCCTGGCCGCATTGTCCGGGTTTGCCCGACGTGTTTGAGTTTTCAAAATGTCCCGAATCGGCGGGGCGATTCGGGATACAATAGCTACAGGAAACGACGCACCCCGCGTAAGTACTTTGGAGCGCGGGCGACCAGTTTCCGGTGTTGTTAAATGCCCGGGCCTCTAACCCCGGGCATTCTTATTTGCGCTTGTTGCGGCGCAAATGCCTTCTACCGTCCGCACCGCGCGTGCGCCTACGGACCTTAAACCGAACCTCATACGAGTCAAGAAACGCGATGACGGATGAGTCCGCATCGGACGGTGGAGGCTGCCTGTGTTGTCCAAAAAGAACGGGGCAAACTCCAGCGCGGAGTCTGCCCCGAAAAGAGAATGGCAAAGCAAGAACGTCGATGGACGAGAAAAGTGTCCGCAAGTCTCATGGCCATCACATCCCACCTGCCAAAGGGATGAGTGAGTGAGCGTTACTCCTGCTCGGACTCCTCAGCCTGCTTACGGCTGCGGATGAGGTGCGCCACGCCGATGCACAGCACCGCGCCACCAGCAATCCAAGTGAAGGTCACACCGTTGAGACCGGTGAGCGGGAGGCCGGAGCCCTTCTTGTTCTGGACAGTAAGGTTAACCACACCACCGTTCACAGTTGCCTCTTTCACAAGCGAAGAAGTATCCTTGGTCACGCTAACGGTGAGCGTGTTGCTGCTCTCGCCCTCAAGCTTAGCAAGATCGCCCTCAGCAGTCGAGATCTTAAAGGTGAAGTCGGGCAGCGTGTTGTAGCCGCCGAGGGTGTGGGTCTCCTTGACGGTATAGGTACCAGCATCGAGACCCTTGACCTCGATTACGCCGCCATTCTTAGTTTCGAACTCATACTCGTTTTCGGAGAGGGTGCCGTCCCCCTGAACATACTTGGCACCGGCAGCAGCACCCTGCGCGTTTTCGTCGGGATTCGTAGCCTGGATGGTAAACTTCACGCCGTCAAGCTTAGTGCTCTCGTCGGCAGCGTCCTCCTTGACCAGCTTGAGCGCATAGGTATAGTCACGGACGGTATCGAGCACGGACTCGCCCTTGCCATCGCTCATGGGATTGTTGGAGTAGATGAGCTTGACACTGTTGGAATTGCCCTCGCCGCCAACAGTAACCTTATCGGCCTTCTCCTGGTCGAGCTTGGCAGTATAAGTGACGACGACATTAGAGCGGCCGTCGAGCGTCGCGCCGGCCTCGTTCGCAGCAGTTTTGAGGTCGGTAAACTTTACGGTCAACGTGTTAGTTGCATCATCAGTCGAAACATCGTAACCAGTCTTGTCGCCCTCAGTCGAGTTACGCGAAAGGATCTTATCGCCGATTTTAACTTCAATGGTGCCCACGTTTGCCGTAAGGCCGTCAGAGAGCACGTCGTTAAACTCATAATAGTAGGTGTCAAACGTGGCGATGTTGTCGGCAACGGTGCCCGTCAGCTGGTAATAGACATCCTGACCCATCTGGGAATCTGCCTTGTCTTTCCAATCGCTATCGAGCTTGTCGTCTTTGACCTTCTTCTCGACCGTAGGAATACTGGTCTTCTCGGTAACCACAACAGCACTGCCGCCCACGACAGCGAAAATTGGGGAAGTACCGGTGTTCTTCTTGTTCTCAGTCATCTGGCCGATACCAGCGTCATCGGTCAAGAAAAGATAGTAGCCCGTGTTGGGCGTGTTGTCAGCAGCATTCTTGGGCTCAAAGGTAGAGCCCGCTTCAAACGAATCGCCCGTCGGCTGAACTTTGTTTTTGACCACCTTGGCAATATCATTGAGGACACTATCCTTATCGACTCGCGTCTCCGTAGTGGTGTCCTTCACGTTCGCGGTCAGCCAGTCGGCGACGTCCGGTGCTTTTGCATCAGACTTAAGCGCCTTCGGATAACGCTTATTAATAGCTTCGATGATGGCAGTCTGAGCCGCATCATCAACGGCCCACTTAACATTTGAAACGACCTTGTCCGGCTTGCCGGACTCATCCACGACATCGGCCTTGAAGATCTGGTACGCCTTGAACTTGGTGGTTGCGTTTTTATCGACCTGACCGATGGTGATCGTATTGTCGCCATCCGCCGCAAACGCCATCGTGACCGGGGCCATGACTCCGCCGAAGCTCAGGGCTGCCGTGAGGCCGGTGGTTACTGCCAGGCGTGCGATGTTCTTGCTCATGCTCATCTTCTTTTCCTCTGCTTTCTGCTCGAATTCCATTTGATCTAAATCTGTCTGTCTGTGTCTTAGCATCTGCTTCGCTATGTCTCGCCCCGCTCTCTGCGGGGCTGCCAGCTACTCTTTATGGCTGCCACCTCCCCGCTTGACCAGGAGCGCGACCACGATGAGCGCGGCTCCGGCGACCGCTGCGGCGGCCGCGGCGTACATTGCCATATCGCCAGTCGAGGGCATAAAGCCTCCGGTGGTAATGCTAGGGGGTGTGCCGATGGGCGTGTTGATGAGCGACGCCTCCAGGCTGCCCGTCGACCCGTCAGCGCTGTCGGCGCGCAGGGGCGACTCGGCCGTGATGGTGAGCTTGGGCTTGGCGGCGGCCACCTGGTCGACGTCCAGGCCCTCGGCCTTGACCGTCACGGAGCGCGTGCCCTCAAAGGCGGTGTAGCCCTTGGGCGCCTTGAGCTCGCGGACCTCCAGCTTGCCCGAGTCCACGCCCGAGACGGTCACGCGGCCGTCCTCGCCCGTGGTGACGGCGGCCTTGCCCTCCGCATCCCACGTGCCGTCGGCCGCCAGCGTGCGACCACGGTCGTCGGCGATGCTCAGGACCGCCCCGGCAAGCGGCTTGTCGCCGTCGCTGCCGCGCTTGGTGAGCGCGAGATCCCAGGTGTAGGCGCACGCGTCGTCGCTCGGCGTGCGGGTGAAGCCGGCGTCGCCGGACTGGTCGGCAAAGGGAGAGCGCGGGTAGCGCAGGTAGACCTCGTTGGGGTTGCCCTTCGCGATGCCGTGGTTGCACGCGCTGTTGAGCGGCGCATTGTACACGGCGACCACGCGGACGCCCGCGGTGAAGGCGTCGGCCCCGCCGAGCGCGGCGATAAGGTCGCCGGTGCGCACGGTAAAGGTCTTGCCGTCGGCCGCTACCTTGGTGGCGCACTGGGCCGTGATGTCGGTCCAGCCCTTCGCGGGCTCGGTGCCGGCGCGGCCGTCCTTGCCGGTCTGGACCGCGTCAAAGCCGCCGTCCGTGCCCGCCGCCACGTACACACGCATGCTCGCGGCCACCTTGGAGGGGTCGAGTCCCGCGCTCATGGTGTCAACGAACCGCACCGTATAGGTGTCGTAGGCCGTGAGGCCCGCCGGGACCGTGGCAGAGAGGCGCCAGTACAGGTCGTCGGCGACCGTGGCGTCGGCGGCCTTCTGCCAGGCGGCGGTGCTGTCCTCTAGCACGTGCTTGGACACCTTGGGGGTCGCGGCCTTGGGCTTGACGGTGACGGCGCTGCCGCCGACCAGCGCCATGATCGGCGCGGTGCCGGCTTCGTTCTGGGAAATGGCGTCGTCGGCGGCGACGATGAGCCAGTAGCCACAGGGCAGCTCGGCCGTCGTGCCCGCGTTAAGGGCCGCAGGCCTGGCGCCAGAGCTCTGGAGGGAACGAGCGAGCTGTGCGCTCAGCGCGCTCGTAAGGTGGGAATCGGTGTTGAGCCACTCGGCAGCTTCCTGCGCGGTGGTCTGGGAATTGGGCATGCCGGCGCTGTGCAGCACAGGCAGCGCGGCGTCGCGCACGGCGTCGCTTGCCCAGGCGAGGTCGGTGGCGATCTTGGCGTCGCTGTCGCCGTCGACGACGTTGGCGCTAAAGATCTGGTAGGCGTCGTAGCTGCTCGCCACGGCGCCACTCACCGTGATGGAACCGGTCGAGGTCGGCGCGGCCTGCGCGGAAGCGGGGAACACAACCGCGCAGGTGCCGATCAGGAGGGCAAGCAGCGCAAACAAGATCGGGAAGGAGCAAACTTTCTTATTCACGACGCTCACCTCCCTTCGCATTCGCCTTGCGACGAATGTGCATCCAGGCCGCAGCAGCGCAAAGCACCGCCGCGCCGGCAAGGTACGTCAGAGTGACGCCCGACATACCAGAAAGGGGCAAAGAGGTGGAGTAGGTGTTGGTGAAGGTGGAGGCGGGAATGGCGTTGGGCGCGGCGTCCTTGCCGATGGTGTTACTCACGGTGTTGCCCATGTCGTCCTTCACCTGCGTGACCGTGGTGGAGGTGGTGAGGCCGGAGTACTTGCCAGTGGTCTCATCCATGACGGCCTTCACCGTGACGGCCACCTGGTACTCGGCCTTGGAGTAGCGAAGCTTGTCGATGGCACCGGTGATAGGCGCGACCTCCTTCACCGTGTAGGTGTAGGTCTTGGCGCCAGTCGGGTTCGAATCGTCGATCTTGGCGAGGTGCTTTTTGGAGAACGAGATACCGCCAAAGGATGCCACGATGTCGTTGACCTTGGTGGAGCCCGCTGCGGGAGCGACGGAAATAGTCGTCGGATCAAGCTTAGGTGCGCTATCCTTATTTGCCCCCGTAGCCTCGATGCTGAACTCGAACGGCACATATTTGTCTTTATCGCCCTTCGGCCAGTCCGTATTGCGAACAGATTTGGTCACCGGGATCTTCACGGACGTAGTGGTAAGGGCGTCGGAAATGTAGACGTTGTTCCCGTCAATCGTCGGGCTCTTTCCCTCGGTCCACGTGACGGAACCGTCCTCGTTGGACACCGTGAACTCATAAACCGTGGTGTTCAAGTTGTAGCCAAACGGAGCCTGGGTCTCAACAAGCGTGTACGTACCCGGCAGCAGACCCTCGAGCGTGAACTTGCCAGGCGCGGTGTCGGTGTCTGCCCACGTGGTATCGCTCGAAGTCGACTGGTCGCTCTCCCGGTCGATCACGGTCCAGGACTGGTCGGCCGTACCATCGGCGTCCTTTTTCTTGGTGAGCTTCCACTCAGAACCAGGCAAAGGAGTGTGTTTTGTGTCGTCCTCCGCCACCTTGGTCCAAGACACCGTACCGGTGATCCTGGCGTTGGGAATGGCACCCGTGGAGTTATTATTGAACGGAACCAGCAAGTTGTTGTTCGTCGTATCCACATAACCCTGAACATAGTTCACCTGCTCGCCGGTATTGTTCATGGTTGCGTAGTAGATGGTGTCCGACTTCTGATAACCAGCCGGCGCCTTGACCTCGCGAATGTAGTACGTGAAGTAGTCTTTATCGTTGGGATCGCCAATTTTGGCCTTCTGATTCAAATAGTTGAACTGAAGCTCGCCATCATCCGAAGAGTAATCATTGGCACCGCCATCCGTTACCGTAACGATGGGATTCGTTTCATTCTTGGCATCATCGACAGTGCCGTATATCGTCCACGAGGAACCAGGAAGCGACGTGTTGCCGTTCGCCGCATCGACCTTGCTCCACGCAACGGCGGAGCCGTCGGGCGTATACGACCCAGACCACGGGAAGTTGTGACGCTCCTGATCCATATCGATGACGGAAGCCGAGTTACCCTCACCAAATGCTGCGGCAACCTTCGGGCTGTTCATTGAGAAATCGACGCCCACATAAACGCGGCCGTTGGTAGTCACATGGTCGTCGAAACTTCCGTTGGGAACGAGAATCGATCCGATCATAGCCGCCGCAGGATCGTCGTCAGTCCACTTGGCACCGGTGGCTGTGCCGCCGTATCCCCAGTCCGCGCGGTTTTCTCCCGCGATGCCGCCTCGAATGGTAAGGCTGGTGGTATCGACGAAGTTCCACATGATGGACTGGGAGGCCAGCGAGTATTTCGCGTCAAGGTCTTTCTTGGCGTACTGACTCTCGTAACCGCGAGATATTTCTGTATCTCCCCACCAGAAGCGCCAGCCGTTGTGGAACTCGACAGGATTAGTACCTGTAACGTTCACGACAATGGATGCGCCTTCGGGGATATTGGTGAACATAAAGTCGACGCCGCGGTAGTAGACGCCATCCTTCCAGTTGGAGAGCTCGGAACCGGCGATGGTGAAGACCTGTTGCATAGAAGTTCCATCGCCGGTAAAGGTGATGAGTCGCTCGGTGTTGCGAATCTTATTGCTCGGGATTCCGGTATCGAGCGCACCGGAAACAGACTTGCCGCTGCCATCGTCGCTACCATCGAATTTGAGTGTATAGCTTGTTCCGTCGTTATTGTACTTGTTGATGACGTAGTTGCTATTAGGCTCTGCAAAGCCGTTGACATCCACCTCGCCGGTATCTTCAAACGAGTCGAGCTGTTTCGATAGCTTCGAGAGGTATCCATTTGTACCGTTATAGCTCGAATAATCGCTACCGTTGACATTAGTCAAATCAACAGCTTTATTGAACAGGGTGCTTTCCAGAGCAGACAAGCCCTCGTACCAATTACCCTGCATTGTCACCACAGACTGGCGTTTATAGTCGCTATCGCGCCAGTATGTGATGGGGCCTGCGATTTGCGCGGTGTAGGCAAAGCCGGAAGGAGTCGCGCCCTCAAAAGGTCTCTGCTGTCCGACCCAAGCGCCTTTGTTCCAAGCGCCAACGGTAGTCGCCCCCGGCAAGTTGCCGTTGTAACCAACGCTCATTTTGGTGATCGCACTGTCGATTCCGGCGACCGCAAGCACGGTGCTGCCGTAGACAGGACGGAACTGGGAACCAAAACCAACGGTGCCAAAGCGGAAACCAGCGCCGCCACTATTATTATAGGGCCAGCTCTCTTTGAGTGGATTCATGGCAAGCTTGCCACGGACCACGGTAAGGCCCTCCGCCTCAGCGGCATATGAGCCGGTGGGGGCGTTGTCCGCATCAAGATCGATAGTGCCGTCGCTCGGCTTATCGCTCGGCTTACCACCGATGTACATGTCGCGGCCGACGTAGGTGGCCACGCCGGGATCAGGGGTTGAGACATTGATATTCGTACCGATACCGATAGACGTGGGAACGTAAATTCCCGGCTTCACGGTGGCCGTCGCTCCCGCTGAAGCCGCATTCGCACTCTGAGCCTGCTCAACACTATTTGAAGAGCCAGACTCGCCGCCATCGGTCTCGTCGCTATTCTGGTTTTCGGCATCCTCGCTGGTGTTACCTACAGCAGCGGACTCACTTGAGGAACCCCCCCCCATTACAGTTTCCGCGGTAGAAACTGTCTGGGCATCGTTGGCGATGGCCTGCGAGATCGGGGGCATAACGAGCGACAGTACCAGGCTCAAAACGGAGGCTCCGCACAAAACGCCTGCCAGTACACGGCGCGTCGCTTTTTTACTCTGCTTAGTTTTTTCTGAATTCGCTTTCATCGATGTCTCCTCCCCAAGAGACCGCGATCTTGCTCTTTCACTATCAAACGTATCCACGCAATCTGTAATTGCGCACGCTTATTGTACATATTGTAACGATTGTTTGAACATCTAAGCAAAAATACCGATAGTTTTGTAGCGAATTCTCAATTCTCTTGACATTTGCTCGGATTTACCTTCGTTTATTCGCTATGAAATATCTATTTCTACTGGTAATTAAGCTAGTTATCATTTTTTAATAGCATTTTATTTATTTGCACAACATTTTGCTCAAGAGCATGCGTCCTGTGAACGGTCGAAAATCGATCGTGAACGGTAGGTCATTAACCGGGAGGAATAGACTACTAAATTGCTGGGAATATCTTTAATTCATCGGTAGTTACAAGCGTAATGTTCAGACAACCATATTTGAATTTTCGCGCAGATTTTAGGCATCAATTCGCCCAAATCGCCTGAGACCACCGCAAAGGAGCCCGTCCCCTTTGCGGTAGTTCTCCCCCGGCGCTACAGCAGATGTTCCTCGATAAAGATCGCGATGCCGTCTTTGTCGTTGCTCGCGGTTACAAAGTCGGCGGCGGCACGGGTGGCGTCGCTGCCATTTGCCATGGCCACGCCCACGCCGGCGTCGGCCACCATGCAGGTGTCGTTGTCCGCATCGCCAAACACGCAGATGTTCTGGAGCTCCATGTCGTTGAGCTCCGCCACGCGCACAAGACCGCGCGTCTTGGACACGCGCGGATCCATGAACTCGTAGAGCCGCTGCGTGGTTTGCAGAGCCGCCGCCTTAACAGTGTTATCGGCAAACGTCGACGCCCGCTCAATCACCCGCGGCATTACCTCGGGCGCCATGGTAAACATCACCTTGGGCTGCGGCTCGCGCAAAAACTCGGCAAAATCGACCACCTGGTAGGGCACGCCGTCGACGCGCGACAGGTGCTCGACGCACGCGTTGCTCTCGGGCACGTAGAACACGCCGTCTCGGGGGCAGACGGGCGTTGCCGGAAGGTCCGCCATGTGCTTGCAGATGCGCGCGATGGTCTCGCCCGGCAGCGGATAGCTCAGCTCGTTGATGCCGTGCGCGCGGTCGATGACCTCGGCGCCACCGCAGCCCACGAGCACGTCCACCAGGCCTTCGATGCCCCAGAGCTCGTACATGGCCTCGGTCGCGTGGGCGTCGCGCCCGGTGCACAGGCCAAAGAGCACGCCGCGCTCGTGCAGGGCGCGGATCGCCGCCACGGTGCGCGGGGACACCGTGTGCTGGCTCGTGAGCAGCGTGCCGTCGATATCGCAGAACACGGCTTTGATGTGGCTGAATGCGGCGTCCATGGGGGGCCTTTCTGGGTTGTGCGGCGGTGTGGGGTGTATTCGTGAACCGCGTACATGGTATACCAAGGCGTGGGCGCGGCCCGTCAAAG
>CABUTN010000004.1 GCA_902494565.1 uncultured Collinsella sp. | reverse complement strand
GCCGCGGCGCTCGTCGCGACCGCGGTTGGAACGACCGGCAACATCGCCGTAATCGTCGCCGTTGCGCTTGCCGTCGCGACGCGCCCGCTCAAGCTTCTTCTTGCTCTTGGACTTGCCGCGCTTAGTCTTCTTCTTCACCTTAAAGGCCGCAGGGTCGCGCTCGGGATCAACCGCAGGCGGGTTGGGACCCACATGCAGGTCGCCGGCTTCGTAAATATCGGCCGTCTTGTCCATGAGCTTCTCGATCTCGTAGAACTCATCGACGTCCTGCTCGGTCACAAACGTAATGGCCCAGCCCAGCTCGCCGGCGCGGCCCGTACGGCCAATGCGGTGGATATAGTCGGTCGGCTCGGCCGGCACGTCAAAGTTCACGACGTAGCGCACGTCGCTAATGTCGATGCCGCGGGCGAGAACATCGGTTGCCACCAGCACGTCGACGGTGCCGTCGCGGAAGGCCGAAAGGGCACGCTCGCGCTGGGCCTGGCTGCGGTTGCCGTGAATCGCGGCGGCCTTGATGCCCTTACGCTCCAGACGACGGCAGCAGCTGTCGGCGCGGTGCTTGGTGCGCATGAAGACGATAGTACGCTCCGGGCCCTCCTTCTTGAGGAACTCGGGCAGCAGGTTGTTCTTGGCCTCGATGGACACCGGGAATACAAACTGGTCGACGGTGTCGGCGGTCGACGTAGCGGGCGCGATCTCCACGCGGGCCGGGTCGCTCACTAGATCGGTGATCTCGCCCACGGCCTCCTCGTCGAGGGTCGCCGAGAACAGCAGCGTCTGGCGCTCGGCCGGCGTCTCGCGCACAATGCGGCGGACGGCGGGCAAAAAGCCCATATCGAGCATGCGGTCGGCCTCGTCGAGTACCAGCACTTTGACCTCGCCCAGGTGGCAGGCACCCTGCTCGATCAGATCGACCAGACGGCCCGGCGTTGCGACCAGGATGTCGCAGCCGTACTTAAGTGCCGCGGTCTGCGGCTTGTAGCTCACGCCGCCCACGACGGTCACGGCAACATGGCCGGTGACGTCGGCGATTTTGCTTGCGACCTCGTCGATCTGCTGGGCAAGCTCGCGCGTAGGGGTGATGACGAGCATCACGGGGCCACGGCCGTTGCCCTCGGGCTTTTTAACACCGCGACGGCGGTTGCGGCCGCCGCGCTCGCGCACGGGTTTGGGAGGAGCGATGTGCTCCAGATTGTTCATGGTCGGCAGCAAAAAGGCAGCCGTCTTGCCGGTGCCGGTCTGAGCGGCGGCAAGCAGGTCACGGCCCTCGAGCACCACAGGGATGGAGCCGGCCTGAACAGGCGTTGGCGCCGTGTAGCCCAGGTTCTCGATAGCACGAAGCATCTCGTCGGAAAGCCCCAGCTCGTCAAAGGCGGGCAGGCTCTCGGTAGCGGACTCGACGGCCTGGGCAGCATTTGCCTCGTCGGCGGCATCGAAGGCAGCCTGGGTCATGGCCTCGCGGGTCTCGTCCAGAATCTCGGCGTCCGTGACGTCGGATACAGAATTACGCATATGTCGTTGTTCCTTATCTGCACGCGTTATGGGCACGGCATGCGGCCGCACGGGCGTGCTTGGTAGTGCGCTAATACATACAAAAACGGGTGCGCACAGAGAGGACGTTGCTCAGCACGCTGGCGATCGCTTTGGCAGCTCTATCACGCGCCGTCCAGACGCAGCAGCTCTAAGCGATGGAGCAGATTCGCCGCCGGTTAGTATACCCGTGCTTCGCATGCCCCCACGTAAACCACAGATGACGAGGTGGACGAGGTGGGCCCGGCTGATTGTCTCAATCTGTAACAGCTGCGGGACAAAACCGGGTCCTAATTGTTATAGATCAAGACAGAGGGGGATTTCCGTCCAGTCCAAACCAAATCTCTCGGTCTTCCTGCAATTTCGAACATGTGGCCTATAATGTTGCTTTGGTTACGCTATATATTGCGCAGCCATTTAATACGTCGCCCACCGGGGGCCATTAATTCCTATCGCCATATTGGCTAGGAAGCAATCAAAGGAGGTATCCGTGGCAGCAGAGACGCCTTGCTCGGTCCTCTATAACGATATTCGCTCGTTCGGCGGTCTTAAACATCTCGAGATCGCCCGAATGCTTATCAATGGAAACTCTTATCTCGGCAGTACCCTGCTCGAGAAATGCTCTTCCAACCGCTCGTATCTCACCCGTTACATCGTCCATCGCAAGCCTGACCAGTGCGCGCCCGCCATCTACAGCGACTTTACCGTCACCACGCTCAACCTTTCCGCGGCAATCTGCAGCAAGCTCGGCGGCGGCGAGTCCGCCTATCGGGCAATCGCCGAGCACTATCGCGGTCCGGCCGCCAACGAAATGATGTCGGCTCTCGCCAGCTACAAGCTGGACAGCCGCCTATATGCAAATGCCCTCAATCGCATCGACAACTTCGACGGCAATGCCGTGCGCGAGAAAAGCACGCTTTACCTTATGCTCTTTGTGGCAACGGGGGCGCTCGCCGATCCCGTTCAGGGCGTGGCCACCGTCGAGCGCTTTTGCGACAGCAAGACGGGCGGGCACTTTGGCACCACCGAAACTACCGTCGGACGTGGCTTTATGAGCAGCCTGGAGCAGCCGCGCACCGTCGCTCCCAACCTCGGTCTGCTCAGAACCCATGCCGACAACTGCGCCGACATGCAAATCCATCCCCTCACACGCGATCCGCGCGGCACCGTGATTGGTTCTTTGCCCAAAACCTCGCCCAGCATCACCGATGTAGGCGCCGACGCCTCGCGCGAGCATCTTCGTATTTGGCTCGAGGGTGAGCACTGGTACGCCCAGGGCCTTGGATCGACCAACGGCACAGTGCTCGAATCGGGCGCGGGTGACGACGATATTGTGATTGAGCCGCCGCGCGACCAACGCGAGCCTGGCAAGATCTATCCCCCGGTGGAAATAGCCAACAGCGACAGGCTCCATCTGGGTCTCTACACGACATTCCTTGTCATTGTGGACTAGCACGGACGGCGATCGAAAGACGGTCGCCGTCCGTCTTACGTCTTCTACCTTCTGCGTCGTAAACGACAATGCTCAGCGGTATACGTGGGCAGTGCGGCTATCATGGTACTTTACCGATATCCGCACTGCTCGCGTATACGTGCGGCAACCCATGCCAGACAAAGGAACGCCATGGATACTACCGATAGCGCCTATGGCGACAAACTCATCCGTCTCGATACGTTCGACACCGCCGTGGCGGTCGATCCCAGCGCCGAGGGCGACGCCAAGCGTCGGTTTATGACGCTTATTCTCCAGACGGCCCACCGCAACAACGGCAACATCGGGCACGTGCTGCGCGCGACCAACACGAGCGGCGAGGTCTTTGCCGTCAAGCTACTCAAGGACAACGCCGTCCTTTCCGGCCAAGCCCCCGACCGCTCCGCCGAGCAATCGGCCGCGCACCTGGCAAACACCGCCGCGCTGTTCGAAGAGTACCGTCACTTGTGCACTGTCTCGCACCTGCGCGGATTTCCGCGCGTCTATGGCTACGGCTCTTGTGAGGACGACCCGCTCATCCTCATGGAGTGGGTCGAGGGAACCTCGCTCAAGCAGGCGCTGCCCTTGCTTCCGCACGATGCCTCGGGCGGGCTGACCACCCAGATGGTCGCCGCCGTCGGAAACGCCGTGCTTCGCGCACTCTTGATGACCCAAGGCCTCGTGAATCCGGTCGTCCATCGCGACCTTTCGCCTGCCAATATTATGTTCCGCACCACCAGCCGAACGCTCGAGCAGCAGATCGCCGATCGCTCCTTTGACCCCTGCCTCATCGACATGGGCTCCGCGACCATGGCTCTCGGCGACGACACGATCACCCGACGCGCCGACATCTGGCGCTTTGCCACGCCCGCATACGCCGCGCCCGAGATGCCCACGCAGGATATCGAAGGCATCGCGGCCCTTCGCCGTTCGCCGGCAATCGACGTCTATGCGCTTTCGAGCATTCTGTACCAGCTCTACAGCGGTCGCAAACCGTTTGACTTTGAGTCGACGGACGCCGCTGCAACCGGCTCGTTCTATCTCGTAAAGACCAAGACCAAGCCGGCACCGCTCGAGCCGCGCTGCGAGGGCGATGAAGCGCTCGTCCAAATCATCATGAAGGGTCTCTCAGTCGAGCAGTGCGATCGTTCCACCGAGCAGCAGATGCTCGAGGTGCTCTCGGCATACCTCACCGATGCCGAATCCGAGGGCCGCGAAGGCACAGGAGACGAGGCCGCGATTGACATCGACTCCGGTACGCACCTTAAGGTCGACGTCGCCGGCGAGCGCGCGCGAGAGATCCTGGAGCAGGCCCGGCACGATGCCATGACCCGCCGCCGCTTTATTATCGGTGGCGTCGTTGCAGTCGTTGCGGGGCTCAGCGTCATTGGGGCGGCGACCCATGGCTTTGGCATCCCCGACTACCTGGACGGCATCCGCGGTGCGCTTGACGACTACACTTGGGATCAGCTGCAGGAGATCTCGCTCAAGATTAAGGCCGCCGAGACCCGTAGCGAGGCACGCGAGATTGCCAAGCGCTATCATCTGCTCGATGACAACGGGCATATCCCCTATCCGTGTACCAAGCGCGTGAAACTCACCAACGGGCTGGAGGTCGGCGCGCAGCTTGTGGGCATCCGTCACGATGAGCTTCTGGACGGGACGGGCAAGGCCGGACTGACGTTTATGTTCGACGCGGGTTTTGCCGAGCGCAACGCTGCGGCTGAACCGCCGAGCGCCGGCTGGGCAGATTGCGAGCTGCGGGAATGGCTCAACGGCGACGGCCTTAAGCTGCTGCCCAACGAGTTGCGCGCACTCATTAAAGGGGTCAAGAAGGTCTCGAACAATGTGGGCACCGCCAACAGCGCATCGTGCCTGAGCGAGTTGCCCGCAACCCTTTGGCTGCCCGCCATGGTCGAGCTGTGCGGTACGCAACCGCCCGATTCGTTTACCGAGGACTATCACTACCTGGCAGACATCTACAACGGCGAGGGCAAGGAGTATCAGCTCTTCCGCGAGCTCAAGGTAAGCCCGTATTCCACGAACGAGACGATGGTCCGCCAGTGGAAGGGCAAGGACACCTGTTGGTGGGAGCGCACGGTGAGCCCCGACACATCGGAGAGCGAAGGCACGCTCTATATGAACCGCGTGGGGCACGACGGCGACGTCTTTACGTACGCAACGCCTGCGGAAAAGCCAAACAAGCTAACCTGTGTGATCCCCGGGTTCTGTATCTAGGCGGCGGGCGTCTTGCCGTGACGGGACCCCTCCCCGGCAATTGTCTCGATCTGTAACAGTTAGAACCCAAAAACCGGTCTAAATGTTACAGATCGAGACATTTGAGTTGACCGCGGACGGTCTGTCTCGATCTGTAACAGTTATTCGGCAAAATCGGGTCTAGTTGTTACAGATTGAGACATTAGACCGGCTACGGCCCGCCGACCTGGCCATCAGCTCAACCAATAACGAAATGTCATACATTTCAATCTCCACTGGACACCCCCAGGGGGTATGGGTGTATAGTATCGGCAGGTTAACAATTCCAATACCGAACCACAGAAAGGAGAAGCCATGGCTCAAGATAAATTCGATGTGGGCGGCATGACGTGCGCCGCCTGCCAGGCGCACGTGGACCGTGCCGTGAGCAAACTCGACGGCGTCCAAAGCGTCGCGGTCAATCTGCTCGCCGGCTCTATGCTGGTGGACTACGACCCTGCGCAGGTCTCCCCCGACGACATCTGCACCGCTGTCGACCGCGCGGGCTACTCGGCCTCACCCATCAGCACGGGCACCGACGCTGTCCAAAGCGGAAGTGCGCAAGCCAGGTCCGGCGCCGCCCATATGGAGTCGCCGACCAAAAAGTTGGAGGCCGCCGCCTCTGCCATGCGCACCCGCCTCATCGTCTCGATCGTATTCCTCATCCCACTGTTCTACATAGGCATGGGGCACATGCTCGGCTGGCCGCTGCCCGGCATCTTCACCGACCACACCCACAGCATGACGCTCGCACTCACCGAGCTCGTCCTGCTCATCCCCATCGTCTACGTCAACGACGCCTACTTTATCAACGGGTTTAAATCGCTCACGCACGGCGCGCCCACCATGGACGCCCTCATCGCCGTCGGCGCCACCGCGTCCATCGCCTGGTCGCTCTACGCCATGTTCATCATGGCCGACCAGCTAGCCGCGGGTCAGGTCCACGAGGCCATGATGACGAGCATGGACAACCTGTATTTTGAGAGCGCCGGCACGATCTTGTCGCTCGTCACCGTAGGCAAATATCTCGAGACACGCAGCAAATCCAAGACTGGCGGCGCCATCGAGGCGCTCATTGACCTGGCGCCCAAGACCGCGACCGTCGTGGCCGTCGACGGTACCGAGACCACCGTCGATGTCGATGCCATTCTGCCCGGCCAGGTGCTGCGTGTGCGCCCCGGCGAGTCCATCCCTGTCGACGGCGTGGTACTCGAGGGCGCTTCGGCCGTGGACGAAAGTGCACTGACCGGCGAGTCCATCCCCGTGGAGAAGACCGCCGGCGCCACCGTCAACGCCGCCACCGTCAACCGCACCGGATCGTTTACCTTCCGCGCTACGCGTGTGGGCGCTGACACGTCGCTCGCCAAGATTATCCAGCTCGTTGAGGACGCCAATGCCACCAAGGCACCCATTGCTCGACTGGCCGACAAGGTCGCCGGCGTGTTCGTGCCCGTGGTATTCGTGATCTCGGCCGTGACCTTTGTGGTGTGGATGGCACTGACCAGCGACGTGAATGAGGCGCTTACCTCCGCCGTCGCCGTGCTGGTGATCAGCTGCCCGTGCGCGCTGGGCCTGGCCACGCCCGTCGCCATTATGGTCGGCACCGGCAAGGGCGCCGAGATGGGCATTCTGTTTAAGAGCGCCGAGGCGCTGGAGAATCTGCGCAGCGTGGGCACCGTGGTGCTCGATAAGACGGGCACGGTCACCCGCGGCAAGCCTGCCGTGACCGATATCGTAGTAGCCACGCGCACTGACGGCTCGCCCGCCATGAGCGAAAAGGCGCTGCTCAAGCTGGCCGCCGCGCTGGAACGCCAGAGCGAGCACCCGCTGGCCGAGGCGATTATGGCCGAGTGCGAGACACGCGGGATCGTCGCGCGCATGGTCGAGGACTTTGCGGCCGTGCCCGGACGAGGCGTTACGGCGCGCGAAGGGCAAAACGCCATTGCAGCCGGCAACGTACGCCTGATGGACGAGCTGGGCGTTACCGTGCCCGCGGGTCTTGCCGAACAATTTGCCGCCGAGGGCAAGACGCCGCTGTTCTTTGCCAAGAACGGCGAGCTTGCCGGCACCATTGCCGTGGCTGACGAGGTCAAGGAGACGAGCGCCGGGGCCATCGCCGCGCTGCGCTCGCTTGGCGTCGACGTGCGCATGCTCACCGGCGACAACCGCGTCACCGCCGAAGCGATCGCCCGCCGCGTGGGGCTGAGCAGCGAACAGGTCATCGCCGACGTGCTTCCCGCCGACAAGGAACGCCACGTGCGCGAACTGCAGGATGCGGGCGGCAAGGTCGCCATGGTGGGCGACGGCATCAATGACTCCCCCGCCCTGGCGCGCGCCGACGTGGGCCTTGCCATCGGCACCGGCGCCGACATCGCCAAAGAAGGGGCAGATGTGGTGCTCATGCGCAGCGACCTCATGGACGTCGCCCGCGCCATCGAGCTGTCGCGCGCCACGATCCGCAACATCAAGCAGGACCTGTTCTGGGCACTGTTCTACAACGGCATCGGCATTCCGCTGGCGGCGGGCGTGTTCTTCCCGCTCACCGGATGGCAACTCTCGCCGATGTTTGGCGCCGCGGCCATGAGCCTGTCGAGCGTGTGCGTCGTGTCCAATGCCCTGCGTTTGAAATCCTTTAAGCCTAAAGTGGCAAAATAGGCTCACCATTAAGTCCATTTAGAACGGGTTTTCCAAGTGCCCGAGATTGACCTGAAAGAGGAGCGACGCGTACTTTGGTACGCGAGCGACGGTTTGAAGGTCAAGGTCGGGTGCCTGGGAAAGCCGACACAACAGAGAGGAATACCCATGCGTTTCACAATTAAGACTTCCGGCCTTATGTGCGGCCACTGCGACGCCACCGTCGAGACCGCGCTGCTCAACGTTGCGGGCGTAACCGACGCCGACGCCGACCACGAGACTCAGACCGTCCAGGTGGAGTGCGCCGACACCGTGACCCCCGAGCAGCTCGCCGCCGCTGTCGAGGGCGCCGGCGAGAAGTTCCACGCCCTTTCGGTGACCGCCGCATAACGACCCGCACGTACCCCCGACCAGAAACGAGGACCCGCCATGATGGCAGACCATAAATCGGTGACCCGCATGCTCAAGACGGCACGCGGTCAGATCGACGGCATCCTGCGGATGGTCGAGGAGGACCGCTACTGCGTCGATATCTCCACGCAGCTCATGGCCACACAGGCGCTCCTCGCGCGCATTAACGCCGACGTGCTCAAGGCGCATATCGAGGGCTGCGTGACTTCGGCAATCGAATCGGGCGATGAAGACCTCAAGGCCGCCAAGCTCGCCGAGATCGAACGCGTCGTCGACAAGCTCTCCAAGTAATTGGGGCATCGGGGACAGACTGTTTTGCACCATCTTGGTGTATCGGGGACAGGTACGTTTGCACCACATTGGCGCAGATTGACCTGTCCCCCTTGCTCTAAATCGGGTATAAAGGCGTGCAGCATATCGAACGAAAGGCAATTTGCATGAATGACTTTATGAAAGGCCGCAATGGCGCCGACGAACTCACCATCGTGATGGGTTTTGCCGGCATCGTCATCGCGATGATCGGATCGATAGCCCGCATCCAGTGGCTCAGCTGGATCGCCATCGCCGTTATCGTGATTGGCGTGCTGCGCGGCCTGTCCAAAAATATCGATGCACGTCGCAAGGAGAACGAGGCCTTTGTCGCCACGACCGCCAATGTTCCCGGCTTGGGCAAGTTCGTCGCCAGCTTGGGCGGCGGCTCTGCAGCGGCCAGCACCTCACGCGCGGCCGGCACCAGCAAGGAAGACTTTGAGCGCGCCAAGCGCACGGCCAAGAAGATGTGGAAGGGTCGCAAGACCACGGCATACCTCAAGTGCCCCAACTGCGGCCAGATGCTCTCCGTCCCCAAGGGCAAAGGCAAGATCCGCGTCACCTGCCCCAAGTGCCACGCCAAGATGGAAACCCGCTCCTAGCCGCTACACCATAGGACAAAATAAAAGCCGAGGCCTCGCACTGAGACCTCGGCTTTTTTGATTATGACAAAGGGACCGTCCCTTTGTCACACCTATACTACGCCATCGCGGGCAAGCTCCTCGGCCAACGCCTCGGCTGGCATGGCCATAATCGTGTCGAGCTCGGCGTCCACCTCGGGAATACGCTTCACCTTGAGTTTGCGCACCAGATCACCGCGGCACATCACGTGCGTCGGCTCACGCAGGGCGCACAGGTCATCGAGCGGATTCTTGCGCGTCACCAGGATATCGGCGGCCTTGCCGCACTCGATTGTGCCGGTCTCGCCGCCCAGCCCCAGCAGCTCGGCATTGACCTGCGTGGCCGTATGCAGCGCGAAGGCATTGCTCACGCCTACGTACTTGGCAAAATAGGCCACCTCACGCCACATGTCGTACTGCGTCACGAACGGGCAGCTCGAGTCCGTGCCCAGGCCCACCCTAACACCAGCTTCCAGTGCGGCACGAGCGCTCTCGATGATGCCCGAGCACACGATGTCGCCGTTCTTCTTTTGCGTATCGGTCGAATGGGTCTTTTCCGGGTCGAGCAACACAAACGGCAGCGCCGGGCTGATGGTGCAGGTCACACTCGGCGAACGCCCCTCAAGCTGCGTACCCGCGGCACCGCGGTACAGTTCCAGGATCTCGGGCGTCAACGGAGCGCCGTGCTCAATCGTGTCAACGCCGGCCTCAAGCGCGGCCTTCACACCTTCGGTGCTCTCGACATGGGCCATGACCGGAAGGCCAACCTCGTGCGCCGCCTTGCACGCCGCCGCGGCAACCTCCACCGGCATGCGCAGCACGCCCGGCTCGCCCACCTCGGTCGCGTCGAACACACCGCCCGTTACGAACAGCTTGATGACGTCGGCACCGCGCGCATACAGGTCGCGCACCTGTTCGGCTGCCTCGGCGGGACTGTTTGCCACCTGGGCGAACAAGCCTGCACCATGGCCGCCCGGCACCGTGACGCCCGTTCCCGGCGCCACCAGGCGAGGACCTTGATACTTGCCGGCATCGATAGCATCGCGCACGGCAAGATCGGCAAACAGTGGGTCGCCCGCGCCGCGCACCGTGGTCACGCCACTTGCCAGCTGTTGCTGGGCACTGCCCTTGAGGATGCGGCGGACGATGGCACGGCCCACGGGATTATCGAGCTTCTTCATCAGCGCGCCCGCATCGCCGGCCGAGACAGGCTTGCCCGAGCCACACAGGTGCACGTGCATATTGATGAGGCCTGGCATGAGATACGCACCTGCCAGGTCGACAACCTCGGCACCCGCAGGCGCCTGCGCCACAGCACTCGGCCCCATCCATGTGATGACTCCGCGCTCAACAGTCACGGCCATATCGGGTTGCGGCTCCATATGTTCCGAACCATCCAGGACGGTCGCATTGATAAACAACGTGGAACGATCGGCAGACGCCATATCGAGCTCCTCCCTCACGATTAACATGAACATTTGTCCATTATCACCTAGTCCCGCTGGATTGCTGCTGACGCGTCGGTTAACGGAGGGAAGAGGGGATGTGGGAGACGGAATACGCTGCAGTCCCACCCTAGCGACACCAGGGAAATGTCTCAATCTGTAACAGGTACTGGGTTATTGGGCCCCCTGATGTTACAGATCGAGACATTCGGTCGAAGTTTCACCGGTTTGTCTCGATCTGTAACAATTACGAACTCAAACAACTTCTAAACGTTACAGATCGAGACAAAACCTCTCAGCGCCCATACCACTGACGTCTCCACTCCTCAGCCAAATCGGGCCGTCGCGGAATACCCGCCAACCTCATCTTCTCAACCAGCTTCCCCGGATTCTTGAGCTCATCAAACGTAAACCGAAGCACCTTGTGCCCGAGCATTGTCAGATGAGATTCCCGCTGACGCTCTGCCACGAATGGGTCTACCGACTCCCGGCCCCCGCCGCTCTGCAGGGTGTACTTCCCCTTTCCGTCGAGCTCGCCGATGACACACGTCCCGTCCTCGAGCTGCCAAAAATAGTCGACGCGAAACACTTGGCTCGGATCGAGCGGGTCGCGAAACTCAACCTGCAACTCCGGAACTGGAAAGCCGTACGCAATAAAGAACGCTCGGAACCGAGACTCGCCGCCGTTTTCGGACAGCCCGTCCGCATACGACGCAATCACCTGTGCCCTGCGATACCCTCGCCTGCCCTCGCAATCGGCGCGGAGGCGCTCGCACAAATCCCAACGTGATACGCCTTTCGCCCGCAGTGCAGAATCGGCAATCGCCAACCCGTAGGAGAACGGCGCACGCAGTAAGCAATCCTCTACCGTGCGCCAAAACGACGTCACCCGCACGCCATCAACACGCTCGAGCGCGCCCGCCATCTGCGGACGCAACAACCTGCACCCGCTGCTCAACGTCACCGAACAACCCGTCTTAACAAGAAAGCGCGGCCCGAGCAGATCATTCGGCACCTCCAAACCCCACAAAAGTGCCGCGTCATAGCCCCAAAACGCCCAATCGGGATGAAATTCCGCAAGCCCCCTGATAGTCCTCAGCGCTCGCTCCGCCGGCGTCAATGCATCCCAATCATGCTGAAAACAGAACAGGTACGGCTCGGGCTCCGCGATATCGTCGGTTCCAACATGGCGTCGCAGCCACATGAGCTCGGCATTGTCGTGTGTCACAAACAGCACGCCTTGTTCAGCCGCCTTCGTGAGCCTGGCAAGCATCCTATTCCGCGCCAAGGTGTTACGTGTTGCATGCTTGTGTTTAAGAACGGTATTAGACACTTCTATCACCACCACATCGGAGAAATGGGCCATCGTCGCTGTTGCCGCCGCCGACAAATGTCTTGATCTGTAACAGGAAGACCGATTTTTGGCCGCTAGATGTTACAGATCGAGATCTTTCGACACCGCGTCCAACCTTTGTCCCAATTTGTAACAGGTAGGTCGAGTTTTGGCCTGTAGATGTTACAGATTGAGACATTCCCCCAGCCAGGTGCCAAACGTCTCGATCTGTAACAGTTAGACGTTCTCCAGGCCCCCAAACGTTACAGATTTAGACAAACCAGCGGCGCCCAAGCGTTCGTCTCGATCTGTAACAGGTAGACCGGTTTTTGTCCCTAAACGTTACAGATTGAGACAAAGTCAGGGCAGCAGGGCGACACCAGCCACATCCCCTACTCCCACTCCTACTCGTAGATGTTAAGCGACTTCACGTACCGCCCCTGAGCACCCATGATGTCGCGGACCAGGCGCAAAAAGAAGCTGATGCACGAGGTGTCAAAGCCGTCCTGCAGATCCTCCGGATGCACCGCACCCGGCCCATCGACCGCCGTGTCACTCAGGCGCGCGATGTCATACAGATAGAGCTGTCCCGCCGTCAGCCAGACATCGTCGACGCAGGCGAGGCGCACCGCAATCGCTCCGTCGCTCCAATGTTCCTTTTGCACGATATGCGGGTCGTAGACATCAAAGCGGTGGTCGGTGCGCGTATCCTTCAGCGCAACTATACCAGTCGCAGGATCCTTGTCCAAAATGCCAAAGCGCGAGAAATACTGCGTGTCGCGTACCTGCTCGAGCCGCTTGAGCGAGGCAGGCGAAAGCGATGTCGGCGGCTCTTCAACATACAGCTCGAGCAGCGTCTTGCCGTGGCGATAGGGGCGCTCGAAGAGCAGCCAATCGGTAAATGCCATGTTGTAGGCCATGATTTCGTTTTGCGAAGGCTCGGTGCAATAGCTGAGCCACGGGTCGACAATGATCTCGAACTGTTCGCGCGCCGGCTCCAAAAACTGGAACTTCCGCAGCATCCAAAAATGGGCCATGTCGGCAATATCGTTGCCGACGGCTTCGGCTAGCTGCGCTCGGTCTAAAGCGTGGTCAGTCATGGCATCCTCCTCAAACTGATAGACCTCAATTTGAGCTTACGAGGAGGGTGGTCGGCCACGACCAGCGCGGGCAAAATAGGCCTCCGGCTGCAAACCAGATGCTGACCAAACACTTGACGGGGCACTTGACCGAATGAGCGCACCGCAACAAAACCGCAGGTAAACATAGACGGCCAACCCGCCCTTTTGAGCCAGATACCCACAGCCACCACAGAAACAACAGGTGACCACAGCCCAAGAAGTCGACAAATGAACACCCGTACGTCGACAAACGAGCAAATCGCTCGCAAAGAGTGTCCCCAACGACTAGACAAAAATGACCAGTCATTGGGGACGTTCTTAAATGACTACTTTACAGCTCCAGCGCGTCGGCGACTTCGGCAGCGCAGGCCAGGGCGTCGGCCATAGCGTTCACCACGAGCGAGCTGCCGTTGCGAGCGTCACCGGCGACATACACCGGCGCGGCATCCGCGACGACACCCTCCGTGCGAGCCGCGAGGTGCGAGCCCTCGGCAGCCATCACCGGCAGCGGACGACCAGCGGTGGCAACAGGCACGCTCACTGCATCGAACACACCGT
This sequence comes from uncultured Collinsella sp., assembly GCA_902494565.1. Taxonomy (GTDB): domain Bacteria; phylum Actinomycetota; class Coriobacteriia; order Coriobacteriales; family Coriobacteriaceae; genus Collinsella. The sequence goes on along the minus strand of CABUTN010000004.1, from coordinate 76,823 downwards.
GCTCCGGGCCCGTAAAACCGCAGGCGATGAGCACCAGCTGCGCCGGCACCTCGTGCTCGGAGCCCGCGATGCGCTCGGGCTTGCCAGCCGACCAATCCAGATCGACCACGCGCAGGCCCGCGGCCGCGCCCTTCTTGTCCAACAGTACCTCGATCGTATCCACACCCCAAGCGCGCATCTCGCCGCCCATGGTAGCGATGGCCTCCTGCTGGCCGTAATCGGTCTTCTTCACGTTAGGCCACTGCGGCCAGGGGTTGCTCGCCGCGCGCGCATCAGGCGCCGCCGGCAAGAACTCAAACTGGCGCACGCTGCGCGCACCCTGACGCACCGCGGTGCCCACGCAATCGTTACCGGTATCGCCGCCGCCAATGACCACAACGTCCAGGCCGCGCGCGTTCACCGCGGGCTCGCCGCCATCGAGCACCGAGACGGTCGAAGCCGTCAGGTAGTCCACCGCGTACACCACGCCCGGAGCATCCACGTTCGCAGCCGAAAGCCCACGCGGAGCACGGGCGCCGGCAGCCACCACGACGGCGTCAAAGCCATTGAGCTTGGCCGCCACCGCAGGGTTCGTAACGTCAGCACCCAGCTCGAACACAATGCCCAGCTCGCGCATGAGCGCCACGCGACGCTCGACCACGGACTTCTCGAGCTTCATGTTGGGAATGCCGTACATGAGCAGACCGCCCGGGCGGTCGTCGCGCTCAAACACCGTCACGCGGGCGCCACGACGCGCAAGCTCCCATGCTGCCACCAGGCCAGCGGGACCGGAGCCCACCACGGCAACCGTGGGTGCGCCCTCCCCCGCCGGCTCAAAGCGGCGCGGACCGCCGTTGGCCCACTCATGGTCGCTGATCGCGCGCTCGTTGTCATGGATCGTCGTGGGTTGGCCATCGACCGAGCCCAGGTTGCATGCGGCCTCGCACAGCGCCGGGCACACGCGACTCGTGAACTCGGGCATGGGCGAGGTGAGTGACAGGCGCTCGGCAGCCTCGTCCCAACGGCCGCGGTACACCAGCTCGTTCCACTCGGGAATCAGGTTGTGCAGCGGACAGCCGCTCGGACGTGCCTTGCCAAAGCTCGCGCGCATCTGACAAAACGCCACACCGCACATCATGCAGCGACTCGCCTGGGCACGGCGCGCGTCGTCGTCGAGCTCCACGTACAGCGGATCGAAATCGCGGCTGCGCTCCTCCACGGGGCGCAGCTCATGGGTCACGCGATCGATATCAAGAAAAGCACCGGGCTTACCCATGGCACTTACGCCTCCTTCTTGGTCGAAGCAACAGAGCTGGCAGCCACGGACGCAGCACCCGCAGCACCGCCCGCAACATCGAAGCGAGCAACATCCGCGTCACTCGCGCGACCGGTCACAATGTCAAACGCCAGCTCCTCGGCCTGCGCATGCGTCTTGCCGACGGCTTCGGCGGCGGCGACAATCGCCAGCACGCGCTCGTACTCGGTCGGAATGACCTTCACAAAGTGCTTGTTCATCGAGTCGAAGCTGTAGAGCAGCTTAATGCCGCGCGGGCTCTGCGTCGCGTCCACGTGCTCCTGAATGAGCTCGCGAATCTGCGCCAGCTCGCCGGCCGTCGGGGCTTTAAGCTCAACGCTCTCGTGGTTAACACGGGCATCGAGCGTGCCGTACTGGTCAAAGACATAGGCCACGCCACCCGTCATGCCGGCGGCGAAGTTCTGCCCAACCTCGCCCAGGATGAGCGCCAGACCACCCGTCATGTACTCGCAGCCATGGTTGCCGCAGCCCTCGACCACCACCGTGGCACCGGAGTTGCGTACGCCAAAGCGCTGGCCTGCCAGGCCGTTAATGAAGCCGCGGCCGCTCGTAGCGCCAAAGAACGCAACGTTGCCCACAATGATGTTCTCGTCGAACTTGTAGGTCGCATGCGGGTTGGGGCGCACCGACACCTCGCCGCCCGAAAGGCCCTTGCCAAAGTAGTCGTTGGCGTCGCCGCACACGTTGAGCGTAATGCCGCGCGGCAGGAAAGCGCCAAAGCTCTGACCGGCCGAACCATCGCAATCGATGGTGATGGAGCCGGCGGGCAGGCCCTCGGGATGCGCCTTGGTCACCGCGTTGCCCAAGATGGTGCCCACGCAGCGGTTGACGTTGGCGATATCGGCGCGGAAGCGAATCGGACGCAGGTGCGCACGGGCATCGGCCGTATAGGGCACAAACAACGTGGAGTCGAGCGTCTTGTCGAGCTCGCTGTCCGCAGCCATCTGGGGCAGGAAGTGACGGCCGTCGGCACCCGGGATGTGGGCACCAAACTCACAGGTCGCGCTCGCCAGCACGGGCGACAGATCGAGCAGGTTAGCCTTGCGGTTGCCCGGGACCTCAATCTGGCGCAAGCACTCGGGATGGCCGACCATCTCGTCGACGGTGCGGAAGCCCAGGCTCGCCATGACCTCGCGCAGTTGCTCGGCAACAAAGAGCATAAAGTGCTCAACGTGCTCGGGCTTGCCGCGGAAGCCGCGACGCAGGCGGCAGTTTTGCGTAGCGATGCCGGCGGGGCAGGTATCCTGCTGGCAGTCGCGCTGCATGAGGCAGCCCATCGAGATGAGCGGCATGGTCGCAAAGCCAAACTCCTCGGCACCCAGCAGGCAGGCGACGGCAACATCGGTGCCGTCCATGAGCTTGCCGTCGGCCTCGAGCACCACGCGCGAGCGCAGGCCGTTTTGCAGCAGCGTCTGCTGGGCCTCGGCAAGACCGAGCTCCAGCGGCAGACCGGCGTGCCAAATGGAATCGCGAGCAGCGGCACCCGAGCCGCCGTTGTGGCCGCTGATCAAAATCTTGTCGGCAGCGCCCTTGGCAACGCCGGTGGCGATGGTACCGACGCCGGCCTCGCTGACCAGCTTGACCGACACGCGCGCGCCGGGGTTGGCGTTCTTAAGGTCAAAGATCAGCTCGGCCAGGTCCTCGATGGAGTAGATGTCGTGGTGCGGCGGAGGCGAGATCAGGCCGATGCCGGGCGTGGACTGACGGACCTCGGCGATCCAGGGGTAGACCTTCTTGCCGGGCAGGTGACCGCCCTCGCCGGGCTTGGCGCCCTGGGCCATCTTGATCTGAATCTCGAAGGCGCTGCACAGGTAGCGGCTCGTCACGCCAAAGCGCGCGCTTGCCACCTGCTTGATCGCGGAGTTCTTGGAGTCGCCGTTGGCCAGCGGGGTCTCGCGACGCGGATCCTCACCGCCCTCGCCGGAGTTGGAACGGCCGTGCAGGCGGTTCATGGCGATGGCCATGCACTCGTGGGCTTCCTTGCTGATGGAGCCGTACGACATGGCGCCGGTGTTAAAGCGGCGGACGATGTTGAGCGCGGGCTCGACCTCGTCGAGTGCCACCGGGGTGCGGCCGCCGGCATCAAAGTCGAGCAGGTCGCGCAGGCGCACGGCACGGCCGGTGCGGTGCAGGCGGGCGCTGTACTCCTTAAAGGTGTCGTAGCTGTCCTCGCGGCAGGCGGTCTGCAGCAGGTAGACGGTCTGCGGATCGATGAGGTGATCCTCGCCACCGAGCGGGCGCCACTTGGTCAGGCCCAACGTGGGCAGCTGATCGGGAGCCGGGCTCTTAAGGATGGCAAGCGCGGCGTCATAGCGCTCATTCTGCTCGCGCTCGACGTCCTCGACGCCCATACCGCCCACACGGCTCACCGTGCCGGCGAAGTACGCGTTGACGAACTCCGGCGTAAAGCCCACGGCCTCGAAGATCTGCGCAGAGTGGTAGCTCTGCACCGTGGAGATGCCCATCTTGGACATGATGGAGACGATGCCCGCCGTCGCGGCCTTGTTGTAATTGGCGATGCCCTGCTCGGCCGTCACGTCCAGGTCGCCGCGTGCCGCCAGATTGCGGATGCACGCATGCGCGTTGTACGGGTAGATGCCGCTTGCGGAGTAGCCCACCAGCGCCGCAAAGTCGTGCGGAGACACGGCATCGCCGCACTCCACCACGATATCGGCAAAGGTGCGCACGCCGGCACGGATCAGGTGGTTGTGCACGCAGCCCACGGCGAGCAGCGACGGCACGGGCACCTCGCCCGCAGCGGCACGGTCGCTCAGCACCACGATGTTCACGCCATCGCGAACCGCAGCCTCGACGTCTTCGGCAAGCTGCTTGAGCGCAGCCTGCAGCGCGCCCTCGCCGGCATCGCGGCGGTAGACGGCACGGAAACGGCGGGTCTTAAAGCCAACACGGTCAATCGCGCAAATGCGGTCGAACTCCTCCTCGCTCAGCAGCGGGCGCTCCAGGCGCACCAGCTGGCAGGCCGTACGGGAGTCCTCGAGCAGGTTGCCGTGGTTGCCCAGGTAGAGCGTGGTCGAGGTGACCATGTGCTCGCGCAGGGCATCGATCGGCGGATTCGTGACCTGGGCGAACAACTGATAGAAGTAGTCAAAGAACGAGCGCGTCTTCTTGGACAGGCAGGCCAGCGGCGCATCGATGCCCATCGAGGCGAGCGGAGCCTTGCCCTGCTGGGCCATGGGACGCACGACCTCGTCGACGTCATCCCAGTGGTAGCCGAGCTTGGCCATACGCACGGCGGCGGGCACCTCGGCGTCCTCGGCGGGCGTTGCCGCAACGGGCTCATCGAGCGCGTCAACGGTTAGCGTCTCCTCGGCAATCCAATCACGGTAGGGCTTTTCCTTGGCGTAACGGGCACGCAGCTCATCGTTGTAGATGACGCGCCCGCGGGCAAAGTCGACCTCGAGCATCTGGCCCGGTCCCAGGCAGCCGCTCGTCAGGATGTTCTCGGGGCTCACCTCGATGGTGCCCACCTCGCTCGCCAGCATAAAGCGACCGTCGCGCGTCACATAGTAGCGGGCGGGACGCAGGCCGTTACGGTCGAGGGCGGCACCCAGCGTGCGACCGTCGGTAAAGGCGATGGCCGCCGGGCCATCCCACGGCTCCATGAGCATGGACTGGTAAGCGTCGTAGGCGCGGCGCTCCTCACTCAGGCTGTCGTTGTGGTCCCACGGCTCGGGCAGCAGCATGGATGCGGCACGCGTAAGCGGGCGACCGTTCATGACCAAAAACTCAAGCACATTGTCCAGAATCGCGGAGTCGGAACCCTCGCGGTTGATGATGGGCATCACGCGCTCAAGATCGTGCTGCAGCACGGGGCTGTACAGGTTGGGCTCGCGGGCGCGGATCCAGTTGACGTTGCCCTTGAGGGTGTTGATCTCGCCGTTGTGGATGATAAAGCGGTTGGGGTGCGCGCGTTCCCAGCTGGGCGTGGTGTTGGTGGAGTAGCGCGAGTGGACGAGCGCTACGGCCGTCTTGACGGCGGCGTCGTTGAGGTCGATGAAGAAGCGACGCATCTGCGTGGCCACAAGCATGCCCTTGTACACGATGGTGCGCGAGCTCATGGAACACACGTAGAAGATCTTGTCGCGCAGGGCAAACTCGGCGTCAGCCTTCTTCTCGATGGTGCGGCGGCACACGTACAGGCGGCGCTCGAAGGCGTCACCTGCCGGCGTGTCGTCCGGACGGCCCAGGAAGGCCTGCAGGATGGTAGGCATGCAGGCGCGGGCCGTCTCGCCCAGGTCGTGCGGGTCGACCGGCACCTCGCGCCAAAAGAGCAGCGGCACGCCAGCCTCGGCGCAGCCCTCCTCAAACACGCGGCGGGCATCCTCTACGCCCTTGTCGTCCTGCGGGAAGAACAGCATGGCTACGCCATAGTCGCCCTCTGCCGGCAGAATCTGGCCGCACTTTTGAGCCTCTTTACGGAAAAAGTGATGCGGAACCTGGAACAGGATGCCAGCGCCGTCGCCGGTGTTCTTCTCGAGTCCCGTACCACCGCGGTGCTCCAAGTTAACCAGAATGGACAGTGCGTCGTCCAGGATCTGGTGATGGCGCTCGCCGTTGATATCGGCAAGCGCGCCGATGCCACACGCATCGTGGTCGAATTCGGGGCGATAAAGGCCCTGCTGCTGAGCGGAATCTGCCTGCATCGCGATCCTCCCCTAGATATTTAGACAGTCAGTTGAATAGGCATACTAGGAGCATCGCCGGCCCGTTGTGTTTCTCACCCGTTTCGAAACAATCGCGTAACGCACGCCCTACGAGTGGACACCGCCGACCTCAAGGGCGACAACATAGGCCCCAAGTTCGGCCTGCAAACTCACCTCTTCAAACATCTCAATCTGTAACAGTAAGACCCAATTTCCATCCCTAGTTGTTACAGATCAAGACATTTCAGCAATCCCCTTTCACCATCCTATTCAAATACAACAATTTTGTTAGTCTTGGTTAACTTTTTAGCCTAAAACGGGTATCCTTTGCGGCGTCAAACAAACGACACGCATGCCGTGCCACATTAAGGAGGCCCCTATGGCAAACCAGACAGACCGGCAGACGATCCAACTCGTCCTTATCCGCCACGGAGAGTCGGAGTGGAACAAACTCAACCTGTTCACCGGCTGGACCGACGTAGAGCTCACCGACACGGGCCGCGAAGAAGCCGCCGCAGGCGGTCGAGCCCTCAAAGAAGCCGGTTTCGACTTTGACGTCTGCTACACTTCGCGCCTCAAGCGCGCGATCCACACCCTCAACATCGTGCTCGGCCAAATGGATCGCGAGTGGCTGCCCGTCATCAAATCCTGGAAGCTCAACGAGCGCCACTACGGCGCGTTGCAGGGTCTCAACAAGGCCGATGCCGCGGCGGAGCACGGCGACGAACAGGTGCTCATCTGGCGCCGCTCCTTCGATATCTGCCCGCCGGCACTCGAGCCGAACGACGCGCGCGATCCCCACACCCAGGAGCAATACCGTGATGTCGCACCCGACCAGCTGCCCTACACCGAGTGCCTCAAGGACACGATAGCCCGTGCCTGGCCTTATTTCGAAGACGAGATTCGCCCCCAGATGCTCGCCGGCAAGCGCGTACTCATCGCCGCACACGGCAACTCCCTGCGCTCTCTCGTCATGAAGTTCGAGCACCTCACGCCCGAGGAGATCCTCAAGGTCAACATCCCCACCGGCGTGCCACTCGTCTACACCTTCGATGCCGATTTCAACGTCCTCGACAAGCGCTACATCGGCGACCCGGCGACCATCGCCGCCAAGATCGACGCCGTGGCCAACCAAGGCAAGGCGCGCAGGTAACCTCAACCCAAACCCGACGCGTGGCGCCGCACGACCCAGATGCGACGCCACGCCGTCCATACACAGGAGCGCACCATGCTCAACCATCTCAAACAACACTTTGGCTCCCGACGCACCGGTGGTCACGGAGGCCTAGACATTGCGCGGCACATCGGCCCCGGGCTGCTCGTGACCGTCGGCTTTATCGACCCGGGCAACTGGGCCTCCAATATGGCCGCGGGCTCGCAGTTTGGCTACGCGCTGTTGTGGATCGTCACGCTGTCCACGATTATGCTCATTGTGCTACAGCACAACGCGGCACACCTGGGTATCGCCACGGGCGCCTGTCTTGCCGAGGCCACGACACGTTACCTCCCCCGCTTCGTTGGGCGCACGGTGCTCGCCAGTGCCTATCTCGCGACCATCGCCACCGCCATGGCCGAAGTCCTGGGCGGCGCGATTGCCCTTCAAATGCTCTTTGGGCTACCCGTGCGTGCGGGCTGTGTCATCGTGGCGGCAGTATCGATGGCGATGCTCATGACGAACTCCTACAAGCGTGCCGAACGCTGGATCATCGCCTTCGTAGGCGTGGTAGGACTCTCGTTTTTGGCCGAGCTTGCACTAGTCAAGGTCGACTGGCCGCAAGCCGCCGCAAGCTGGATCACGCCCAGTATGCCCACTGGCTCTGCCGCGATTATCGTGAGTGTCCTGGGTGCGGTCGTTATGCCCCACAACCTCTTTCTGCACTCCGAGGTCATCCAATCCATGCACTTCGAAGGCCAAGGCGAGCAGGTTATCGAAGAGCGTCTGCGCTATGAGCTCTTCGACACGCTCTTTTCGATGGGCGTGGGCTGGGCAATCAACTCGGCCATGGTCATCCTGGCCGCAACGACCTTCTTTGCGCACGGCATTGTCGTAGACGACCTCGCCGTCGCAGCGGACACGCTCTCCCCCATTCTGGGCCCAGCAAGCTCGACAATCTTTGCGGTGGCGCTGCTGTTTGCGGGCCTCTCGAGTAGTGTGACGGCAGGCATGGCGGCAGGCACCATCACCGCAGGCATGTTCGACGAGGAATACGACATCCACGACCGACATTCCTCGATCGGGGTGGTGGCCTGTTTCGCCGGCGCAGTGGCGGCGTGCCTGGTCGTCCCAAATCCTTTTGAAGGTCTCATCTGGAGCCAGGCGCTGCTGTCGCTTCAGCTGCCGATCACGGTATTCGTGCTTATACGGCTCACCAGCTCACGCCGCGTCATGGGCAAATACGCCAACTCGCGCCCGCTCAACGCGTTGCTCGTAGGAATCGGCGTCATCGTAACGGTTCTCGACATCGTGCTGCTAACGGGGATGTAATTGGGATGGCGTGACTGTCCAGATATAACGTCTCAATCTGTAACACGTAAGGCCGTTTTAAACCGTCAGATAAATCAAAAGGGCCCCGGCCGAGAATTCGACCGGGGCCCTTGGACAGAACTCTGTATGGCTAATCGCCGTGTGTCTACGAGTTACTCCTCGACGAGCTCAAACTCATCGGGGCCGACGCCGCAGACCGGGCATACGTAATCCTCGGGCAGCTCGGGCGTGTCGACCTCAACCTCGTAACCGCAAACGGTGCACACGAACTTATACGTCTTCTTCTCCTCAGCCATGATGTTCTCCTCTCGAACGCGACTGGTGATGTACTTCGTTTATTAGTATAGATTCTCAATAATATAATGCAAGTATTTTTAGAACATTTCTAGCCTTGATACGACGAAGCCTTGGGCGGCGTCTTGCCCTTCAAGACCTTGTGATAGTAGTCATAGGTCAGCGGGGCCTCGCCGCTCAAGCGCTCGGCGTCCTCCACCTCGCCGATAAAGAGCAGGTGCGTGCCCACATCCACGGTATCAATTAGACGGCAGCTAAACAGCGCCGCCGCGTGCTCGGGCACATAGGGCATGCCCAGCGCGGTCTCGTGGGTCTCGTACTTGGCAAACTTGTCGTAGCCACTGCTGGTGCGGAAGCCAAAGTTACCGATATAGAGCATGTCGGCCGTCTGATCGATCACGGTCAGCGCAAAGGCCTTAGCCGATGCGATTACGCCGGACGTGACATTTTCCTTGTTCACGGCAATTGAGATGCGCGGCGGGGCGGATGTCACCTGCACCGCTGTGTTGATAACGCAGCCGGCACGCAGCCCGTCCGCCGCAGCGCTCACCACGTACAGGCCACTCGGCATGGTAAAGAACGCAGTTTTGTCCATAACGATCACTCCCCTAACCCAGGATTGAACCTCATGGATGTATGTACCCACAAAAAAGGCGGCACCCATAACGGACGCCGCCTTTGAGACATATGTGTCAGAACAGTAAGAAAGATGAGACACCCGCAGTTGCGGTGAAATAGGGACTGAATAGTCCCTCAAACAGGCAAAACAGTCCGTATTCCACCGCAACTTATACAGAGTGCCTAGCGGTTGCGCTCCTTAAGGGCGCGGTCGATCTCGCGTTGGACATCACGCTTAGCCATGTCCTCGCGCTTGTCATAGAGCTTCTTGCCGCGACCCAGACCCAGCAGCAGCTTTACGCGGCCGTCGGTATTAAAGTAGAGCTCCAACGGAACCAGCGCATAACCACGGTTGCGAAGTTTGCCGTCAAGAAAGTCGATCTCCTTGCGGTGCAGCAGCAGACGACGCCGACGGTCGGGATCGCGATTCCACACGCCACCATGGCTATAAGGGTGGATATGCAGGCCGACGAGCCAGCACTCCCCACCGCGAATCAGCGCGAAGGTATCGGTGATCTGGCAGGCGCGCTCGCGAATCGACTTGACCTCGGTGCCACTCAGTTCAATACCGCATTCGAACGTCTCATCGATAAAGTACTCGTGATGCGCCGAGCGATTCTTAGAAATGAGCTTGCGTTCACGCTTACTGGGCATCGCCGGCCTCCTTGGCGCCATCGGAACCCTTGCCCGTAGCTTCGCGCTTAGCCTTGCGCTCGGCATTGAGCTCAGCATCGCTCTCACGCACCAGTTTGATAATCGCCGCGCAGGCTTCCTCGCCCACCAAGTCGCGAGCACGCACCGTCAGGCGCGTCGCCTCCTGCTTGTCGCCGTCGCTTGCAGCATCGGTCGCGCACATAATCAGGCAGATGGCAATCTCGGCCGAAGGTGAGGTCGGCACGCCTTGCAGGGCCAGTTCACCCATCACGTGGTCGTCGCTCTCATCAGCGGCATCCGGATAGGTGGTATGGATCTTGTTGAGCAGGCGCGTCGTATGCGCATCGTTGGGCGCCAGGCGCAGCGCCAGACGCGCGCAGCCCACGGCAGCCGAAACGTTCTCGGTCTCGGGCTCCAAGAAGTACTGACCTAGATTGGCGTAAGCGCGGGCGGCGCACTTGCCATCGCTTGCACGCTCCAGCACCGAGAACGAGAGCGATGCCCATTCCTGCTTGTCCTCGAGTGCGCGGAACAGCTCGGCCAAATCCAAGCGATAGTTGCAGTTCATGGGGTCCCAACGCACAGCCTGCATCAGGGCATTACGAGCGCTCACATAATCCTGCTGGCGAATGTAGGCAAACGCCATGTCAGAGTACAGGCAGTCAAACGGCACCTCGACCTGCACGAGCTCGCGCGGATCCTTCTCCACGCGGCGATAGGCCAAGCGCTCAAACTTGCTATCGAAGCTAAAGTATTGACGCTTCTCCTCCGTCTTGCACTCAGCATCAATATACTCCTCGGCGAGCTCCACCAGACGCTCCAGCAGCGGCGTCGCCGTAGCCAAGTCGCCCTGCGCCAGATAGTTCTCGGCATACGTGATGTCTTGCAAGCTGATGGGCAGATCCATGGCTACTCCTCGATCTGAGCGAAACACGGCAGGCGCCGTATATACGGTCAATACACAAAACCCGGGTCTCTTACGAGGCCCGGGCGTTCAATTTTGGTAGCCCGTACCAGATTCGAACTGGTGATCTCCGCCTTGAGAGGGCGGCGTCCTAAACCGCTAGACGAACGGGCCATATGTAGCAAATGCAATGGCTGGGATGGAGGGAGTCGAACCCCCATTGACGGAACCAGAATCCGCTGTCCTGCCATTAGACGACATCCCAATGACTACATCGCTGCGCTCGGCTGTGCCTTTGCGCAAGAAAGAAATATACGGGAAGTCTCGCCGTGACGCAAGCCCCAATTTTGACTTTTTTGAAATTCAGTCAAATTGGCCTAATTTAGTCCAACCCGTGAAGGACCTGTGAAGCCAACCGCTGTACGCGAAGGGCAAAACGCCGCGAGCGGTAGCCGTCAACCGTTGGCAGATTCTACCGTGAAAACGATAGCGCCAGGCAACACAATCGAAGTATCAATGATCGCGTAGATATGAGGCGCCATGGACGAAGAGCTTGATTACCTATGGGAGACCCTGGGCCTCGAGATCACTGCCGACCTTTGGCCCGAACGGGACAAAATCCATCCCACACTGCGCCCCGCCATTACTGTGGTGCAGGCAAAATACCGCCGTGCATCCTTTTTGATCATGCGGATGTCATGGCACGCGGGACTCCCCGACCTTAAGCGAATCCAGGCAAGCCTCGTCGAGCTGTCCGGCATGCCGACCGTCATATCCGAGGCGCATCTGGAGCAGCGCCAGCGCGAGCGACTGCAACAGCAGCGGATTCCCTTTATCTGCCCCGGCGTTCAGGCATATCTGCCCTTTATGGACGAGGAGTACTGGAGCGGCAAGCCCAACAAGCACGTAAAGGTCTACGATCCGCACGAATGGGCGCAGCTTGAGGATTAGCGCATATGCCCGCCAGCCGGGATAGTGCGCATGCCCGCCAACCGGAAAGCTCATCCCGGAATTTACGTCCAGAACGGGACGCGCTTTCCCCTAGAGGCCCCAAACGGAAACCGTATCCCAGATTTCGCGCTCAAACTGGGATACGATTTCCGCTAGCCCCTTCAACCGGAAACTGCGTCCCGGAATCCGAGCTCAAAACGGGACGCACTTTCCGCAACCACTACAGCAGCACCTCGGTCCAGGTCGCTTCCTTAAACCCAGGAATCGCAAAGTCGTCGCCCACCAGCAGCGGACGCTTGACCAGCATGCCGTCGGTCGCCAGCAGCTCGCAGCACTCCTGATCCGTCATGCCCGCATCCAGACGCGCCTTCAGGCCCAGCTCTCGATATTTCATGCCCGACGAATTAAAGAAGCGCCGCACCGGCAGCCCCGAACGAGCAATCCAGGTCGCAAGCTCATCAGCCGTGGGATTGTCCAAAACGATATCGCGATCGATATACTCTACCCCATGTTCGTCCAGCCATGCCTTGGCCTTCTTACAGGTCGAGCACTTGGGATATTCAACAAACAGTACAGTCATGGGAATCCTCCGAATATAGATCGGCCAACGCAGGCACACGCCACACGAGGCGCCTTCGTATGATGGGCCAATTGTAGCCCGCGGGTCACACGTTAAACGAACCGTACCCCGAATCCGCGCTTGATAAACGGCAGCAGTTCCATTGCCTCGGGCGTGATATGGCCCGCAACGTTCATGCGCTCGTCACCGGGAAGATCGACCCGCGCAATCTCAAGCTCGCCTTCGTAGCGCCCATATCCGCTATTGCTCACAGCGATCGACCCCGCCTTTCGCGGCAGGCCGGCTCCGGCATCCGTCGGCACGGAATCCGGCTTAAGCTTCGTACGTGACTCCTGAGACCTAAAGATGAGGACACTCGAGTCGGGCCGGTCGTGATGAATCTGCCCGCGCACATAGGCATAACCGGGCTCAAGCTCGCATTGCAGGTCCACGTATCCGGCGGAAACTTGAGTAAACTGCGCCCAGCCCGCATCGGAAAGATCGGGGTCGCCGACCAACACAATGTCGCAATCGGCGCCATGTGCAAGCTCAAGCATATTGAGGGCAACCTTTGACGCGCGACCGCGCTGCGCCTCGACCGTCGGCAGTCCCTCGAATACCGGCCCGCGAACGTTAGCATCACCCGGCACAAAAGCCATGATTTCGAATCCAAGCGCCGCAAGACGAAGATTCGTCCGAGCAACATCTTCAAGAGCTAAACCGGTATAAGGCTTGGGGTAAAAATTGTGGCAGGCGGCAAAACGAGTCACATCGGCACCGGCCTCACGCCACGATGCGATTTCATCAGAACTCACCGTCGATGCATTGACCACAATGCGAAATACACCGGACAGCTCCGCGACCCGTTGGGCGCTAAAGCCATAGTCCAAACGAAGGTATTCCAACCCCAGATCGCGCAGGTCCTCGATGCGCTCAAGCCCAAGCAAATCGCACGTGCGAGGCCCCACATCGGCAATGAGCGCAATGCCACGGGCGGAAAGCAGCGACAGCACATGACGGACCTTATCGGCATACGCCGCTCCCCCATCCTCGGGAATATGCAGCGAGGTGAACGCGTAGCGCGCACCCGCCGCGGCACCACGCTCAATCGTCCGCTCAATATCCTGCAAAGGGCTGGAAAGATAAATCGAAATACCCGTTTTCACGCTTCAACGCTCCTTTAAAAAAGGCCGGCGGAGCAGTTAGCCCCGCCGGCACAACCATAGCATCAAGAAATCTGCCGCGCGCCGCGAACCCCGAGCAACACGGCTCGCGATATCAAACTACTCGCCAAAGAACTCATTGATCTTCTGCTCGTCGACGCCAAAGAACCACGTCAGGACAAAGCCGGCGGCATAGGCAAGCAGCATAGCGGCAACGTAGCCGAGCTGCTGGCCAGGAACGACGATCAGCAGGCCAAACAGACCGGAAACGCCCTGAGAAACCGTGCCGATGTGAAGCAGCGCCGCGAGCGCGCCGCCAAATCCGGCACCCAGGCAAGCCGTCACAAACGGACGAACGAGCGGCAGCGTAACAGCATACATCAGAGGCTCGCCCACACCCAGGATTCCAACGGGAATGGACTCTGCGACGTACTTCTTGAGCTTGGCGTTCTTGGTCTTAAAGTACAGTGCCAAACCGGCACCGACCTGGCCGCCACCAGCCATCATAAGGATGGGAAGCAGGCAATTGATACCCTTGGTAGCACCGTCGGGATCGTTGAGCATAGCGTGGATCGGCGTGAGCGCCTGATGCAGGCCGACGGACACCAGCGGCAAGAAGCCTGCCGACAGGATATAGCCACCCAGGACGCCCAGCTTCTCGAAGATAAAGGTCAAAACGCTAAAGATGGCAGTCGTCAGCCATGCGCCTACCGGCTGGATGACGAGCATCAGAGCAAAGGCGCCGATGATGAGCACCAGCAGCGGGGACAAGAACGTGTCGAGTGCGTTGGGCATAACCTTGCGAATCTGACGCTCCATCCAGGCAAAAAATGCGCCAGCGATGAGAGCCGCGATCATGCCGCCCGCTGCGGGGTTGTACTGCGCATTGGTGAGCGGCAGCAGAATGGCAGTGGCAGGATCAGCCGCGCCAGGCGCAAGCAGGGGCATGGCACTGTTGGCGATACACATCATGCCGGCGATGCCGCCCAGCGCAGCGGAGCCACCAAACTCACGTGCCGCGTTATAGCCCACCAAGATGGGCAGATAGGCAAACAGGGCCCAGCCCATGGAACGAATACCCTGGTACCACCACTCGCCTGCAAGCGCGCCTGCCGTCGAGACGTTAATGACGTTGCAGATACCGTTGATGAGGCCAGCCGCAATGATGCCGGGAAGCAGGGCGACGAAGACATTGGAAATCTTCTTGAGGAAGGCCTGAACCGGCTTGGACTCGTACTTGGCCTTCTGCGCGGCCTTGTTTGTGGCCGCAGCGTCAACCACGCTCTCGTCAGCAACGCCTTTCGCAAGGCCGGTGAGCTTGGAGAACTCCTCGAGCACCTTATTCACCTTGCCCGGACCCAGCACGACCTGCATCGTGTCGTCCTCGACCAGGCCCATCACGCCGTCGAGTGCCTTAATACCCTCCGTGTCGACGTTGCCCGTGTCTTTGACAGTCACGCGCAGGCGCGTCATGCACGCCGCGTTTGCGAGCACGTTATCTTTACCGCCCAAAAGGTCCAACAGCTTTTGGGCCAGCTCTTTGTTCGTCATAACTCCTCCTTGTATTGGGTATCTCATCTGGATGTCATATCAGCTCACGCCGCGCACCTATTGGGCGTCGGCATTGCTCTTCTCATGGCCACTCACCGCAGCACGGACATGGCCTCGCGCCCGCTCAAGAGCCACCGCAGCCTGCTCGGCATCGCAGTCCAGCAGTACCGAGACAATAGCGGTTTTTACGTGGCCGCCGGCATCTGCAAGCGCCTGAACAGCGCGCTCGCGCGTGCAGCCGGTCGCCTCCATCACGATATTCTGGCCGCGCACCACCAACTTCTCGTTCGTCTGCTGCACATCGACCATCAGATTTTGGTATACCTTGCCGATCTTGACCATGGCACCGGTCGAAATCATGTTGAGAATGAGCTTTTGAACCGTTCCCGCCTTGAGCCTCGTTGAGCCGGTCAGCACCTCGGGACCGGGCACGGGCTCAATGGCAAGATCTGCGCTCTCCCCGATCTTCGACCCTTGGTTGCAGGCAATTGCAATGGTCTTGCACCCAGTTGCCTTGGCGCACGCAAGGCCGCCCACCACATAGGGAGTACGACCGCTTGCCGCCAGGCCAACGACAAGATCCTTGTCCGAGAGTCCACGCTCCCGCAGGTCGCTCGCGCCAAGCTCCTCGCTGTCTTCGGCACCTTCGACAGCCTTGATAAACGCCGTCTCGCCTCCGGCAATGAGCCCGACAATCAGATCGGGTGACACGCCAAACGTGGGCGGACACTCCGAAGCGTCGAGTACGCCCAGACGACCGCTGGTGCCTGCGCCCATGTAAAAGACGCGCCCGCCGCGCTCGAGTGCCTCAGCAGCCCAGTCGATTGCTGTGGCAACCTGGGGCAACACTTTCGTGACCGACTGGACGGCACGAAGATCCTCATCGTTCATCGTCGTGACGATCTGCAGCGATGTCATCGTATCGAGGTCCATTGACCTTTGATTACGCTGTTCGGTCGTGAATTTTGTTAAATCGAGCATTTCATTCACCTCATCTTTCCTGTTTCTCGATGTAGTTTTGCTTAATGACATGCGTCGCCCGTTCGTAGTCGCTGGCAACGTAAGCAGCGTACAGGGCATCGACAACCATAAGCTGGGCCATACGCGAAGCCATGGCACCGCTGCGGACCAAGGGTTCACTCGCAGCGACGCCGAGCACGGCATCGGCCATGGTGGCAAGCTTGGATGATCCATCTACTTTGGTAACGGCCACAACGGGACAGTTGTGGCGTTGAGCCTCGGCGGTGCAGTCCAGCACCTCTTGCGTCAAGCCCGAGTAACTAAAGGCGATTGCCATATCGCCCTCATGCATGTTCTTGGCACATAAGAGCTGATCATGCCAGTCGTCGTACAGATGGCACTCTTTGTCGACACGCATGAGCTTTTGCGCCAGATCGTGCGCGACCAAACGAGAGGCACCGATACCGAACAGATTGACTGCACGTGCCCGCTTAAGATAGGCCGCGCATCGCTCCAAGACGGTGTAATCGAGCGTTCGCGCCGTCGCTTCGATCGTGCGCACGTTGCTTTTCATCACCTTCCCCACGATACGTTCAACGCTGTCATCCATGGAGATGTCCTCGAGGGCAACGTCTTTCTTGTCACCCAAGAGTGCCAGCTCGGCAATCAGTTCGCGCTGGAACTCCTTGTAGCCCGCAAAACCCAAGCGCTTGCAAAAGCGCAAAATGCTCGAGGGCGAGGAGAACGTGGCATCGGCAAGACCGCGGACGGACAGCCCGACCACCTCGTGCGGATGAGCGCTTACATATGCGATGACATTGCGTTCCGCCGGGCTCGCGCTGAGCTCACGCTCGCGAAGCCGCAAAAGCAATCCGTTTGCCATCTCAAACACCTCCGTTGAAAAGAATTAAAGACCAACGAACGATTCGTACCGGATACAAACAGCTTTTACGGTACATTGTGCCGCATCGTGGCGCACCACGGGCGAGCGTTCTACCGCTCGCCCCTCAAATCCGACCGCTCGGAAATAGGCGCGACACAAAATAATTCAACAAGGTCGCATTGTCAGAAACGGGTTTGTTACCGGCTAGCGCCTCGCATGGGCGCCGATCGGCCGAGTCGCATGGCGCACCAGCGCCGCTGCCAGCAATACCAACAGCATCGCGGTGACATAGCCCGCAGCATCGAATCCTAAATCGATAACGTCGAAATGCCTGCCAGGAACAAAGATCTTATGCACCTGATCGCCAACGGAGCAGGCGGCGCAAAAGAGCAATACGGGCACGCAACGGGAGCATACGCTCCACGGACGCCTGGAAAAGCAAACCACGACCACCGAGGCGAACAATCCGACGAAGAAAAACTCTACGGTATGGGCAACGCGACGGACGTTCGTGCCCACCCACATGCGAATGGAAGCAAGTCGGCCAGACCGTACATTCGAGGCAGCCGAATCGGTGCCCCCGGTCATTCCGTTCTCTGTCTGGGCTTCACCCGTGGCATCAGCAGCCTGAACGCCCGTAGCCTGGCCCTCCACCACACGCGCGGTGGACTCGCTCAGCAACGACGTCTCCACCGCATTTTGCTCCGTCAGCACCCAGATGCCCGCCAGCGTTGCAGCGAACAGAACGATCGCGGTCCATCCGATTATTTGTTTTATGCGCGCCAAGGGCCAACCTCCTTTTTTGAATATCAGCGAGTGTAGCCCAAAATGGCATCGTCGCCGTATCAAAATTTGAATCGCAACAGGAAGCGACAAAGCGACGCAAACCCCTACCCCGCCTCGCGCATCCAGCGATCGAACGTCCCCACGCACACGCCCAGGCATTTTGCTGCCTGGCTGCGGGTAATATCGCCTGCCTCATAGCTATCGCGCACCAGCTCAAACTGAGGAGGGCACGGCTTGCGAGGTCGACCGAAACGGACCCCTCGCGCTCGCGCCGCTGCAATCCCCTCCGCCTGGCGCCGATGGATATTCTCGCGCTCCACCTGCGCCACGTAGCTCAGCAGTTGCAGCACAATATCGGCAATCAGGGTGTTGGTCACATCCGGCGCGCCGCTGGCCCTGACGCGCGTGTCAAGCAATGGCATGTCCAACACCACAATGGCAACCCCGAGCTCCTTGGTAATGCGTCGCCATTCCTCAAGAATCTCGGAGTAATTACGGCCAAGTCGGTCGATAGAAAGCACCACCAGTACGTCCCCGTCTCCCAGGACGTGCAGCAGCTCGCGATAACGCGGTCGATCGAAGTCCTTGCCGCTCGCATGGTCGGCATAAATATTCGCCGAGCCCACGCCATAGGCGCCCAGCGCATCCAGCTGCCGATTAAGGTTCTGATCGCGCGAACTCACCCGCGCATAACCGTACACCGTCGCCATCTCATCCCCGCTTTCTTGTAAACCTGCCAAAAGGGACAGGTTTATTTTGGTAGGTTTTACCTCTCAAATAGCAGGTAAGCGGGCGGCCGAGCAGACGGCAAGGTAGCCATGATTCAAATGCGAAGGGCGGTCCCGAAAGGCCGCCCTCCGCTCCCCCACCATCAGTCGGGATTTGGCTAATGGATAAGCTTAAAGTCCAAGTGCCCACGCGTGGTATTGACGCGCGAGACCTCGATAATCACGCGCTGGCCCAGTTCATAGCGAGTCCCCGTGTCGGCGCCCGTCAGCGTAAGCGCGTCCTCGTCGAACTCGAACCACTCGTTGCCCAGGCTCTTAATTGAAACCAGGCCCTCGACCTGTGTTAGGTCCAAGCGCACAAAAAGGCCCATGCTGCTAACCCACGAGACGGTTCCGGCATAGCGCTCGCCCAGACGGTCCTCATAGTACTGGGCAATCTTGATCTTTTGCGTCGCATGGCTGGCGGCATCTGCCGCGCGCTCGGCATCGCTGCATGCGCGGCAGATCTGCGGCAGAATGCGCGGCAGCGACTCGCGCCCCTTGCCGATCAGCCGCGGCGTGCGCACCAAGGCGTCCTTGCCGCCAAGCCGCTCATAGGCCAACTGCAGTTTGAGCACGCGGTGCACCACCAGATCGGGGTAGCGACGGATGGGACTCGTAAAGTGACAGTAGCACGGCGCGGCGAGCGCAAAGTGACCCTCGTTGCGCGGCTTGTACAGCGCGCGCTGCATGCTGCGCAGAAGCAACGTGTTAACGAGCGGTGCGCTGGCCGTACCGGCGGCAGCATCAACTGCAGCCTGCAGTTCATCGGGGCTCCCCAGGGCAATACCGGCAGCACGGCAATCGTCGATGATGCCTAGCTGCGCCAGCGCAACGGCGGCACCGTGCAGGCTATCGGGGCTCGGATCCTCATGCACGCGATAGCAGGCCTCGACATCACGGTCTGCCAGCCACTCTGCAACGCACTCGTTGGCGAGCAGCATGGCCTCCTCGATAAGCGACGTGGCACACGAACGCTCACGTGCCACAATCTGCACGGGTACTCCGTCCTCATCCAACAGAGCACGAATCTCGGCCGTGTCAAAATCGACTGAGCCGCGGGCGCGACGAATACGACGGCGGAGTTCGGCGAGTTCGTTGGCGGCGACAAGGAAATCGCCGAGGTCGACGTTGTAGCCGCGGGCGGCCTCCTCGCACGCAAGACCGCGCTCAAGCGCTTCCTCGCGCGAGGTCTCGGCAGCCGCAACATCCTCGGCCGCGCCCTCCAGCACCGAATACTCAACCGCGCCGGCACGCACCAGCAGCGCCTCGACGCCGTCAT
This sequence comes from uncultured Collinsella sp., assembly GCA_902494565.1. Classification (GTDB taxonomy): domain Bacteria; phylum Actinomycetota; class Coriobacteriia; order Coriobacteriales; family Coriobacteriaceae; genus Collinsella. The sequence continues at coordinate 57,008 of CABUTN010000004.1, read as the reverse complement.
AGTCCATACGCACACGCGAGCGAATCACGCTGGGGTACGGATCGTAATGCCGCACGCGACCCTGCGCATCGAGCTCGATATCGACGGTAAACGCAAGACGGTCCTCGTCAGGGCGAAGCGAGCACAGGTCATTGGACAGGCGTTCGGGCAGCATGGGAAGCACGCGATCGGCCAGATACACCGATGTCGTACGATGGCGAGCCTCAAGATCGATATGCCCGTCCCAAGCCACATAGTGTGAAACGTCGGCGATATGCACACCCAGCTTGTAGCCACCCTCGGGCGTGCGCTCCAACGAAATGGCATCGTCAAAGTCGCGCGCGTCGACCGGGTCGATCGTGATGACAAAGCGGTCGCGCAGATCGCGGCGGAGCGGGTCCTTAAGCGCCGCGGACACATCGAGCGAAAGCCCCTCGGCCTCGTCCAGCGCGGCCTCAGGATAGCTATCGGTATAGCCGTAACGCGCCATCACATATTGAACGCCCAAATCGGGCGCGTCATCTCCGCCAATGCGGCGTTCGATCGTCACGGTGCCCGATTCCAGGCGCGTCGGGTAGGTCAAAATGCGCGCGACAACGGCATCACCCGGGTGGACGCCCAGACGATCCGCCGAGGTATCCTCGGGCAAAATGAAGAAGTCGGCCTTCAGGCGCGAATCGAGCGGCTCAATCACACCAAGCGGACCGGCGGTCTGGTACGTACCTACCACGCTTATGGCTGCGCGCTCAACCACGCCTTCGATCACGGCGCGCCGCTCACCGTGCGGGCTGTTCTTAATGCTCACGGCAACGGTATCGCCATCCATAATCTCGCGCTTGCCACGGCCCATGACCTTGTAGTCGCCATTCTCGGTTATGACATAGGCACTGTGCTCATGGAGCTGCACGCGCCCGGTCAGGCTCGGACGGCGTTCGCTGCGCACCGGCCCGCGCTTATTGCGAGCTCCACGCTTATGCTTGTTATTGCGCCCCATGGCGCCTCCTAACTATCGATTGCCGTTTACATCCCAAGAGTCTACCCAAATGATCCCTAGGGGACGGCAGGATTGCGGATCATATAGATAGATCAGCGCCACGATGATCCGTTTCCTTCGTCCCCTAGGGATCAAAAAACGGGCCGCCCCATAAGAGACGACCCGTTGGAAGGGATGAATTCCAAGCATGCCTACACGCGCAGGTAGCGGCGCATGGCGATGGCAGAACCAAAGAGACCGATAATCACGCCGACCAGAATCAGCGCAGCATAGGTCACCAGGTAGTACTGCATCGGCAGGGCAAACGACATCCAGCCGATGCTCTCCTGCAGACGCGGAATCATCAGATTGCGCAGCAGCTCCAGAACGCCGATGGAAAGCAGCGAGCCCAAAATGGCCTGCAGTACACCCTCGGTGATAAACGGGCCACGAATGAAGCCGTTGCTGGCACCCACCAGGCGCATAATCGCAATCTCGCGACGACGCGCCGTGATGGACAGGCGAATCGTGTTGTTGATGAAGATGAATGCGATAAAGGTCAGAAGGCCAACGAGTACCACGGCGGCGATGCGGATGTAGTTGGTCACCTGGAACAGGCGGCTTACTTCCTCCTGGCCATACAGTACGCTCGCGTTGACGTCGCCGTCGTCCGCGATCTTTTGGAAGTCGGCATTCTTCTTGAGCTTCTTGGCCGTGCTCTCGACCTGAGACGGATCGTCCATCTCAATCGCAAACGAGGCGGGCAGCGGGTTCTGGCCGTCGAGCGCGCTCATGGTGGCGTCGGCGTTACCCGACATCTTGCTCGTATACTCGGCCAGTGCGTCGTCCTTGTCCTTATAGGTCACGGACTTGACGTTATTCCACGTCTTAAGCTCGGCCTCAAAAGCCTGAACATCGGCCTGATCGGCGTCATCACTAATGAACGCGTTGATGACAACCTGATCCTCGACGGTGCCGATCACGGAGTTCAGCATCGCGGAGCCCATGATGAACAGGCCGATGATAAACAGCGAAAGGAAGATCGTGATGACGGCGCCGAGCGAGGTAGTCCAGTTACGGAAGAAGTGGCTGATTGCCTCTTTGAAGGAGTAGCCCACGTTAGTTGGTGCCATAGTTACCGTAACCTCCCCTCTCCTGGTCGCGGATAACGTGGCCGCCCTCGAGGGCGATCACGCGACGGTGCATGCTATCGACCATCTCGCGGTCGTGCGTGGCGACAATCACGGTGGTGCCGGTGCGGTTAATACGCTCGAGCAGCTTCATGATGCCCAGCGAGATCGCCGGGTCGAGGTTGCCCGTCGGCTCGTCGCAGATCAGCAGCGGCGGACGGTTGACCATAGCGCGGGCGACGGCAACGCGCTGCTGCTCGCCACCGGAAAGCTGGTCGGGCAGCGAGTCCATCTGATCGGCCAGACCGACCAGACGCAGCACCTCGGGCACCTGGCTGCGAATGACACCCTTGGGCTTGCCGATGCACTGCAGGGCAAACGCCACGTTTTCGTAGGCGGTCTTTTGCGGCAGAAGCTTAAAGTCCTGGAACACGGCGCCAATCTGGCGGCGCAGGAACGGAACCTTGCGGTTCTTGATCTTCATGAGGTCCTGACCTGCAACCAGGATGCGGCCGCTCGTCGGCTTGACGTCACGGTTGAGCGTCGACAGCAGCGTGGTCTTACCCGAGCCGGAGTGACCGACCAGGAAGACGAACTCGCCCGGATAGATCTCGATGTTGATGTCGTCGAGTGCAGGCTTGTTGGGCTGTGCCGGATAGATCTTGGTGACATGCTCCATAAGGATGACGGGCTCGACACCGGCCTGCTTGGCCATCTTCTTGCGGCTGGCCTGCGGATCGATGGGCGCAAACACCGACGTAAAATCGGGGTTGTTGAGCGCGTTATCGAGGCTTGCGACCTCGGCTGCCTGATCGCTCTCGACCACCGGGGCAGCAGGCTGCGTGGGGTCGGGAATAGCGGCAAAGAGACCGGACTGCGCAGGCTGAGGAGCCGGCGTCGCAGGGGCCAAGGGGTCGGGAATGCCGGCCATGGTAGGCTGCGGCGTGGCGGCACCAGCCTGAGGCTGCTCCACGCGAGCGGTCACGGCCTGAACGGGCTCAAAACCCGCCGTGCCGGAAAGCGCGACATCGCTGGTTGGATTGTAGGCAAAGGGATCGGATGCCGGCTGTGCCTGATCTGCCGGCTGAGCGGGGGCCTGAGCAACAGGCTGGCCCTCTGAATCCGGAGTGGCGAAACGACTGCCCTGGACGCCTGCCTGCGTCTTGGGGGCATCATCGCCCGCACCGGAGGTACGGAAGTGGTTACCCACTGGTGCTCCTTATCGTCGTGCGTTTAAACTACATGAGCGCTTAGTATTTTAGCAGTATTAGCTTTGCTGCACATAAGAAGCATGGCGTGCTTAGGGATCCCGTCGGCCGGGCACAGGGCTACTCTCCAAATCGTCCTCGGACATGTCGGAGCCCCCGCTGCGCGCTTCGCGCGGCGGGGGCTCCTCCGTCCTGCGGAAAGATTTGGAGAGTAACCCTGTGCCCGGCCTGCGATAACTAAGGGGTCGCCACGTTTATCTTGGGGTGCTGCATATACAAAGCTGGAAGGGTCTGAATTGCGCTTTGTCGATATATGCCCTTTTCCCTGATGGGACCGTGCTTGAGGGGCGTCTTCATGAGTTGCGGTGAAATAGGGACTGTTTTACCAGTTAAAAGGTCTAAACAGTCCTTATTTCACCGCAACTGAAACAGGGGCGCTCTCCAAGAGAGCGCCCCTGCCGGGTTTCCATAGTTCTGGCGAAGCAGTCCTTGAGATCCGCCTTGCCTTATGCCAAGAACTCCTTGGTGGTCGCCACGATGTTGGCGGCGTCCAGGCCATACTTGTGCAAGAGCTCGGCACCCGGGCCGGACTCGCCAAAGGTGTCGTTGACGCCGATCTTCTTGAGGGGCGTCGGGCACTGCTCGCACAGGACGTCGGCAACGGCGCTGCCCAGGCCACCGATTACAGAATGCTCCTCGACGGTCACGACGTGGCCGGTCTTGGTGGCGCTCTTGACGATCAGGTCGGCATCGATGGGCTTGATGGTGTGCATGTTGATGACCTCGGCGTCGATGCCCTCGGCAGCGAGCTGCTCGGCGGCCTCGAGAGCCTCGCCGACCATCAGGCCGCAGGCGATGATGGTGACGTCGGCGCCCTCGCGCATGACAATGCCCTTACCCAACTCGAAGTTGTAGGTCTCGGGGTCGTTGATAACCGGCGAGGCCAAACGAGCGAAGCGCATGTACACCGGACCGTCGCACTCGTAGGCGGCGCGCGTCACGGCGCGGGCCTCGACGTCGTCGGCAGGAACGATCACAGTCATGCCGGGGATGACGCGCATGAGGGCGATATCCTCGCAGCACTGGTGCGTGGCACCATCCTCGCCCACCGAGATACCGGCGTGCGTGGCACCAATCTTAACGTTGAGGTGCGGGTAGCCGATGGAGTTACGGACCTGCTCAAAAGCGCGGCCGGCTGCGAACATGGCAAAGGTGCTCGCGAAGGCAACGCGGCCGGTGGTCGCGATACCGGCGGCGACGCCCATCAGGTTGCTCTCGGCAATGCCCACATCGAAGAAACGATCGGGGCAGGCGGCCTTGAACTTGCCGGTCTGCGTGGCGGCGGCCAGGTCGGCGTCGAGGACCACAAAGTCATCGTGCTCGTTGGCGAGCTCGACGAGGGCCTCGCCGTAGCTTACACGCGTGGCGATTTTCTTGACGTCTGCCATCCTAGAGCTCCTCTCCGGCGGCCGTGAGCTCTGCCATGGCCTGCTCAAACTGTTCATCGTTGGGGGCCTTGCCGTGCCAACCCACCTGGTTCTCCATAAAGGAGACGCCCTTGCCCTTCAGGGTCTCGGCGATAATGGCGGTCGGCTGCCCCTTGGTAGCGCGAGCCTCGGCAAAGGCGGCGCGGATCTGGTCGAAGTCGTTGCCGTCGGCGAGCTCCACCACGTGGAACTTAAAGGCACGGAACTTGTCGGCGAGCGGCATGGGGTCGTTGACCTCCTCGACCGGACCGTCAATCTGCAGGCCGTTGTGGTCGACGATCACGCAGAGGTTATCGAGCTGCTGGTTGCCGGCAAACATGGCTGCCTCCCAGACCTGGCCCTCCTCGCTCTCGCCATCACCCAGCAGGGCGTACGTGCGGTAAGTATCGCCCCAGTGCTTGGCGGCAACCGCCATGCCCACGGCGGCGGAGATGCCCTGGCCGAGCGAGCCGGTGGACATGTCGACGCCCGGGGTGTCGTTCATGTTGGGATGACCTTGCAGGTGGCTGCCGATATGGCGCAGCGTCTCGAGATCCTCCTTGGGGAAGAACCCACGCTCGGCGAGCACGGCGTACAGGCCCGGAGCGCAATGGCCCTTGGAGAGCACAAAACGGTCGCGATCGGCCTTGCGGGGATCGGCCGGGTCGACGTTCATTTCCTCAAAGTACAGATAGGTCATGATGTCGGCAGCGCCGAGCGAACCGCCCGGATGGCCGGACTTGGCAGCGTGCACGCCGGTGACGATGCCCTTCCTTACCTCGTTGGCAACCTTTTTGAGCTCTTCGTCGCTCATTGTGCCTTCCTTTCATCCTCATTAGACAAAATGCGCACGGCACGGAAAGGTAATCCCAACACAGCCGCAATGCACGTACGTCATTCATTATGCTGGAAACTGATGGCTTTACCAGAGTTTTTATCATTATTTGAACAATTTAGCAGGCAGAACCGCTGATGAAACGGTTTATCAATGTGAACGTCTTTTGGATAGAACGCGGTCGACCCTACGCGCTAATGTCCTTGAATCCCTCGCCGAAGGCTTCCGTAACGTCAGCGACCGTCACAATGGCGTGAGGATCGCGCTCGCGCACAATCGTCTTGAGGGTATTGAGCTCTCGACGGCTCACGATGACCATAATCACCGGCTTCTCGGCACCCGAATACATGCCAGTCGCCTTAAACTTGGTACAACCACGACCCAGGCCATACATGATATCGGCAGCGATATCAGGGAACTTGTCCGAGATGATGAGTACCATACGGCGCTTGTTGCCACCATCGACCACGGCATCGATCACGTAGCCGCTAATGACCATCGAAAGGCCTGCATATAGTGCGTTTTCGATTGAAAAGACCGGAGCCGACAGCGCGCATACGGCAACATCGATCGCCATGACGGTCGAGCCCACCGGCAGCGAGGTGTTACGCGAGATGATTTGGCCAATCGTGTCCGAGCCGCCGGTGTTGGCGCCGGCGCGCAACACCATGCCGTAACCGATGCCCGTAATAATGCCGCCCCACATAGCGGGAAGCATCAGGTCCGCATCCGCCAGAGGTGCTACAAACGGGGCGAACAGATCGGTAAAGAAGCCCAGCAGCACAAAGCCCGTCGCGGTCTGCACCACGTAGAACATGCCGCCCTCGCGCATAACGACCAGCAGCAGCAAGGCATTCATCACGATGGTCTGGATACCGACGGGAAGCGACACGCCTCGCGCCGCGCCGACCGCCTGGATAATAGTCGCAAGGCCCGTAACGCCACCGGCGGCAAGACCGTTGGGAATCAAAAACAGGTCGGTCGCGATGGCGGCCAAGGCACACCCCAACATGATCTGGGGCAGATCGTGAAAGAAGTTCATCGAAAGAATGCGCTTGATGTCCAGACGATATGCCATGCTGCCTCCCTCAAAAAAGCGCACCCAAACGGATGCGCTTTGAACTTCTTCTTGTATTCGATTCTACCGATTCGCCGAGCAAAAACCACCCCTGCGCAGGGTTTGCTCTGGATACAAAACCACCCTGCTCGGAGGGTTTTAATCCATTTCCACATAAGCCGGGCGGTTTATGCAGACGGGGTCTCCGCATCGGCGTTGCCGGTAGCCCAGCGATGGTAGCCAATAACAAACGGGTCCAGGTCGCCATCGTCAAGAACTGCCTCGACGTTGCTGGTCTCAACGCCCGTGCGTAGGTCCTTAACCATCTGATACGGGTAGAGCACGTAGCTGCGAATCTGGTTGCCAAAACCAATCGTGGTCTTGGGTCCGCGGATCTCATCCAGGGCCTCGGCGCGCTTCTCGAGCTCAATCTCGTACAGGCGAGCCTTGAGGATCTGCATGCACGCGGCCTTGTTTTGAATCTGGCTGCGCTCGTTTTGGCAGGTGACCACAATGCCGCTGGGGAAATGCGTCACGCGCACGGCGGAGTCGGTGGTGTTGACGCCCTGACCGCCCGGGCCGCTCGCGTGGTACACGTCCACGCGGATGTCATCGGGACTGATTTCGATGTCGATATCATCGGGTAGCACGGGGATGACCTCGACGCCGGCAAAAGTGGTCTGGCGGCGCTTCTTGTCGTCGGTGGGGCTAATGCGCACCAAGCGGTGGACGCCGGCCTCGGCGCGCAGCATGCCAAATGCGTCCTTGCCCTCGACGGTAAAGGTCGCGCGGTCGATGCCGATGACCTCGGCCGCGGGACAGTCGTTGATGGTGACCTTCCAGCCGCGACGCTGGCAGTACTTCATATACATCTTAAAGAGCATGAAGGTCCAGTCCTGGGCCTCCAGACCACCCTGTCCGGGCTTGATGGTCACAATGGCATCGCCGTGATCGAACTCGCCGGTAAACCAGCTCGAAAGCTCAAGCTCATCGATGGCACGGGCCAAGCGCTCAGCCGTGACTGCAGCCTCCTCGCGAAGGGCGGCGGCGTCGGGGTCATCCCCCATCTCCTCGGCAAGCTCCAGCGCGGCGCGGGCATCGGAAAGCTCGCCGCGCGCGGTATCCACGGCAGCGATATCTTCCTTGGTGCGCGCGATCTCCTCCATGGTGGCACGGGCGGCGTCGGCGTCATCCCAAAAGCCGGGGGCCACGCTTTTAGCCTCGAGCTCGGTCACGCGCGTGCGCTTTTCGTCCAAATGGAGATACGACTCGACCTCGCCGAGCCGGTCCGCAAACGCGTCCAGCTCGGCGGGCGTTACCTCTAAAGCCTCAGCCATTAACGATTCCTGCCGTGGCAGTACTTAAACTTCTTGCCGCTACCGCAGGGGCACGGGTCGTTGCGGCCCACGTTGACGTACGGATCGTCGCTCTCGGACTTGCGATAGGTGGTCACCTTGCCACCGTTGTTGACGGCAGCCGGACCACCCTGGACAGCCGTGCGGGCCTGCACCTGCGCCTGCTTGCGCAGCACCGAGTCGCCGTTGTCACCATCGACCTCGGCAGGACCGGAGAAGCGCGCGCCCTCGAGTGCGGGGTCCTCCTTGTGCTCCACGGCACGCGGGGCAGCCTTGATCTCGATACGCAGAACCGTGCGCAGGTAATCCTCGTACATGGTATCGACGAGTATCTGGAACGCGCCGTAGGCCTCGGTCTTGTACTCAACCAGCGGGTCGCGCTGGCCAAAGCCGCGCAGGCCGATGCCGGTCTTGAGGTAGTCCATCTCCTGCAGGTAGTTCATCCAGCGGGTATCGATGACGCGCAGCATGACCTGGGTATTGAGCTCGCGCATCAGGTCCTCGCCCAAGCGCTCGGCCTTCATGTTGTAGCACTTCTCTACGTAAGCCAGGACATCGGCAGCCAGGGCCTCATAATCCTCGTCGGGGAACTTCGGCGTATCGATGTGGCCGGTGAGCTCCACAACCCACTTGCGCAGGCCCTCCAGGTCGCGCTCACCATCGTGACTGTCCTTGGTGCAGAACTCCTGCACGCAACGGTAGACGGTATCGTGCATGACCTCGGTGATGTGGTCGGTCAGGTCCTTGCCGTCCAGAATCTTATTGCGCTCGGCGTAGATGACCTGGCGCTGCTTGTTCATGACGTCGTCGTACTCAAGGACGCTCTTACGCATGGAGAAGTTGATGCTCTCGACCTTGTGCTGGGCGCTCTCGACGGCCTTGGAGATGATCGTGTGCTGGATGGGCATGTCGTCGCCCATGTCGGCCGTGACCATCATCTTGGAGACGCGGTCCATCTTGTCGCCGCCGAACAGGCGCATGAGGTCGTCCTCGAGCGACAAGTAGAACTGGGTCTCGCCCGGATCGCCCTGACGGCCGGAACGGCCACGCAGCTGGTTGTCGATACGGCGGGACTCATGGCGCTCGGTGCCGATAACGGTCAGGCCGCCGGCGGCAAGCACGCGCTCGCGCTCGGCCTTGCAGGTCTCCTTTGCCTCGGCGTTAAACTGCTCGAGCTGCTCGGGCGTCACGTCCTCCATGGTCAGGCCCTCGTACTCAAGGCGCTCGCGCACCAGCTCGTCGGGGTTGCCGCCCAGCAGGATGTCGGTACCACGACCGGCCATGTTAGTAGCGATGGTCACGGCGCCATAGCGACCAGCCTGGGCCACGATATGGGCCTCGCGCTCATGGTGCTTGGCGTTGAGGACCTCGTGTGCGATGCCGCGCTTGGTAAGGGCGGCGGACAGCTTCTCGGAGCTCTCGATGGAGACGGTACCCACCAGGACCGGCTGGCCCTTGGCGTGACGACGCTCCACATCGTCGGCGACGGCGTTGTACTTGGCCTGAATGGTGCGGTACACCAGGTCCTCGTGGTCCACGCGCTGCACGGGCTTGTTGGAGGGGATGACCTCGACGGGCAGCTTGTAGATCTCGCGGAACTCGGCATCCTCGGTAAGTGCCGTGCCGGTCATGCCGGAGAGCTTGTCATACAGACGGAAGTAGTTCTGCAGGGTGATGGTGGCCAGGGTCTGGTTCTCCTCGCGTACGAGCACGCCCTCTTTGGCCTCGATGGCCTGGTGCAGGCCCTCGGAATAGCGGCGACCCTCCATGATACGACCGGTGAACTCGTCGACGATCTTGACCTCGCCGTTGGTGACCACGTACTGCTTGTCGCGGTGGAACATGTACTGGGCCTTCAGCGCCTGCTGCAGGTGGTTGACCAGCTGGCCGGAGAGATCGGCATAGATGTCATCGATACCCAGGCGGCGCTCAATCTTCTTAAGACCGCGCTCGGTGGCGGCGATGGTGTGCTTGGCCTCGTCCATGACGAAGTCGCCCGTGGGCTCCACGTCCTCGGTGGCGGTGAGCATGTCGTGCGAGACGTCCTCACCGCGCTCAAGGCCGCGCACGGCGCGCGCGAAGTCCTTGTAAGTGCTGGCGGACTTGGTGCCGGCGCCCGAGATGATGAGCGGCGTTCTGGCCTCGTCGATCAGGATGGAGTCGACCTCGTCGACGATGGCGTAGCTGTGGCCGCGCTGCACGCGCTGCTCGGGGCGGGTAACCATGTTGTCGCGCAGATAATCGAAACCGAACTCGGAGTTGGTGCCGTACGTGACGTCGGCCTGGTAGGCTGGGCGCTTCAGCTCGAGCGGCATGTTGTTCTGCAGCAGACCGACGGTCATGCCCAGATACTTGTAGATGCGACCCATCCACTCGGAGTCGCGCTTGGCCAGGTAGTCGTTGACGGTGACGACGTGCACGCCCTTACCGGCGATAGCGTTGAGATAGCCGGCCAGCGTGGAGACGAGGGTCTTGCCTTCGCCGGTCTTCATCTCGGCGATGTGGCCCTCGTGCAGCGCCATGGCGCCGATGAGCTGTACATCAAAGTGACGCATGCCCATGGTGCGCTTGGAAGCTTCGCGCACGGTGGCAAAGGCCTCGGGGAGCATGTCGTCGAGCGACTCGCCGTTGGCGTAGCGCTCACGGAACTTATCGGTCTGGGCGCGGAGCTCCTCCTCGGCCATCTTCTCAAACTGGGGCTCAAGACCGTTGATCTTGTCGACGATCTTGTAGTAGCGCTTCAGGTCCTTATCGGATCCAAAGGACAGCAGCTTTGACATGAATCCCATGTGGTTTTCCTTTTTGGCCATCGCCCGCGGCATGAAACCTTGGACGAGTTAAACACAGATATTTGTACTTTAGCCAAACAAGGCGCCGCCTATGCGGTCGACACGCTCGACCACGTAATAACTACGACAGCCTGCCAAAAAGGGACTGGTTTATTTTGGCAGCTTTTATCTGGGAAAACGCTGCCTCTCTGCCATTTGGTGCAAATCAACCTGTCCCATTCGCACCAACCTGGTGCAATGGGGACGGGTTAGCTTGCACCAATAAAAAGAAAAGGGCCGCGCACCCAAATGGATGCGCGGCCCTTATGCCATGAATGCGAGTGTTTCCGCGGCGAGCTATTTACTCAGCAGCCTCGGTGGTCTCGGCCTCGGCAGCGGCCTCCTCGACGGGAGCCTCTGCGGGAGCCTCGGCGGCCTGCTTGGCAGCCTCCTCGGCAAACTTAGCGGCACGCTTAGCCTTCTCGGCAGCCTTAGCCTCAGCGGCGGCCTTGCGAGCGGCCTCGGCCTCAGCAGCCTTGGCGGCCTTGGCAGCCTTGGCCTCCTCGGCCTTCTTGAGCTGAGCGGCAGCGGCGCCACCGAACTTGTCGGCGAAGCGCTGGACGCGTCCACCGGTGTCGACGAACTTCTGCTGGCCGGTGTAGAACGGGTGGCACTCGTTGCAAAGCTCGACCTTCATCTCGGACACGGTAGCGTGCGTCTTGAAGGTGTTGCCGCAGGAGCACGTCACCGTGCACTCGACATACTGGGGATGGATACCCTGCTTCATGGTAGGACTCCTTATTGGTCAGGCGCTGGTTACCGATCAGCGCATAAGGCGTCTTGGTTTCCGACCAAGACAACAAACTCGGCTATGGTACCACGGCGTCGAGCGTCCCACAAAAGGTTCACGGTCTTTGCGTTGTGCATCGCGCCCAAGGCACGGCAGACGACACGACGAATCGCGGCAAACGGGCGCCTTTGCCCCTTCTCCCATGTTGCAGACGTGTAACGCCGCAGCAAAGGTGCCCTTTTTTGCGCCAGACAGGTACAATGATGAACACTGTACCGTAGCGGAGCGCCCCGCGCGCGCCGCAATCACGCGAAAGGGTTTCCCATGGCCGAGATCTCGTCCTCCCGTATCGTCATCACCGTCCTTGGCAAGAACCGCCCCGGCATCGTCGCCGGCGTCACCCGTGTCCTAGGCGAGGCCAACGTCGACATCCGCGACATCACGCAGTCCATTATCGAGGACATCTTCACCATGACCATGCTGGCCGATACCGCCGAGTCCAAGCTCGACTTCGCCGAGCTGCAGAAGGCGCTGGCCGAGGCCGGCGAGCTTTCGGGCGTCAACGTGTCCATCCAGCGCGAGGACGTCTTCAACTTTATGTACCGCCTGTAGCGAGCAAGCCGCTGGGGATAGCCTGACGCGCGCATGCCCATGCAAGTCACCCCGATGCGGCCCGGAGAGGAGCGCGCATGGCCTACGACGCCAAGAAAATCTATTACCGCTTCGACGACCACCTGAGCCGCCTGGTCTTGGATTACGAAGCGAGCCGCCAGATTTCGCCCGAAAGCGAAAATCTCTACTATGGCCTGCCGACTGACCCTTATGACGAGGGCCTATTTGTTGAGCACAATGTCAAGCGCGGCCTGCGCAATGCCGACGGCTCGGGCGTGGTCGCGGGCCTCACTCGCATCTCGGATGTGCACGGCTACAACAAGGTCGACGGTAAGGTCGTGCCCGATCAGGGCAAACTCACGCTTCGTGGCTACAGCATCGAGGATCTGGTCAACAACGCCCAGGCCGAGAACCGCTACGGCTACGAAGAGGTCGCCTATCTGCTCATTACGGGCTCTCTGCCCACCAAGGAAGAGCTTGACGGTTTTTGCGGACGTCTGGGTGCTTTTAGGCACCTGAGCGACGAATACGTCCGCGAGTTCCCCATGACCACGGTGTCGTCGAGCATCATGAATGTGCTTCAGCGCGCCGTGCTGCTGCTCTACGCCTTCGACGCCGAGCCCGACGCCATTACACCCGAGCACGAAATCGATGTTGCCATCTCCATGCTCGCCCGTCTCCCCCGCATCGCCGCCTTCGCGCATATGGCCTCGGTCGCCAAGCGCCGCGGCTCCGAGGTTCATGTACCGCATCCCACGCCCGGTCTCTCCACCGCCGAGACCATTCTGCAGGTCCTACGCGGCGGCATGGCGTTCACTCACGATGAGGCGATGCTGCTCGACGTGATGCTCATGTTGCATGCCGAGCACGGCGGCGGCAACAACTCCACGTTTGCCTGCCGCGTCCTGTCCTCCTCGGCCACCGACCCGTATTCCGCCTACGCCGCGGCTATCGGCTCGCTCAAGGGCCCGCGCCACGGCGGCGCCAACGCCAAGGTCGTGTCCATGCACGAGGACATTCGTGCGCATGTCTCCAATTGGGAGGACGAGGACGAGGTCGCAGCCTACCTGGGCAAGATTCTCGACAAGCAGGCCTTCGACGGCACGGGTCTCATCTACGGCATGGGCCACGCCGTCTACACGCTCAGCGACCCGCGCGCCGAGGTCTGCCGTCGTTACGCACGTTCGCTCGCTGCCAAGAAAGATCTGGGCGAGGAATTCGCTCTGATCGAGCGCATCGAGCGCCTGGCACCGCAGGTGATGCGCGACCACGGCACGACCAAGCCCATCTGCGCCAACATCGACCTGTACACGGGCTTTATTTACAAAATGCTCGGCGTGCCCGAGACGCTTTTTACGCCGCTGTTCGCCGTCGCCCGCATGGCCGGCTGGTCGGCACACCGCATGGAAGAGCTCTTCTGCGCGCATCGCATCATCCGCCCGGCATACCGTCCGGTGATCGAGCCGCTAGAATACAAGCCGCTCGCCGACCGCTAGAACGCGGACCGTTATAGAACTCGAGCGTGGCCAGGGCATCACCGCCCTCGGCCACGCTTTTTATGCCAGCAGAAAGGGCTGCATCAAATGATTGTGTTTTCCGATATGGATGGAACGCTGTTGACGAGCGATAAGCAGATGAGCGATGCCACCTGGACGATGCTCGACGAGCTCGCTCGACGCGGGATTGAATTTGTGCCTTGCACGGGACGTCCGCTGTCGGGCATCTTTGAGCCCATCCTCGCCCATCCCGCCGTGCACTATGCCGTCTGTGCCAACGGTGCCAGCGTCTGGCAGCTCGACGACGACGTGCCCACCGACGCCTCACACGCCACGCGCATATTGAGCCGTCCGCTCGATTGCGGCATCGCCCATCGCATCCATCGCATCGCCGCCGGCCACGATGTGACCTTCGATATCTTCGCGGATGGGCAGTGCTTCCTCCCCCGCTCGCTCTACACGCGCTTGGACGAATTCTGCGGCGGCGACCCCCATATCGCAGCCTCGCTCAAGCGCACACGAACACCGATCGACATGGATATCGACAGCAAGATCGACGAGGTCGAGACGCTCGAACGCATCGCCATGTACTGGCACGACCCGGCCGATCGCGACGCCATCGCGTCGGAGCTCGACACGCTCGGAGGCATTGAGGTCACGCGTTCGTACGCCATGAATATCGAGGTCATGGGCGAGGGCGCCACCAAGGGAACGGCCCTCACGTGGCTATGCGAGCACCTGGGCGAGCGTCTCGCCGACGCTTGGGCGTTCGGCGACAACATCAACGACATCCCCATGCTGCAGACAGCGGGCCACGGCATGGCCATGATCAACGGCGAACCCGAAGACCACGAGGCCGCCGACGCCATCACCGAATACGACAACGACCACGACGGCGTCGCCCGCACCATCATGGCCGCCCTCGCCTAGCAGCATCAACCCGGCAGGGTAGCTAAGTAGTCGTTGGGGACACTCCTCGCGGGGCGCCGCAAAGACTGTCCCCGGCTGCCGGCAGAAAAGGAACGTCTCCATCTGCCGAATTAGGCGAGACTCTCCAGCACGCGACGGAGCTCCTGCTGAACGGCGTGGTCGCGGTTGCAGCCTACGACGCGATCGGCAACCGCTTTGAGCGCGGGGCGCGCGTTTTCCATCGCGCAGCCCGTGCCGACAAAGCGAATGATCTCGTAGTCGTTCATCGAGTCGCCAAACGCCATGACCTCGTCGCGTCCAATGCCGTAGTGTTCCGCGAGCTGCGCGATGCCCGAGGCCTTCGACACACCGGGCTGCATAGCATCGATCCACGCGTTGCCCGAAGGCGCAAAAGTAAAGAGCTGACCAAGTTCGCGCTGTAGCACGTAGGCGCTGTCCATAACGACACCGTCATCGCAAAAGATACTCGCCTTGATGATATTTACGCTGGGATCGGGCAGCTCCCAAATACGCTCGGCATTGGGAAGGTCCTTATCGACCTCACGCACGAACTTGCACTCGTCATCGAGCAGGAAGGACTTGGTTCGGTCAAAGAGCGCAAGATGCAGATTGGGAAACGTCGCGACTGCTTGGGCGAGCTTTCGAATCGCCAGGTGCGAATACACCTCACGGTCTACCATTTTGCCGTCGGCGTAGACCTGGGCACCGTTAGCGGCGACAAAGTCCATCTTGTCGCGAACGGGCGCAAAGAACTCGCACAGGCGATCGTAGCGGCGACCTGACGATGCGGCAAAATGCACGCCATGCTCGTGTAGCGCCAGAATCAGTTCGTAGGTCTCGGGAGGCACCTGGCTGTTTTCGTCAAGCAACGTGCCGTCCATATCGGATGCAATCAGTTTAAACATGGAAAAGCTCCCTTCGGGCTTGTTGGAATCGAACGTGTATCCAATTCCAACGTACCCAAAGGGAGCTCAGGTAAGACTCCGCGGGCGCAAACGTTACAAGGACCTAGCAAATAGCTCACGCGCGTCAGAGGTCCCACGGTCGCAGCGTCAGGCAACACGTCAAAGAGTGTCGCAGGCGACTAGACGTTTAAGAACGTCCCCGATGACTAGTCGGCGTAGGTGAAGGTTGTGACGTCGAACATGCCCTCGGGGCGAATGCGGAGCGTCGGGATGACCGGCAGGGGCAGGAAGATGATGCCCATGATGGGGTCGAGCGGCGGCTCAATACCCATGGCACGCGCCTTGACCATAAGGTCGTCGTGCTGCGCGGCAACGTCCTCGGCCGTGCCTTCGCTCATCAGACCACCAAGCGCCAGCGGAATGCGCGCCACAACCTCGCCGTTGCGCACCAGCACGTGACCACCCTGGCCAACAGCCTCGACGGCAGCCATCATATCGGCCGCGTTGTCGCCCACCACGCACACGTTGTGCGAATCGTGACCGATCGTCGAGGCGATGGCACCACCGGTGATGGTGAAACCGCGCACCCAGCCGCGACCGATATGCTTGCCGACAAGACCCAGGCCCGCAGGACCATCACCGTCGACGCCCTCGGCCTGCAGCGACACGCCGCGGCCGTGACGTTCGATCAGCATAATGCGGCGCAGGCCCTCGTCAGTCTCGGGGCGAGCCATACCCGTGATAGCCTTACCCGGCACCACGTCAATCACGGCCTCGCCCGGCTTAAAGGCATAGTCGAATACGT
This sequence comes from uncultured Collinsella sp., assembly GCA_902494565.1. Taxonomy (GTDB): domain Bacteria; phylum Actinomycetota; class Coriobacteriia; order Coriobacteriales; family Coriobacteriaceae; genus Collinsella. Next base: position 40,699 of record CABUTN010000004.1, on the reverse strand, counting down.
CGAGCGAAAGCTTCGGCAGCTTAACGGAGGCGCGCAGCTCATCGGCAAGGGCCGCAACCTCGGCCATCTCGGGTGCAATCTCGCCCACAAAGGTGCCGTCCTGCGCCACCAGAGCACCGGCGGCATATACGCGATGCGGAGCCGTGGCAAACGTCAGGTCATTGAGCACCAGCAGGTCAGCGCGTTTGCCCGGGGCGATCGCGCCGCGGAGCTCGTGCGGGTCGCGGCAGCCGTGGTCCAGGCCAAATGCCTCAGCCGTGGAAAGGGACGCCATGGAGATGGCGACCACCGGGTCGACGCCAGCCTCGATGGCCACGCGGCAGGCATTGTCGATCATGCCGGTCGAAAGCGCGTCGGAGGGAGCGCGGTCGTCGGTCGCAAAGCAGCAGCGGCGGGCGCGGGCGGGGTTTTCCAGCAGCATCGGGGACAAATTGGCCAGATCGTGGCTGCACGTGCCCTCACGCAGCATCACATACATGCCGCGGGACAGTTTATCGAGCGCCTCCTCGGGAATCGTCGACTCGTGGTCGGCGATAATACCCGCCGCGGCATAGGCGTTGAGGTCCTTGCCGGCAACGAGCGGCGCGTGGCCGTCAACCTGCTTGGACGGCGTCTGGTTGGCAGCATCGATGCGAGCGCAAGTCTCGGGGTCGGCCATAAAGACGCCCGGCAGGTTCATCATTTCGCCCAGACCAAAGACATCGCCTGGATGCTCGGCAAAAAACGCCTGCATATCGGCAGCAGAAATAACGGCACCGGCCTGCTCGTCGGGCAGCGCGGGCACGCACGAAGGCATCATGTATTTGATGGAGATGGGTGCGCGGCGGCCGTCCTCAATCATAAAGCGCAAGCCGTCGAGACCGGCAACATTGGCAATCTCGTGGCTGTCGGCAATGGCGGTGGTAGTACCGCGCGTCGCGGCCATGCGAGCATACTCGGCGGGACGGATGTTCGAAGACTCGATATGCAGATGCCCGTCAATAAAACCGGGAGCGAGATAGCGACCCTGGCAGTCGATGACCTCAGTTGCCTCGTAGGTGCCAGCAGCATCGTCGCGACCATCGTAGAGCACGCCGACGATCACACCGTCCTTGACGGCAACGCTGCCGGGCGCCACACGCTGGCCATACACGTCGACAATCTGCGCATTGGTAAACAGCGTGTCGACGGGCACGCGCCCCTCGGCAGCATCGATCACAGACCTCATGACCTCAACGGACATACATACTCCTTTAACCGTAGAAAACAGCTGCGGAGCGGACAGGCCTTCACCGCAGCAAGCTAATAGCCATTGTATGCCCAAACGATGGGCCAACAATACGCCCCTCCGCTTAACGGCACACGCCGCTCAGCGCAATGGGGGCAGGTTACTTTGCACCAATGGCAAGGAGTGTCCCAAAGTGCCGGCACAAAAGGAACGTCCCCAAGTGCCAACCACGGAAGCGCCGATGTTTTGGCAACGACAGACACTATGACCCAATCCAAGGGCACGGAAACGACAGGAGCCCCCGCTCGTGACCGCGGGTCGGGGCTGCGACAATGTTGTTGAAGTGCCAGAGGCGCAGCCGCGCCGCAACGAGGTTGGGAGGCTCCCGTGCCTAGATATTCTACCGCCTTCGGAATGGACGTACACCTCAGGTCCACCACCGTCTGCGCGCTCGACGCGGAGACGGGCGAGGCAGTGACGAGGAGGTTCCGCGGCAACCCGTGGGGCGAGGTCGCGGAGTGGATGTCGGGCTTCCCCGGCCCGTCTCTCGCCGCCTACGAGAGCGGCTACCTCGGCTTCGCCCCGCAGAGGGAGCTCTCCGGGCTCGGCGTCGACTGCGTCGTCGCGGCCGTCTCCAAGGTCCCGAGGTCGGCGGCCGACCTCTCGTCCAAGAACGACCGCAACGACGCGGCCAGGATGGCCAAGGCGATACTGTCGCACGATATCTCCCCGGTATGGGTGCCGTCCCCCGAGATCGAGGGGCTCAGGGACCTCGCCGGGGCCCACGACGCGGCGACCGCGAGGCTCGCGGCGGCGAAGCAGCGGCTCCTGGCGTTCCTCGCCCGCCGCGGCTACGCCTACGGCGGCACGACGCCGGCCGGCAACCCCCGGAAGTACTGGACGTACGGCTTCCTCAGGTGGCTCGACGGCATACACCCCGCCGACGACGGCGGCATCCGGGCGCTTGCGGCGCTGAGGAACGAGGTCGAGGCGGCCGACGAGACGAGGGAGGCCGTCCTCGCCGAATACAGGGCCGCCGTCGCGGCGGGCCCCCTCTCGGCCGAGGTCGAGGCGCTCCAGTCGATCAAGGGGTGCGGGTTCGCGCTCGCCGCCGCCTTCGCGGCCGAGGTCGGCGACTTCTCGAGGTTCCGCTCCGGCAGGCAGGTGACGGCCTACTTCGGCCTCGCCCCGAAGCAGAGGTCGAGCGCGGACTCCGTGCGCCTCGGCGGGATCAGCGGGGCCGGCAACGCGCTCGTCAGGAAGCTGGCGGTCGAGGGGTCCTGGTGCTACGCCCAGGCCGGCCACCAGCCGAAGCTGATGCCCAAGGGCTCCGGCGTCCCCCTCGAGATAAGGATGCACGGGAGGAAGGGGTCCGAGCGCCTGCTCCGGCGACGCGAGGAGATGCTCGAGAGGGGCATGCCCCAGGCGAAGGCGAACGCCGCCACCGCCGCCGAGCTCGTGAGGTGGCTGTGGGCACTCGGCGCGATGTGCCGGGAGGCCGGCGAATAGACATAGCCCCCGTCCCGGCGAGCCGGGCAGCCTTCGGGGACACCCCCGTTCTCGCTGTGCGCGCGGCGGCCGCCGCATCCGCGTCGACAGACTTGGGGAACCCCGCCGAAGGAGAGGATTGCGGGCCGCCGGAGCGGTATCCGCGGATATGAGACTGAGCCGAAGGCGTCGACGACATGCCGGGGGCGGACCGGGACGGGTTCAACGGCAGGCCCCGCCGACCGATTGCAGGCGGTCGGCGGGGCCATTGTGGCTCTTGACAGCGGATTGGGTCATATGAGCGAGCGGGCCGCATTTGAGACAAGGTGACGTGAAACGAAAGGGCGCTGACCTTCTGGTCGCGCCCTTGAAGTTGAACGTCAGATTGTCCAAATGCGGCCCGCGCAGCGTCGAGTCGTTACGCGGTTTGGTAAAACCGCGTAACTAAACCAACTTAAAGCCCTTGCGCTTGCCTACGGAGAGGGTGTCGCCCAGCTTGAGGGCGCTGGGATCGATGTTATAGCTCTTGGGAGCCACGGCCTTGCCGTTGATCTTGACGCCGCCGCCGTCGATATCGCGACGAGCCTGGCCGGCGCTCGCCGAAAGACCCAAGTCCTTGAGCAGGCCGGCGAGGTAGATCTGGCCCTCGTCGTTGACGGTCAGCTCAACGTGCTTCTCGGGGAAGTCGGCGAGCTGGCCCTCCTTGAATACGCGGTCGAACTCGGCCTGAGCCTCGTCGCCGGCGCCGGCGCCATGGTAGGTGTCGCACAGGTCGCGACCCAGAGCGCGCTTGAGCTCATAGGGATCGGCAGAGCCGTCGGCCAGGGCGGCGTCGATCTTGTCGACCTCGGCCGGGGTGAGCGAGCTGGCCAGACGATAGTACTTGCCGATCATCTCGTCGGGGATGGACATGGTCTTGCCGAACATGTCCTTGGGCGCGTCGGTCAGGCCGATGTAGTTGCCGTATGACTTGGACATCTTGCGCACGCCGTCGGTACCCTCGAGCAGCGGCATGGTGAGCGCGATCTGCGGCTCCATGCCCATCTTCTCCATGAGCTCACGGCCAGCGAGCAGGTTGAAGAGCTGATCGGTGCCGCCCATCTCGACGTCGGCCTTGATCTGCACGGAGTCGAAAGCCTGCATCACGGGATACAGGAACTCATGCAGGGCGATCGGCGTCTGAGACTGGTAGCGCTTGGTAAAGTCGTCGCGCTCGAGGATGCGGGCGACGGTGAACTTGGAGCACACCTGCAGCAGACCGGCCAGATCCATCGAAAGGATCCAGTCACCGTTGTGCACGATGGTGGTCTTCTCGGGATCAAGGATCTTCATGGCCTGGCTCACGTAGGTCTCGGCATTGGCCTCGATCTGCTCCTGCGAAAGCTGCGGACGGGTGGAATTCTTGCCCGAAGGGTCGCCAATCAACGCGGTACCGTTGCCGATGATGAGGGTGACGTTGTGGCCCAGGTCCTGGAACTGACGCATCTTACGCAGCGGCACGGCGTGGCCCAGGTGCAGGTCGGGGCTGGTGGGGTCGACGCCGAGCTTGATGTTGAGGGGCTCGCCCTTCTCAAGCTTCTTGCGAAGGTCGGCCTCGGGAACGATCTGCGCGGCGCCCGAGGTGATGATACGCATTTGCTCGTCAACAGACAGCATTGGGTATCCTCCTTTTGCTATAGCACCCTCGCCGAAAACGGCGGTGCTGGAAGTCCATAAACTCTCTTATGATAACAAACTGACGCGACGCGGCACCTACGACAGGAAAATCCTCGTCCTGCCGCATGCGTCAATGGCAACTGGCAGACGTGTACCGTCACGCTCGACCAGATAGCGTGCCTGCCGACGACGCAAGCAGTCGCGGCAACGGACCTGTCCCGTCGCATCGGTGGCGCAGACGCCCTCGGCGGTCAGCAGGCAGTGCTCGCACACCATAAGCTCGGGACGGTCGGCGTCGACCGGACCCAAGACGCCGGGTTCAGCAGCCAGTTCGGCAATACGCTCCGCATCATTGCCGAGCAACTCGGCCGGCAAGTACACCCGCCCCGCACCGAGTCCGCGCAGCCAGGTAAGCGTGGCCCGATTCGCGCAGAACACCGGCGCCGCCACGTCAAAAGTCACGCCCAGCTCGCGAGCGATCACCACCTGTCCCAGGTTGCGGCAGACGACGCGCCCGGCACGCTGCATCAGTGAGCGGGTCCAGTCAGCGTCACTCGCGCGGCACACCTCGTCAAGCACCACAACGGCGTCGGACAAATCGAGTTCTCCGCACGGGTCGGCATCCATCAGCTGCCAAGCAAAAACCATGCGAGTGGGAGCCGCGCACTCCACCAACTCCGTCGATGCACCGCCATCCACCGCAACGCCCTCAAAGGGCAGCACTTCAACGGCACGCGCAACGGGCGCAATCGCATCCGCCTCGGCCCGCATGCGCTCCAACACCGCCGCCGTCTGATCCAACACGCCGGCGCTGCGAATCAGGTACACCTCGCAGCCCGCGTCCACCTTACGCTTGCAATGCACGACGACGCGCTTCCCCGCTGCGGCATCCACCGGGCAGGGCACCTGCGGCCAGCGCTTGGGCACATCGGGACGCGCGTCGACACCCGGATAGAACCGAATCTCGAGCGTGTCACCCGCCGCCACGGCGGCGTCGAGCTCAACGGTCACCTCTTCGTGGCCCACAGCGACCAAACGCCCCACGCGCACGCCCTGGTTAATTGCGCGCTCAAAGCTCATCAGCTCGGCACCCGAACGCCCTCGCAGGTACGCATCGGTAAACCCACGGTTAAACGACCTTCCCAGCTCGCGTTCAAGCTCTTCCACGACATCGGGGTCCCACGCGCCGTCGCGCAGCATATCGAGTGCCCGGCGCCACACCCGCACCACGTTGAATACGTAATCGGGGTTCTTCATGCGCCCCTCGATCTTGAGCGACGCCACGCCGGCATCTACAAGCTCGGGCAGATGCGCAATACCCAGATAGTCACGCGGGCACAGCAGGCGATCTCCCTCGACGGCGACAACGCTCTGCCCCGCCTCGTCCACCAGGTCGTACGCCAGACGGCACGGCTGCGTGCAGTCGCCGCGCATCGCCGAGCGTCCACGCCGCAGGGCCGAGAACTCGCACGCCCCAGAATAACCGATGCAAATCGCACCGTGGCAGAATACCTCGATGGGCACGCCCGTGGCACATAGCGCCGCAATCTCGTCGACCGTCAGCTCGCGCGCCGTCGTCACACGCTCGACCCCCAGCTCATCGGCGGCAAGCCGCACGGCGCCTTCGCTATGAACGCCCGCCTGCGTAGACAGGTGAATCTCGACCCCGGGAATCGCCGCGCTCAGCGCGCAGGCCAACCCGGCATCGGCCACAATCAGAGCATCGGCGCCCAGCTCCAGTGCATGAGCTCCCAGCGCCACCGCATCGGACAGCTCATCGTCAAACACGAACACGTTGAGCGTCACGTACACGCGCACGCCATGGGCATGCGCCACGGCGCAGCCGCGCGCAAACTCGTCATCCGTAAAGCCATGCGCGCTCACGCGGGCGTTAAAGCCGCCCAACCCCGCGTAGATGGCATCGGCACCCGCGGCGATGGCCGCAAGCATCTGGTCGAGCCCGCCCGCCGGCGCCAGCAGCTCGGGCAGCGCCGCACCGGCAGCATCCAATCCAGTCTCGTATTGTCCGCTCGGCCCCATCGCCCGAATCGCCATCGGCAAACTCCTTACCAAGGTATGCATTCACTTTGAAAAATGCCGTCTTCCAGCATACACGAGGCCTCGCGCGCCTCGTTTGGTTTATCGTGTAATAACTTATGTCCATCCTGCCCCAGCGGCGCACCCGCCGCCCGGCACGACATACCTGGAGGTCAATATATGGGTCCTCGCCAACGACAGGGGCGCAGTCGTTCCAAGACGCATGCCCTGCCCATGATCCTGCTCTCGTTCTTGGGCCTTTTGCTCATCACGGGCGTAGCGTTTGGGATTGGCATGATCGGCAACGTCAATCGTTGGCTGTCCGATCTGCCCGACTATACCGACGCCAACGCCTATCTGGTGAGTGAACCCACCGAGATCGTCGATTGCAACGGCAACAAGATCGCGAGCTTCTACACGCAAAACCGCAAGTCCATCACCAAGGACCAGGTTTCCCCGTACGTGCTGCAGGGCACCGTCGACGTCGAGGACGAGCGCTTCTACGAGCATGGCGGCATCGACCTGTGGGGCATTGCTCGCGCAGCGGTGGCGACCCTTTCCGGTGGCCACGAGGGCGCCTCGACCATCACCCAACAGCTGGTGCGTAACACCATCCTGCAAGAGGAGCAGTTCGACTCGACCATCGAGCGTAAGGTCCGCGAGGCCTACATCGCCATCAAGATGGAGGAAATGTACTCCAAGGACGAGATCCTCATGATGTACCTCAACACCATCTATTACGGCCACGGTGCCTACGGCATCGAGGCCGCAGCCGAGACCTATCTGTCCAAGAGCGCCGCCGACCTCACCCTGAGCGAGGCCGCGCTGCTCATCGGCCTTCCCAACTCGCCTTCGCAGTACGACCCCACGGTCAATCCCGATCTGGCACTGTCTCGCCGCAACAAGGTTCTCGATAACATGCTGCGCCTGGGCCACATCACCCAGAAGGAGCACGACGCCGCGCAGGCAGAGCCCATCACCCTCAACGTAACCGAGATTTCGGGCAGTGGCGTCGACGTGTATTCGCAGCCCTACTTTGTCGCCTATGTTAAGCAGCTGCTGGAGCAGGAGTTCTCCACCGACGTGCTGTTTAAGGGCGGCCTAACCGTCAAAACCACCATCGACCCGACCATGCAGCAGACTGCCGAGGAGGCCGTGCGCGCCCAGCTCGACACGCTTTCGCTCGACGGCCTGGACATGGGCATGGTCGTCGTCGACCCCAAGACCGGCTACATCAAGTGCATGGTGGGCGGCTACGACTATAACGCCGACGAGAACCACGTGAACCACGCCACGGCCAAGCGTCCCGTAGGCTCCACGTTTAAGGCCTTTACGCTGGCCACTGCCATCCAAAACGGCATGAACCCCAACGTTACCCTCAATTGCAACTCGCCTCTTACAGCCAAGGGCACCACGACCAAGGTGCAAAACTATGCCAACCAGAGCTACGGCACCATCACGCTCAAGCAGGCGACGGCATACTCCTCCAACACCGGCTATATCCAGGTTGCAGAGGCTATCGGCAATAACAAGATCATGTCCCTCGTCAAAAAGCTCGGCATCGATCCATCTAAGGACAATATCGAGGACGTTCCCGTCATGACGCTCGGTACCGGCTCCATCTCGCCGCTCGAGATGGCCGCGGCCTATGCCACGTTTGCCAACGGCGGTTACTATCGCCAGCCGATCGCCATCACCGAGATTGATTCGCGAACTGGCTCGGTACTGTACCAGCACACCGATAACCCCTCGCAGGTGCTCTCCACCGGCGAGGCCGCGGCAGTGACCGACGTCCTGACCGGCGTCATGCAGGGCAGCGGCACGGGTGCCGCCGGCGCCCTGAGCGTCAACCAGCCCTATGCCGGCAAAACGGGCACCACCGACAACACCACCAACCTGTGGTTCTGCGGCTATACCCCGCAGCTGGCGTGCGCCCTGTGGACCGGCTATTCCGCAGGTGAGATCCCCATCCAAAAATACGGCACGGACCTGCTGGGCGACAGCACCAACCTGCCTGTCTTTAAGCGGTTTATGAACACCGTTCTGACCGGTACCGAGCGCGAGGAGTTTGCGACCGGAACGGCGCCCACCTACAAGAACAACAGCGTCTGGAAGTTCTACGGCACCAACGGCACCAACAACACCAAGAAGACGGAGATCGACGACAAGGACGAGAACGAGGACGAAGAGGAAACCACCACGACGACTACCACGACGACCACGACCACCGAGACTACGGGCGGCGACACCACCGGCGACACCGGTACGACCGGTGGCTCGACGGGCGGTTCCACTGGTGGTTCGACCGGCGGCGATGGCGGCACGCCCACGCCCACGCCTACGCCCACTCCCGACCCCTCGCCCACGCCTGACGATACTGTTGGCTAGAAATTCATCCGGCCATTAGCAACAAGGCCCCCGAGCAGCTTATTAAAGTGCTCGGGGGCCTTTTAGTTTAAAGCGACCTGGTGGACGGTCTTTATACCGGCAAACAATATAGGGGGTACCGACCAACGTCGATACCCCCTTACAAGCCACCATGTCACGCACACAGTGCCGAGCGCACGACCCGCACGCCTACTTGCGAGAATTGCTCAGCTTATTGATCAGCGCCTCAAGACGCTCGCCGTCCTCGGCCGTCTGGGCAATGACCAAAATCGTATCGTTGCCGGCAAGCGAGCCAAGCACATCGGGCAACCCTGCCGCATCAACGGCGGCGGCGATGCCGGAAGCCGTGCCAGGCTGAGCCTTGATCATAACCAGATTATCGGTACGCAGAACGCCCGTAACGAGCTCGGAAACCATACGCTGCAAGTGCAGGTCCTCTGCCAGAACATAGATGCCCTCAGGGAGCTTACGCAGCCCCATGTCGGCAATATCGCGAGAGACAGTCGCCTGCGTGCAATCAAAGCCCATGGCGCGGAGCTCATCGACCAGCACACGCTGCGTGCGGACGTCCTTATTGCGCACAATATCTCTAATGGCATCCTGGCGCCCATTGCGTTTTTTAGCCATACAAACCCTCTCTCCAAAAGATGGTGGAGACAATCAATCAGTGATTGAATAGTTTAACGCTATTTGAAGGCTTTTGTGTATAAGAACGCATTTCGAAACAATTCTATGCAAGTTTGTTTCGAAATGAGCCGTTTAGGCGGTTTTTGCGCCCGTCCGGTTAAGAAAAGCTGCCAGATGCGTACACATCACGCAGCGCGCGGGCTTGGCGCTGGCGATCGGTCCAAACAACAGACCGAGTCCCCGATGGTTGTCCTTGAGCGCGGCGACCATCTGACGGGTTCGAGGTGCCTCGAGCATATCACGCATGCGGGCGGAACGCTCGATTGACGACACCCCATGCGGGCTCAGACACAAATTCTCGATGCAGGCGACCAGTCCGGCAAAGTAGAACTTTTGGCTTGCCAGCTTGAGCCGACCACCGCTATCTGCTTCCGAGAGTGAGTCAGCAAGCTCGTCGAGCGCTCGGGTGTCATCGGATACCTTGGCATACATGGTGGGATCAAAGGCATCTGTAAGCTTAGGTGCCGCCGCGTGGAAACAAGCATCGCCGCAGCCGGACACGCATCGTGCCTGCGAAAGCGCGCATGCCATAAACCCAACTGTGCGAAACACCTTGTCGCACAAAAGGCATGCCTCAAACAGCGAGCGGCTGTACATCACGCCAGAGGTCTGAGCGACTAGGCCGCCTAAAATCAACTGAGGCAGCCCGGCCACCATCGAAGATTTGCTATCAATGGAAATATGAGCAGCATCCAAGACGCGCGAATGGCGCTCTCGATGTGCATCATAGCGGTCGAGCGACACCGTGGGGAGCACTATGTCTGCCGCAGTATCGCACGCGATATCGACCATCTTGGAAAGAGACTGCGGAGCAAACCACTCATCGGCGTTCATGGCGATGATTTGAGAGCCGCGCGAGGCAGCAAAACCGGCACGAAGACAAGCGCCGCGCTTCGCGTCCTCGACGTCAATCAAATCAATATGGATGTCCCTGTCGGCGGCAACTTGAAGCGAATGGCGCACACCGGGCGCAGCATCGCGGCAGACAACGACAATCTGCAAATCGTAGAGGTCTTGGTTCTGGATACTCTCGAGCGCACGCATCGCATAGCTGGGCGAACCTTCTACCACAAGGATCACCGAAAGTCGCGGATGCGAGCCACGTCGAACCAAGTTATCCGTCCTCTCGACAGCAATTAATCAAACCGTGGTTCATGGTACACCCCGGCAATAAAAGCAATGAGACACCAGTTGTATTGCACGTCAAGAACAGATGTTGCACACGCGCAGCCCACAGATGACAGGTGTCGACGCACGACGCGTCGAGCCCTCCCCTAGTCGAGCACGACAAGCTCGGCGGGATCGTAATCCACGCCCATAAACGTAAGGCCGCAGGCAGGAGCCGTGGGGCCCGCAGCGGTACGGTCGCAAGCATCGATGACCTCGCGCATCCACTCGGGTTCACGGCGATGCATGCCAATCTCGACAAGCGTGCCCACGATCGTGCGGACCATCGAATGCAAAAACGCATTGCCCTCGATGGTAAACGTCAGGATGTCCTCGCCAAACGCAACCTCATGGCCAAACTCGGCACGCATCACGCAGCGATGCGTGGGCTTGCCAACGGCCGAGGCAACCTTGCAAAAGCTCTTAAAGTCCTGCTCACCCAAAAGCGCGGGACAGGCCGCAGACATGGCCTCGACGTCCAAGGGATAGCGATGCCACCACACGGCACCCCGTGAGAGAACGGGACGCGCGTCGCGATCGGCAATACGGTACGTATATGTACGTGAACGCGCATCAAAGCGTGCAGAAAAGCCTTTACGGGCCTTGTAGACCTCGTTTATGGCGATATCTTTGCCCAGGAGAGCATCCATAGCCCTCAGCCACCTACGGCGCGTCAAAGCCAACTCAGCGTCCGTTACGGGCACGCTGATAAACTGTGCCACCGCATGCACGCCGGCATCGGTACGTCCCGCACACGTCAGGTCGATCGGACGGCGCAGGAGCGTCTCAATAGCTCGACGTAGCTCACCCGCAACCGTCGTCTGGCCAGGCTGCTCGGCAAAGCCGCTATAGGACGAGCCATCGTAGGCCACGCGGAAAACGAGCGTGGCGTCGAGCTCGGGAATCGAATTGAAATCAGACGGCGCGGTCATGGGCGCTCCCAACAAACAGGCAATGGCATTTCGACAAAAAAAGAGGGGTACGCGAACGTACCCCTCGAATATAGCCTATGCAGACGGATTGTCTACTCAGCGGTCTCCTCAGCAGGAGCCTCCTCGGCAGCCTCGACCTTCTTGGGAGCAGCGGCCTTCTTGGGGGCCGGAGCAGCCTTCTTGGCCTTAGGCGTGCAAGGCTCGGTGACGAGCTCCATGATAACGATGGGAGCATTGTCGCCCTTACGGTTACCGAGCTTCATGATGCGGGTGTAACCGCCGTTGCGGTCCTGCCACATACCCTGGGCAGCCTTGTCGAAGATCTCGGCAACGAGCTGCTTATCGCCGAGCTTGGCGATAGCCAGACGACGAGAGTGCAGGTCGCCCTTCTTGGCCCAAGTGATGATCGGATCGACGACCGAACGCAGCGCCTTAGCGCGGGTCTCGGTGGTCTTGATGCGGTCGTTCTCGAAGAGGGCCTTAGCAAGGCTCTTCTTCATGGCCTTGGTGTGGCTCGCATCGGTGCCGAGCTTCAGGCCCTTCTTAACGTTGTGACGCATGGTCTAGTTTCTCCTCAAATATGCGAAGCATTAAGCCTTCAGGCTCAGGCCCATGGACTCAAGCTTGTCCTTCACTTCCTCGATCGACTTAACACCGAAGTTACGGATGTTGAGCAGATCGTTCTCCGAGAACTCAACGAGCTGACGGACCGAGTGAATGCTGGCGCGCTTAAGGCAGTTGTAGGAACGGACGGAAAGGTCCAGATCCTCGATCTGCTTGTCCAGCTCGGCGTTGTCGTTGGTGACCTCGGGAGCGAAGATCGAAGCCTCCTCCTCGACCTCGGGGGTCTCGGCAAGGTTCATAAAGGCGGCCATATGCTGGTTGATGATATTGGCAGCCTGGACCACGGCGTCGCGCGGGGCGATGGAGCCGTTGGTCTCGATCTCGAGGACAAGGCGGTCGTAGTCGGTGTGCTGACCGACACGGCAAGCCTCAACGAGCTTGGCGCAACGGGAAACCGGCGAGTACAGCGAGTCGACGTGGATCACACCGATGGGATCGTTGTCGCGCTTGTTGGCCTCGCCAGAAACATAGCCACGGCCATAGCCGATGCGCATGCTCATGGTGAGATGGCCACCCTCGGTGAGCGTAGCAATGTGCTGCTCGGGGTTGACCAGCTCAAACTCGGACGGAATAAAGAAGTCCGCACCGGTGACCTCGCAGGGGCCGTCAACCGAGATGGTGGCGGTCGCCTCGTCGGTCGTGCCGAGAGCCCTGAAGACAAGACCCTTGACATTCAGGACGATGTCGGTGACATCCTCGACCATGTTAGGGATGGTCATGAACTCGTGCTGCGCGCCATCGATCTGAATAGCCTCGACGGCGGCACCCTCGAGCGAGGACAGAAGAACGCGACGAAGGGAGTTACCCAGCGTATCGCCGTAGCCACGCTCGAGCGGCTCGACGGAGACACGAGCAGACGTCTCGTTGATCTCTTCGACCTGAACCTGAGGCCTAATGAATTCTGACATGTATTACCTCCAGCCTCAGCAGCCCGGATGGACTACTTAGAGTAGAGCTCGACGATGAGCTGCTCGTTGATATCACCGCTGATCTGCTCACGCGTCGGCAGAGCGAGCACGTTACCAGACAGCTTCTCGATATCGACCTCGAGCCAGCCAGGGACCTCAAAGCGCTCGGAGGAAATCAGAGCCTCCTTGATGGGGAGAAGGTCACGGAACTTCTCGCCGACAGCGACGACGTCGCCGGCCTTGACGCGGTAGGACGGGATGTCCACGCGCTTGCCGTTCACGGTGAAGTGACCGTGACGGACGGACTGACGAGCCTCTTTGCGGGTGCGGGCGAAGCCAAGACGGAAGACGACGTTGTCGAGGCGAGACTCAAGAATAATCATGAGGTTCTCACCGGTGACGCCGTTCATCTTACGGGCCTTGTTGAAGTAGCCGTGGAACTGCTTCTCCAGAACGCCATAGATGAACTTGACCTTCTGCTTCTCGCGCAGCTGCATGCCGTACTCAGATTCCTTGCGACGGCGCTTGGGCTGACGGATAGATTCCTTCTTGCTGCTGTAACCGAGCTCAGCGGGATCGATCCCGAGCTGACGGCAGCGCTTAAGAACAGGAGTCCTGTCGATTGCCATATTGATACGATCCTTTCAGTTACACGCGGCGACGCTTCTTGGGGCGGCAGCCGTTGTGCGGAATGGGGGTCTTGTCCTGGATGCTCGAGACCTCGAGGCCAGCAGCCTGGAGGGAGCGGATGGCGGTCTCACGACCGGAGCCGGGGCCCTTGACGAAGACGGAAACCTTCTTCATACCGTGCTCCATGGCCTGCTTGGCAGCAGCCTCGGCAGCCATCTGGGCAGCGAACGGCGTGGACTTACGGGAGCCCTTGAAGCCCACCTGGCCAGCCGACTTCCAGGAAATGACGTTGCCCTGGGGATCGGTGATCGAAACGATCGTGTTGTTGAACGTAGAACGAATGTGAGCCTGGCCCACGGAAATGTTCTTACGGTCCGCGCGCTTCAGACGGGCAGCGCGAACGTTCTTCTTAGCAGTAGCCATCTATCTAGCGCTCCTTATTTCTTCTTCTTAGCACCGATCTGACGCTTCGGGCCCTTGCGGGTACGAGCGTTAGTGTGGGTGCGCTGGCCGCGGACCGGGAGGCCCTTGCGGTGACGAAGGCCGCGGTTGCAGCCGATGTCCATAAGGCGCTTGACGTTCTGGTTGCGCTCACGGCGGAGGTCGCCCTCAACCATGATCTGGTTCTTATCGATATAATCGCGGATGGCGTTAACCTCATCCTCGGTGAGGTCCTTAACGCGCGTATCCACGTTAACGTTGCACTCGACGCAAATCTTCGTCGCGGTGGTGCGGCCGATGCCGTAAATGTAGGTCAGACCGATCTCAACGCGCTTCTCACGCGGGAGGTCGACACCATTAATACGGGCCAACGTAGTCTCCTCTCTTAACCCTGACGCTGCTTATGACGGGGGTTCTCGCAAATGACGAGGACCTTGCCATGGCGCCTAATGATTTTGCACTTATCGCACATCTTCTTGACCGAAGGACGTACCTTCATCGTTCTTCCTTTCGGTAGCGCTCAAACTACTTCCCTACTATCTACTCGCCCAGCCGCAGGCGTTTAAAACTATGGCTGGTCTTCACACACAATCCGACCGTAGGTTGAGCTAAGCCTGCAGTCGGAAATGGAGTGCGTGTATGCGTGCCGCTATTTGTAGCGATAGGTGATGCGGCCGCGGGTCAGGTCGTACGGGGAAAGCTCCACGACAACCCTGTCACCGGGGAGAATACGGATGTAATTCATTCGGATCTTGCCAGAAATGTTGCACAGAACCGAATGACCGTTCTCGAGCTCGACCTTAAACATGGCGTTAGGCAGCGGTTCCTTTACCGTACCCTCGAGCTCAATTGCGTCTTCCTTCTTCACAAGCAATCATCTTTCTCTAGAAAACGACAGCGATTGAGTATTCTACAACACGTATGCACGCATCGTAATAACTTCGTAATGGCTCCACAACTAAGTGGAACTTGTTACATTTGAAATGTAAAACAAAGCCGTTCCCTGATGCCCAAGATCGCCTTGAAATGAGAAGGCATAGACCTTGGGGTCATGCCTTCGAAATTGAAAGGCGAGGTTGGGCATCAGGGGGCGGCGACTTTTACATTTCACCGCCTTGCAAGGAACACCAAGCACCTTGGGCATCCGTGGTGAGAATCACCGGACCGTCATTGGTAATGGCGACGGTGTTCTCGTAGTGCGCGGCGGGCAGGTGGTCGTTGGTCGTAACAATCCAACCGTCGGAGCCCGTGCTCACATGGTTGGAACCCATCGTAACCATCGGCTCGATGGCAATGACCATGCCGGCCTGGAGGCGAACGCCCCTCCCCTTCTTTCCATAGTTAGGAACGTTGGGGTCCTCGTGCATCACGCGGCCAATGCCATGGCCAACATAATCACGAAGCACGCCGTAACCGTGAGACTCGGCGAGGGACTGAACGGCATAACCGACGTCCCCGATATGGTTACCGGGAACAGCCTGCTCGATGGCAGCCTTAAGGCAATCGCGCGTGACCTCGCACAAAGCCTTGGCTTCGGGCGTGGGGGTGCCGACGAAAAACGTCCAAGCGTTATCGCCGACCCAACCGTCGACAACGGCTCCCGTATCGATGGAGATGATATCGCCATCGCGCAGGATCATGTCGGGGTTGGGAATACCGTGGACCACGGCATCGTTGATCGATGCGCAAATGGTCCCCGGGAACCCGCCGTAACCCTTAAAGGCCGGGGTGCCGCCATGCATGCGGATAATCTGCTCAGCGAGCTGATCGAGCTCAAAGGTGGAAACGCCAGGGCGCACCATGGCTCCAACGTGGCGGAGCGCCATCTTAGATAGCGCTCCTGCCTTCTTCATCTGCTCGATTTGCGTTGCAGACTTAATCTTGATCATAGACCGAGAGCCTCTTTGACATCCCCGTACACGGTCTCGCGAGCCTGGTCACCGTTGACCGACTTGAGCAGACCCTGGCCACGATAGTAGTCGACGAGCGGGCTCGTGGACTTCTCGTAGACGTCGAGACGGTTCTTGATGGTCTCGGGCTTGTCGTCGTCGCGCTGATACATCTCGCCGCCACACTTGGGGCAGGTAGCATCGGCAGCGGTGCCGGTGTAACCGCATGCGCGGCAGGTGCGACGCGAAGACAGACGATCGATAATGACCTCGGGGGCCACATCGACCAGAAGGGCACAGTCGATCTCGCGACCCATGGCGGAGAGCTCGGAATCGAGCGTCACAGCCTGGGCGGTGTTGCGCGGGAAGCCGTCGAGGATGAAGCCCTGCTGGGCGTCATCGGCGGCAAGGCGCTCCTTGACAAGGTCGATCACGAGCTGATCGGGAACGAGCTCGCCAGCGTCCATGTACTTCTTAGCCTGAATACCAAGCTCGGTGCCGCCCTTGACGGCAGCACGCAGCAGGTCGCCCGTGGAAATGTGGGCGACGCCAAACTCGGCGACGAGCTCCTGTGCGACGGTGCCCTTACCGGCACCCGGAGCTCCGAGCAATACGAGGTTCATGAGCAATCCTCCTCTAGCCTATTTAAAGAATCCATCGTAATCATACATCTTGATCTGGCCTTCGAGCTTATCGACCGTGTCGAGCACGACGCCGACCATGATGAGGATGGACGTGCCGCCAAATGCCTGGATCAGATGGTTACCCGTGAAGGAGAAGATGATCGAAGGCACGATGGCGATGAGCGCCAAAAAGACAGCGCTGGGAAGCGTGATCTTGTTGAGCGCGTTCTTGATGTAGGCCGCGGTAGCCCTACCCGGACGCACGCCCGGAATAAAGCCGCCCTGCTTCTTAAGGTTATCGGCCGTGTCATCGGGGTTGAACACCATGGAGGTGTAGAAGTACGCGAAGAACACGATGAGGACAACGTTAAGCACCCAGTTGAGCCAACCGGTCGAAAGCGCGGAGGCAACTGCCTGAATCCAGCCGATGCCGGGGAAGAACACGGCAATCTGAGCCGGGAAGTACAGCAGCGCCGAAGCGAAGATGATCGGCACGACACCCGCGGTGTTGACCTTGATGGGCAGGTAGGTGGTCTGGCCACCCATCATGCGACGGCCCACGACGCGCTTAGCGTAGGAGACCGGGATGCGGCGCTGGCCGCGCTCAAGGAAAACGATCAGCGGGATAACCAGCAGGATGATGGCGCAGATGATCACCATGGTGATGATGCCACCGGCATTGCCCTTGGTGCTGGAGAAGATAGCCTGCGGAAGACCGGCCATGATGTTCGCAAAGATGATCAGCGACATGCCATTGCCGATACCGCGCTGGGTGATGAGCTCACCAATCCACATGATCAGCATGGCGCCCGCAGTGAGCGTGCCGACGATCATGAGGTCGAAGATAATCTCGGGAGCGCCGGCGCCATGAAAGCTAATGCCGAAGCTCTTAAAGAGGAAGAGGTAACCCACGGAGTTGAGGATTGCCAGAGCCAGAGTGAGGTAACGCGAATACTGCGTAATCTTGGTCTGACCGACCTCGCCCTCGCGGGCAAGCTCATGCAGGGAAGGCACAACGGCCTGGAGCATCTGGAGGATGATCGAGCTGGTGATGTAAGGCATGATGCCCAGAGAAAACACCGACACATAGCTCAACGCGCCGCCAGAGAAAAGATTCAGGAGGGCCATAGCACCTGCGGCGACCGAATTGTTATCGGTCGAGAAAAGGCCCAGCATCCCCTGGAAGGGAATGCCGGGCACAGGAACGTGCGCACCAATGCGGTACACGACGAGCATAGCTATGGTAAAAAGAATCTTTTCGCGCAATTCTTTGATGCGGAAAGCATTCTTAAGACCATTTAGCACGGCAGCTCGACCTTTCCGCCGGCGGCCTCGATCTTGGCCTGCGCAGAAGCGCTGACCTTGTCGACCTTGACCGTGAACTTCTTGGTGAGCTCACCATTGCCGAGCACCTTGACGGGCTCGAACTCGCTCTTGGTGATGCGAGCAGCCTTAAGAGCGGCGCCGTCGATCACAGCGCCATCCTCGAACTTACGCTCGAGACGCTCGACGTTGACAGCGGTGTACTCGATACGACGGGGGTTGCGGAAGCCCGGAAGCTTGGGCAGGCGCATAGCCAGCGGAGTCTGGCCACCCTCGAAGCCGGCACCCTTGGTGCCACCAGAGCGAGAGCCCTGGCCCTTCTGGCCGCGGCCAGAAGTGGTGCCGTGACCCGAAGAATTGCCACGGCCGACGCGCTTGCGGTTCTTGGTGGAACCGGGCGCGGGAGTAAGATCGTGAAGCTGCATTTGCTACTCCTCTACAATCTCGACAAGGTGCTTGACCTTGAAGATCATGCCGCGGACGGACTCGTTGTCAGCAATCTCGCGAACCTCGCGGATCCTGTGGAGACCGAGGGCACGGACAGTACGGACCTGGTCCTGCTTGCAACCGTTGGTGCTGCGGACCTGCTTGATCTTGATGGTGTCAGCCATGCTTAGTTCTCCTTACCGACGAACATCTCGGAGACCGTCAGGCCACGGCGAGCCGCGACGTCCTCAGGGCTGGAGAGCTCCTTGAGGCCCTCGACGGCAGCCTTGATGATGTTGAGGCCGTTGTCGGTACCGAGGGACTTGGACAGGACGTTCTTGATGCCAGCAAGCTCAAAGAGGGGACGCACAGCGCCGCCGGCGATAACGCCGGTACCCTCGACAGCGGGCTTGATGATGATGCGGCCGGCACCAAAGTGGCCGAGAACCTCATGCGGGATGGTGCCCTGCTCGGTCACCGGCACGTGGAACATGTTCTTCTTGGCATCGAGAGATGCCTTGGAGATGGCCATGGGCACCTCAGCGGACTTGCCCATGCCAACGCCGACGTTGCCCTTGCCGTCGCCAACGACGACGAGAGCGACGAGGCTCATGCGACGACCACCCTTGACGGTCTTCGACACGCGGTTGATGTAAACGACGCGCTCCTCGAACTCGGAGGCCTCGCGCTGCTGCTTCTGATTACGAGCCATGTGCTACATACCTCCTAGAACTCGAGACCGGCGGCACGAGCACCGTCGGCGAGGGCCTTGACGCGGCCATGGTAGATACGGCCACCGCGATCGAAGGCGACCTTGGTGATGCCGGCCTCGATGGCGCGCTTGCCAACGAGCTGACCGACCTTCTCCGCAGCCTCCTTGTTCGAGGTGTGGGTGCCCTTGAACTCGGCCTCGAGGGTCGAGGCAGAGACGAGCGTCAGGCTGGAGCCCTTGCTGTCGTCGATGATCTGGGCATAGATGTTGGCGTTAGTACGGGTCACGCGAAGACGCGGACGCTCGGAGGTACCCGAGACCTTGCCGCGAACACGACGCTGACGACGCTTGAGGCCTTCCAGCTTCGCCTTATGCTTGTTCATACGTAAACTCCTAAAAAGGTTGATCTTGCCAGCACCTGACGGGGTGCTGGTCTTATGCGAGTGAGTCGGTTACGACTACTTGGCGGCCTTACCCAGCTTGCGGCGGATGTGCTCGCCAACGTAGTGGATACCCTTGCCCTTGTAAGGCTCGGGAGGACGATGACCGCGGATCTCAGCGGCGATCTGACCGACCTGCTGCTTGTTGATACCCTTGACGTTCACGTGGGTGTTGTCGGGAACCTCGAAGGTGATGCCCTCGGGAGCCTCGACGATCACGGGGTGCGAGAAGCCCAGGGAGAACTCTAGGTTCTTGCCCTTCTGCTGCACGCGGTAACCGACGCCGGCGAGCTCGAGCTTCTTCTCGAAGCCCTCGGAAACGCCAACAACCATGTTGTGGATGAGGGCGCGGGTGAGGCCGTGGCGGGCACGGGTCTCACGCTCGTCGTCGGGACGGGAAACGGTGAGGACGTTGTCCTCGACGTTGATAGCGAGCTTCTCAAAGACATCGAGCTCGAGCTGGCCCTTGGGGCCCTTGACGACAACGTTGTTGCCGTTGACTGCCACTTCGACTCCGGCGGGAATCTGGACAGGCTTATTACCGATACGAGACACGGTGATCTCCTTTCCTTCTACCTACCGAGCGAATTACCAGACGTAAGCGATGATCTCGCCGCCGACGTTGTGCTTGCGAGCATCGCGGTCGGTCATGACGCCATGGCTGGTGGAAATAATGGCGGTACCAAGGCCACCGCGGACGCGGGGCATGTCGGCAACGCCGGTGTACTTACGCAGGCCCGGCTTGGAAATGCGGCGGATGCCGTTGATGACCTTAGCCTTCTTGGGACCATACTTAAGCGTGATGTGCAGAGTCTTCTGGGGAACGGTGTCCTCGACATCGTAGCCCTCGATGTAGCCCTCCTCGTGCAGAACACGAGCGATCTCGACGAGCTTCTTGCTGCTCGGCATGGAGACCGTGGCCTTGTTCACAGAGTTAGCGTTACGGATGCGCGTAAGCATATCTGCGATCGGGTCTGTAAGGTTCATACAGATTCTCCTTCGTTCTTGATGAACACGTGCTCTTGGTTCTTCGCCGCCCTTAACGGCAAAGCCTTTTTAGCGCGTTTTCCCTGTTCCAAACTGATGCTTGAAACGCTGGTAGTGACTTACCAGCTGGCCTTCTTAACGCCGGGAAGCTCGCCCTTGAGTGCAAGCTCGCGGAAGCAGACACGGCACAGGCCGAACTTGCGGTACACAGAGTGCGGACGGCCGCAGCGCTGGCAGCGCGTGTACTCACGAGTAGAGAACTTCTGCTTGCGATTGCACTTGACGATCATCGATGTCTTAGCCACTTATATCCTCCTCACATAGAGTATTGTTCGCCCCAAGCGCCGCCCCCTTGTGGGAACGGCGCTTATAGGGCAGGTGAACCTATTTCTTGAACGGGAAACCGAAGGCGTCCAGAAGGGCCTTGGCCTCCTCATCGGTATTGGCGGTGGTCACGAAAGTGATGTCCATACCGCGCTGGTGATCGACGGAGTCGAAGTCGATCTCGGGGAAGATGAGCTGCTCGGTGACGCCCATGGAGAAGTTACCACGGCCGTCGAAGCTCTTGGCGGAGATGCCGCGGAAGTCGCGGATACGGGGGATCGCGACGGAGGTCAGACGATCGAAGAACTCCCACATACGGTCGCCACGCAGGGTAACCTTGCAGCCGATCGGCATACCAGCGCGCAGGCGGAAGGTAGCGATGGACTTGCGGGCACGGGTGATCATCGGCTGCTGGCCGGTGATGGCGCGCAGGTCGCGCACGGCACCGTCGATGGCCTTGGAATCGGTAGCGGCCTCGCCGACACCCATGTTCACGACGATCTTCTCAAACTTGGGAATCATCATGACGTTCTCGTACTGGAACTTGTCCTGAAGCTGCTGCTTGACCTCGTTGTTGTACTTGGTCTTCAGACGCGGCACATACTTCTCTTCTGCCATTGTTCACTCCTTCTTGGGGTTTTAAGCACGGGGCGTGGCCACGATGGGTTGTCCTCGTGCCTCCTGGCTGCATCCGCGCCGCTCATGGCATTTTGCGGTTTGGACTCGACGCAGCAGGAGCCGACAAAACAATCGGTACTATACGCGCATCGGGAGCGTATTTCCAGAAAAACCTCGTCTGCCTGCACAACTCCACAACTCCCCCGCACAAATGGATCCCAAAAAGCAGTTGCGGTGAAATAGGGACTGTTGGGCGGCCTAACAGGCTTAAACAATCCGTATTTCACCGCAACTTAATTGGTGGGGATGCGATTAGCGCTTGCGGGGGACGAGTTTGGTGCGGCGCAGGTGGATCATCTCGGCGGCGATGGAGATGGCGATCTCCTCGGGGTCCTCGGCCTCGATGGCAACGCCGATCGGAAGGTGCAGCTCGTCGATCTGGTCCTGCGTAAAGCCTTCCTGCTCCAGGCGGGCGCGCACAAAGGCCGTCTTGCGGCGCGAACCCAGACAGCCCAGGTAGGCAGGCTTGGCGTGCATGGCCTGAATCACCACGTCGATATCGGACTTGTGCCCCGCCGTGGCGACGACCACCAGATCGCGCGGGCCGATGGGGCACTGCTTGCTCAGGTTCTTGTAGTCGACCAGACGACGGTCGTAGACACCGGGCACCCAATCGGGGGTCAGCGTGCCGGGGCGGTCGTCGCACGCCACGACGGCAAAGCCCGCCGCCGTGAGCACCCGCGCCGTCGCGGCGCCCACGTGGCCGCAGCCAAAGATATAGGTCAGCCCCTCGGGGCAGAGCGTCTCGATGTACGCGGGAGGAATCTCGGAGGCGGCATTGGTGTAGGTGACCTTACTCCCCTCTTCCGTCAGCGAAAGCCCGGGGCAACCCACAATGGTGCGGCACGACTCCTCGCCATGGTATTCGGCAGCGTCGCTTTCGAGCGCGCTTGCGATAAACGGCTCAAAGTCGATGACGAAGTCGCCGATGCGCCGATAGACCAAGACGTCGGCAATTTCCTGGAACAACGGTGCCTGGGTCGCATCCAGATGCAGATAGCACAGGCAAATGGCTCCGCCGCAGATCATGCCGGTATCGGAGTTCTCGCCGCCCATGGTGTAGCGGACCAGACGCGACTGTCCCGCGCTCAGGAGTTCGCGCGCCTCATCCAGCGCAAAGAGCTCAATCTTGCCGCCGCCGATAGTGCCCGCCTGGCTGCCGTCGGCAAAGACGGCCATCCATGCGCCCACACCGCGCGGTGACGACCCCGCCGTGCCGGCCACGACCGCCAGCTCGCACGTCTCGCCAGCACGCAGGGCGGCAAGCGCCGCATTCACAACATCGAGCTTTTCCATTGCCGCCTTCTATCCTCTAAAGATATCGGTGAGCATAGCGAGTGCCTCGAGCACGCCGCCGCCGACCGACGTCGCCTTGTCCGAAATGTAGTTGATATAGCTGGCATCGCCGCGCGGATCGACATCGGCGCATTTAAAGCCCTCAGTCACCTGCACGCCGTTCGCCAAAAGCCCGCGCAGGCAGCCATCGATCTGTGTGCACATGGGCGTATCGTCCGCGTAGCCAATCACGTCTCCGGCGCTCACGATGTCGCCGATTGCGCGGTCGGACCGAAACACGCCGGCGGCGGGGCTGTGGATAACGCGCTCCTTGCCATAGCCGGCGATCACGCCCGGCACGCCCGTGTTGGGCTGGGGCGAGCCCTGGGTAATGACACGGCCCAAAAAATGCCCGCGCATGGTCTCGACCACGGCGTCGCAATCGACCGGCGCGGTAAAGCCCGGCCCCACGGCGATGACGGTAGGCGCCATGTCGCGCGTGGTGCCCAGGTTGCGCTTGGCCAGAATCGCGTCGACCACAGCCGCGGGTTTAAGCTCATCGAGCATCTTGGCCTGAGGGTCCACCACGACGGCAACATCCCCCGCTTGGGTAATCTCGAGCGCCTCTGCCGGCGTCTGCGCCAAGCGAGCGCGAATGCCCTCGACCTGGACCTCGCCCAGGCGAATAGCCTCGCAAAAACTGATTGTGCGGCGGATGCACGTGGGAACCGCGATATCGGCCATAACGACCGACACGCCGGCGCGCACCAAGCGAGCGGCGACACCCGTGGCGATATCGCCGGCGCCGCGAACATAAACGAGCATTCCCGGGGCACCTCCCTGTGCTACGGTTTGAGCAGAGCAAAAGCGGTTCGACCGCTACTCTGATGATTATTTATTATCACAGTATTATACGGCGGTGAACAGATGGAAACGGTTAGCGGCAATCTTGCCTCGGCGCTCAGGATCGAGCCGGGCATTACCGCGATTATCGGCAGCGGCGGCAAGTCGACGTTGCTCAAAACGCTGGGTCTTGAGCTCATGCGCGCTGGCGGCCGCGTGCTCCTCTGCACCACCACGCATATGCTTCCCGTTGCCGGCGTGCCATGGGACGGGTCGAATCGTCGCCTGGACGCCGCGCCTTGGAAGCCGGGCGCCTCGCATGTCCCCGGTTGCACCTGCGAGGCATGCGCGGGCATGAGCCGCGGAAGTATCTGCCAGGCGGGTGTTTTGGACCCGGAGACAGGCAAGCTCTCCGCCCCCGCCGAGCCACTCGGCGGGCTGGCACAGCGCTTTGACTATGTGTTGGCCGAGGCAGACGGTAGCAAGCGACTCCCGCTCAAGGCGCATGCCGCCTGGGAGCCGGTAATTCCCGCCGGCACGGCAAACGTTGTCTGGGTCGTCGGCGCCTCGGGACTCAGCAAGCCCATCAACGAAGCCGTCCACCGCCCCGAGCTCTTTTGCGAGCGTTGCGGCTGCGAGCTCACCGACATCGCCACGCCCGAGCGCGTCGCCCAGGTGCTCAATGCCGAGATGCAGGCGCTGAAACTCAGCACCGCACGCGTCGTGCTCAACCAAGTCGACACGCTCAGCGACCCCACGATGACGGATCGCTTCGAGGCAGCCCTCGGCCGCCCCCTCATCGCCAGCAGCCTCAAGTAGCCGGCCCCATCTCCTCAGTTGCGGTGAAATACGGACTGTTTGGCCGCCCGACGGCCGCAAACAGTCCGTATTTCACCGCAACTGCGGAGGGGACACGGCATCTTTGCTGCTAGCGGGGGACGTAGCGGCCGGGTTGGGCTCCAGTGGGCTCGCCGTCGCGCGCAGCCAGCACGCCGTTCACAAACACAGCCTTGGCGCGGCCATGTGCCTCAAAGCCCTCGAGTGGCGTGTAGTCCACAGCCTGATGCTGCGTCGCGGCACTGATCGTCCAGCGTGTCTTGGGATCCCACACGCACACGTCGGCATCGGCACCCTCGGCAAGACAGCCCTTGCGCGGATACATGCCAAAGACGCGCGCCGGGTTCTCGCTCATCAAGCGGCAGAGATCCTCGGGGCCCAGTTGCCCTTCAAAGCTCGTGGCAATCGCGACGGGACGATGCTCCACACCGGGCCCGCCGTTGGGAATCGCACGGAAATCGTCGCGCCCACGGTCCTTTTGCCCGTGCAGGTTAAAGCTGCAGTGGTCGGTCGCAATCGTATCGATCTCGCCGGCCACAAGCGCCTCGCGCAGTGCCGCACGGTCACCCGCATGGCGCAGCGGCGGGCTCATCACATATTTGGCACCCGCAAAGCCGTCCTCACCCTGCTCCAAGTAGCAAGTATCGTCGAGCATCAGATACTGAGGGCAGGTCTCGACATATATATTCTTCTGTCCGCGCTCCTTGGCGGCACGGATGGCCTCGAGCCCCAGCTTGGTCGAAAGGTGCACCACGTTGACCGGAGCGTCGCCGGCCAGGTGCGCCAGATATAGCAGGCGGCTCACTGCCTCGGCCTCGCACACGTCCGGACGGCTGAGCGCGTGGCCCTCGGGCCCGTGTATACCCTGCTCGTACACGCGCTTCTGCAGTTCATTCACCAACGTGCCGTTCTCGCAATGCACGCACAGGATACCGCCCAGGCGCTTGAGCTCCTCGAGCACCTCGAGCGTCTCGGCATCGTCCAAGCGCAGGTGGTCATAGGCAAAGTAGGTCTTGAACGACGATACGCCCGCCTCGCGCATGGCCGAAAGGTCGGCGCGGTTGCGCTCGTTCCACTCGGCGAGTGCCATATGAAAGGCGTAGTTTGCCGTGCAGGTGCCGTCGGCGCGGCGATGCCACTCGGCCAAGGCATCGGGCATGGTCACGCCACGATCGGCCGTCGCGTAGTCCACGATGGTCGTCGTACCGCCGCAGGCAGCCGCGCGCGTGCCGGTCTCAAAGCTATCGGCCGTCCAATCCATGCCGGTCCAGCACTGCATGTGCGTGTGGCCGTCGATAAAGCCGGGAAACACCCAGCAGCCCGTGGCATCCTCGACGGTATCGCTCTCGGCCGGCTCAATCGCCGCGGCGATCCGCACGATCTTATCGCCATCCATGGCAAGATCGGCACGGCGAAGCCCCTGTGGCGTCACGAGCGCGCCGTTTTTGATGATGATCATAATTGCTCCTTATTGATTTATGCAGTTGGCCACGCGATCAAAATACGAGCAGGCGGCGATATGCTCCGCTATGCGTCGCTGCCCCTTGGCGGTATCGACGTCCCACAGCTCGTAGGCACGCGCCTCGACCAGCACCACGTCGGTACGGCCCTTGAGGATCGAACCGCCGCCGTCCTTGCCCTCAAGACACATAAGTGCATCGAACAGTTCCGCCGGAAAGAGCACCGGGCTCGAAGGCTCACCGTTGCACGCAAGACGCACCGGATGCTTGCGGCCACGCTCGTCAAATGCACGAACCATGGCCTCAAAAGAATCCGAACTCACGAGCGGCTGGTCGCCCGGCAAAAAGAGGCATCCTTTCCAGTCGCGTTCGACTCCCCACGAAAGGCCCGCACGGACACTTTCGCTGCGCAGCTCGCCATCGTGCAGCACGCACGGGCAATGCTTGTCCTCGCAAATCTGGGCGACCTCGGGCCAACGCGTCGAAACCACGACGTCAAAGCCCCGGGGAACCGAATCGATGGTCCGGGCAATCAGCGGCTCGCCATAGATATCGGCAAGCATCTTGTTAGAGCCAAACCGCTTGCCCTCGCCCGAAGCCATAATCACGCAACCGAGTTTCATCTCCGCAAACCTCCCCTGGCTGCCTTGGACACCATAGCTGCTATACCCACCATACCGAGCTCGCACTCCGTCGGAACAGGCACGCACTCGTTTTCCAGCGAACGCCCCTTGGCTCCCCATAGCACAAAGGAGGGCACCCCGCGACGCAGGGCACCCTCCTCAATGGTGCAGATATGCCTACTCAGCGTCGCCGGTAAACGTGGTACCGGTCTTGCCGGCAAGGCCATCGCGCGCCTTCTCGAGCAGCGTGATGAGCGCCGTGCGGCCCGGCTTGCTCTCGGCAAACGTCGAGGCTGCCTGGACCTTGGGCAGCATGGAGCCGCGACCAAACTCGTTGGCCTCGGACAGACGCTTTACGTCAGCCGCGGTCAGCGTGTCGAGCCACTGCTCGTGGTCGGTGCCAAAGCCAATGGCAACCTTCTCCACGGCCGTCAGGATAATCAGGGCATCGGCATCGAGCTGCTCGGCGAGCTTCTCGGCCGCAAAGTCCTTATCGATGACGGCAGCAGCGCCCTTAAGGTGGTTGCCCTGGGCCTTGGTGACGGGAATACCGCCACCGCCGCAGGAAATCACCACGTGGTTGGACTCGACGAGCGACTTAATGGTGTCGAGCTCGACGATGTTCACGGGCTTGGGTGAGGCAACCACGCGACGGAAGCCCTGCTTCTCGTCGTGGATGAACTGATAGCCGCGGTCGGCTTCCAGCTCCTTGGCCTCGGCCTCGCTCATCCACGGACCAATCGGCTTGACCGGGTCGGCAAAGGCCGGATCGTCTGCCGCAACCTCGACCTGGGTGAGCACGGTGGCGACACCCTTGTCGATATTGCGGTCGAGCATTTCCTCGCGCAGGGCGTTTTGCAGGTCATAGCCAATGTAGCCCTGGCTCATGGCGCCGCAAACGGACAGCGGGCAGGGAATGTACTTCTGAGGATTAGAACGCGTGAGCTCGGCCATCGCGTTGGCGATCATGCCCACCTGGGGGCCGTTGCCATGCACGACGACGACCTCGTTGCCTTCCTCGATCAGGTCGACGATGGCCTTAGAAGTCGTCTTGACGGCCTCCATCTGCTCGGGAAGGTTGGCGCCGAGGGCGTTTCCGCCCAAGGCGACAACAATACGCTTAGCCATTTCTCAGCCCAGCTTTAGGCCTGGAACCAACGGGCGGTGTTGCGCTCGTCGAGGGCCTTGAGGGTAGCGGCGGGATCGGCAACCTTCTGCAGGAACATCATGGCAGCGATGGCGTACGGCTTGTAGCTGGCCTCCTTGTACATGCCCACGCGGTGCATGTCGAAGACGTCGGCGTTGACCTCGCCGTGCTCGCAGGAGACACCGGAAATATCGGCGGGCAGCGGATGCATAAAGATGGTGTCCTGGCCGTTGGCAGTCTTCTCCATGAGCTCGGTCGTGGAGCACCAATCCTGATGCGTAGCGTTCTGAGCGAGCAGCTCCTTCTCGAGCGCAGCGATGCCGGCGTCGTCGCCCTCGGCGTACAGGTTGGTACGCTTCTCCATGGCGGCAAACGGAGCCCAGCTCTTGGGGATCACGATGTCGGCGCCCTCGAAGGCCTCGGCCATGGTGCTGACCTGCTTAAAGGTGGTGCCGGACTCGGCGGCATAGCCCTTGGCGCGCTCGACGACCTCGGGCATGAGATCGTAGCCCTCGGGGTGAGCCAGGGTGACGTCCATGCCAAAGCGGGGCAGCAGGCTGATCAGCGACTGCGGGCAGGACAGCGGCTTGCCGTAAGAGGGCGAATAGGCCCAGGTGACGGCAACCTTCTTGCCCTTGAGGTTCTCGAGGCCGCCAAACTCGTTGATGAGGTAGAGCATGTCAGCAGAGGACTGCGTGGGATGGTCGGAATCGGACTGCAGGGAGATGAGCGTGGGACGGTGATCCAGAACGCCGTCCTCGTAAGCCTGCTGGACAGACTCGGAGACCTCGGCCATGTAGGCGTCGCCCTTGCCGATGTACATGTCATCGCGGATGCCGATGACGTCGGCCATGAAGGAGATCATGGTAGCGGTCTCGCGGACGGTCTCGCCGTGAGCGATCTGGGACTTCTTCTCGTCCAGGTCCTGCAGCTCAAGGCCGAGCAGGTTGGCGGCCTTAGAGAAGGAGAAGCGCGTACGGGTGGAGTTGTCGCGGAACAGCGAGACGGCCAGGCCCGAATCGAAGATCTTGGACGAAACGTTGTTCTCGCGCAGCTCGCGCAGAGCGTCGGCGACGATGTAGAGCGCCTTGAGCTCATCGGTGGTCTTATCCCAGGTGTGCAGGAAGTCGCTGCCGTACATACCCTTAAAATCGAGGCCGTTCAGCTGCTCGACGAGCTCGGTAAACTTGGCGTCCATGTAAATGTCCTTTCTAAAGGTGAAACGATCGCAATGAGTAGATGCGCTCCGGCATGCGCGTGTGGCTAGAACATGCAGAGCGCTATGACGAGGACCCGCCACCGTCGAGGAAGCATGGGAGATAACGACCGCGGGCCCCAAGTCAACAGGAGGCGCCGGGGACACGAGCGGCCCCCGGCTCAACAAGATCGAGGAATGGGACTAGTCGATCTTGTTGTTGGTCAGACCGGCGCGGAACACGGTGGCATCGCCATCGGCCTGGCTCGGATCGTAGAGGTTCAGGGCAGCCACGTACATGGCGGCAGCGGTGACCAGGTCGTCCTTGTAGGTGACCTCGTTGGGAGCGTGTGCCTGAGACTCGGCACCCGGGCCAAAGCCCACGCAGGGGATGCCATAGCGGCCCTGGATGGAGACGCAGTTCGTGGAGAAGGTCCACTTGTCGCACAGCGGACGACCGGTGCGCTTGTCCATGCTGGGCTCGCAGCCGATGCGCTCGTCACCGAACATGGCCTTGTGGGCGTCGACGAGGGCCTTGACGTGCGGAGCGGTCTCCTTGTTGATCCACGTGGGGAAGTAAGCCTCGGTCTCGTAGACCTCGCCGGTCCAGGACGGACGGTCGTACATGTACATGGAGACCTTCACGTCGTCGCCGTACTTCTTGGCGGCCGGCAGGTTACGGATCTCGTCCAGGCAGGACTCCCAGGTCTCACCGGCGGTCATGCGACGGTCGATGGAGATGGCGCAGGAGTCAGCGACAGCGCAGCGGCTGGGGCTGGTGTAGAAGATCTGGCTGACGGTGCAGGTGCCGCGGCCCAGGAAGCGGGCGTCCTCGAAGTGCTCGGGGTTGTACTTGGGGTCGAGCATCTTGACGAGGCCCTTGATGTCGGTCGACTCGTCGCAGCCGTTGTTGTTGAGGGCGCGGACGTCGGCGATGATGTCGGCCATCTTGTAGATGGCGTTGTCACCGCGGTCGGGAGCGGAGCCGTGGCAGGAGGTGCCGTGAACGTCGACGCGGATCTCCATGCGGCCGCGGTGACCGCGATAGATGCCACCGTCGGTGGGCTCGGTGGAAATGACGAACTCGGGCTTAATGCCGTCCTTGTTGTAGATGTACTGCCAGCACATGCCGTCGCAGTCCTCTTCCTGGACGGTACCGACGACCATAATCTTGTAGCCCTCGGGGATGAGGCCCATGTCCTTCATCATCTTGGCAGCGTAGGTAGCAGAAGCCATGCCACCCTCCTGGTCGGAGCCACCGCGGCCGTAGATGATCTCGTCGGTCTCGTAGCCCTCATAGGGATCGGCATCCCAGTTATCGATGTTGCCGATGCCGACGGTGTCGATGTGAGAGTCGATGGCGATAATCTTGTCGCCCTCGCCCATAAAGCCCATAACGTTGCCCAGGCCGTCGACCTTGACCTCGTCATAGCCAAGGCTCTCCATCTCGGCCTTGATGCAAGCGACAACCTCACCCTCCTCGCAGGACTCAGAGGGATGGCTGATCATAGCGCGCAGGAAGCGAGTCATATCAGCACGATGGGACTCAGCAGCAGCCTTGATAGCGTCGAAATCGAGTTCTTTAGCCATTGTTCATAACCTTTCAAACTAAGGAATCTACCTGTGAGGTGGCGGAGCGATACCTATTTACTCCGCCCCAACGATTAGCAAGTGGGGTATTCGCCTTCCCAGACGATGCGACGGTACTGATCCGGATCGGTGTCACCTTCCGTGGAGAAGCAGAGCACGGAGCTCGTCTTATCCAGGCCGATGAGCTCTTTGAGCTCGGCGTACTCGGGATCGAGCATGAGGGTCTCGACCAGGCCAGTGGTCACCGCGCCGGACTCGCCGGAGATGACGCGCGGGTCGCCCTTCTCGGGGGCGCCCAGGGTGCGCATGCCGCGAGCGGTGACCCAGTCGGGGCAGGACACGAAGGCGGTGGCATGGTTGCGCAGGATATCCCAGCCCAGGATGTTGGGCTCGCCGCAGCACAGGCCGGCCATGATGGAGGGCATGTCGCCGTCCACGATGCGCGGGTCGCCGTCGCCGGCAGCAGCGCCCTTGTACAGGCAGGCGGCAGGCGCGCACTCGACCACGACGAAGGTGGGCGGGTTATCGGGATACAGGTTGGTAAAGTAGCCCACCACGGCGCCGGCCAGCGAGCCCACGCCAGCCTGGACAAAGACGTGCGTCGGGCGGTTGATGGCCATCTCGCGCAGCTGCTCGGCAGCCTCGGAAGCCATGGTGCCGTAGCCCTCCATGATCCAAGACGGGATCTTCTCGTAGCCCTCCCAGGCGGTGTCCTGAACGATGACGCCGCGCTCGCAGGCGTCGGCCTCGGCGGCGGCCATGCGCACGCACTCGTCGTAGTTGACCTCTTCGATGGTCACCGTGGCGCCCTCGGCGGCGATGTTATCAAAGCGGGGCTTGGTGGAACCCTTGGGCATGTGCACGACGGCCTTCTGGCCCAGCTTGTTGGCAGCCCATGCCACGCCGCGGCCATGGTTGCCGTCGGTGGCGGTAAAGAAGGTGGCCTGGCCAAAGTCCTTGGCAAGCTGATCGGAGGTCAGGTAATCGAAGGTGCACTCGGCAACGTCCTTGCCGGTCTCGTCGGCAATATAATTGGCCATGGCAAACGAACCGCCCAGGACCTTGAAGGCGTTGAGGCCAAAGCGATAGTTCTCGTCCTTAACGCACAGGTTGGACAGGCCCAGGCGCGCAGCCTGACCGTCCAGGCGGGCAAGCGGAGTGACGGTATATTGAGGGAACGACTGGTGGAAGGCGCGGGCCTTCTTCACGTGGTCGAGGCTCATGATTCCCAAGTGCTTGTCATCGCTCTTGGGCATCGTGTTGCCCGCCCACTGGATCTTATCGGCCATACGGTGAACTCCTTAAGTCCTCTCTTGCCGGCCCCCGCATACGCGTTTCAGCCCATTCCCATTCATGCGACTGAACTTTTATGTGGATGCCAAACAAAAAGTTTGTCAGTAATGTTCTATCACACTTTTTGATTGGTATACCTAACGAATTGTTTGTTGCCGCAATCGGTACTTTTTCGCCGCCGAACGGTCATGAATTGCCTTGTTGATGGATTTGTTTGCGGTCATGTGTGGTTTATGGCACAGTGAGCCCAAACTAATTTTTAGGAAGGCACCTATGACCCCCGCACAGATTGAGTTTTACAAGCGCCTTGCACACGGCCTGGCGCTCCAATTTGGCCCCAACTGCGAAATCGTCGTCCACGATCTGGAGACCGATGACGTGGACCACTCCATCGTAGTGATTGAAAACGGCCACGTCAGCGGGCGCAAACTGGGTGACGGCCCCAGCCATATCGTGTTTGAGTCCATGCACGAGGGCGCCACCGATGTACACGACCGCGAGCCGTACCTCACTAAAACCACCGACGGTAAGCTGCTCAAATCGTCGACGATCTTTATCCGCAACGACGAGGGCAAGCCCGTCGGCATTTTGGGCATCAACTTTGACATTACGCTTATGAAGGCTTTTGAGCGTTCGCTCGACGCCTTTACCGGCACCGGCGGCACGGGCTATACCGAGCCCGAGCCCATTACCAAGAACATCGGCGACCTGCTCGAGGACCTGCTGCACGAGTGCGAGCAGTTTGTGGGCAAGCCCGCGGCACTCATGACCAAAGACGAGCGCATTCGTGCCATTGGCTACCTCGACCGTCGCGGCGCCTTCCTCATTTCCAAGTCGAGCGAGCGCGCCTGCGAGTTCTTTGGCATCTCCAAGTACAGCTTCTATAGCTACCTCAATGAGGCCAAGGCTGCTGCCGGCGACAAGTAGGCACTCGCCTGGATTGCCCCTCCCCTTTTGGGCGCGAGTTCTGGAAAGCACGAATCCAAGACCGAGCCGCTTGGGAAGTTCCATATAATCGATGTCATTAGTATTTCGAAAGGATGGAACAGAATGGCGTTGAGCAAGGCATCATGCACCGGTCGCGGATTGATTCCGGCAATTGGTGGACATGTGCACCGCATGTTCGATGAGAGTGAAGACGACCTGTTTTCGCTGAGCCTTGACGACGTGATGGATGATCGCCCGTGGACCGCCGACGAACTCATGGGCGGCGGGGCTCGCCCGTCAAGTCCCAATCCCGCACTTGCGCCTAAGCCCGCATCTGCGCCGACGCCCGCGCCTACGCCCGCACCCACTTCGGCGCCCACGACCGCTCCCCGCCCCGCAAGCGA
Organism: uncultured Collinsella sp.; assembly: GCA_902494565.1. Lineage (GTDB taxonomy): Bacteria > Actinomycetota > Coriobacteriia > Coriobacteriales > Coriobacteriaceae > Collinsella. The sequence goes on along the minus strand of CABUTN010000004.1, from coordinate 7,538 downwards.
CCCGTCCGAGACGGCGGCATTTCTCGCTGCGGCGACGCAGGGCAAATCGGCCGACAGCACCGTTATGTACAACGCCCAGCAGTTGCCCGTTCCTGCGGCACGCAAGCCTCCGGTCACAAGGCTCGATGAGCCCGTTGCCCATCAGGTTGCCTACGATTCCTGGGCTGCAACCGATCTGGATGAGACCTCTACCGGCATGCCGGCGCTCGACGTTCCAGTTAACCCGCTTTTTGCCGCCAACACGAGCGCCGCGGACTATGAGGGCGGTGCGGCATATTCCGATTATTCCGATGGCTATGCTGGCAACGGTCGCATCGAGACCGAGGATTTTGGCACCGCATCGAGCGATTATCTCAACAATCCGTACGCCGCCACGCCTGCACCGGAATATGACCCGGAGGCCGCGTCCGCGCCGGCGTATACCAAAAGCACGGGCGAAGAGCGCTTCGCCGATTATTACGCCGCGGAAAAGGCGCTGCGTTTCTCGGAGTTTCCGCAGGCAGTCAAGGTTGCCTTTATCGCCATTGTCATTGCCCTGCTCGGCGTCATTGCGTTTGAGGGATTCCAGCTGTTCCGCAGCCCCACCGCGTCCGAATCTGCAACGCAGCAAAAAGAGGGCGACAACCAGCACCTGGACATCAACACCCTCAAGGGCGACCCCAACGACGGAGACGAGTAGCGGGGACCAGGGCGGCTGAATCGTCCATATGTATCACCAGCTTCTACGTGCCGTTTTGTCATCCGATTACACTTTTCCGGATGTTGAGACCGTCAGATTCGACACTTTTCCGTACTTTCTTACGGCCGATTTCGACACTTATCCGAATACAGGTCGAATATTCGCCGCGCAATCAAGCGCCGCCTGCGCATCATTTCGCAGGCGGCGCTTGATTTGTGTCCGCGCGCGCTGATAGACTCCATCGTGCCCGCAAGGAGCGGGCGCGTTTTATCCAGAGTCGGGGTAGAGAGTTGGCTCCACGATCCTGACGCCAACCGGCCAAGAGGCACGGTGGCCCTGCCAACATCGATGAAAGGAGTCCGTATGGACAATTTCTCTGTGCGCAACGAACGCAACTTCCACAACCTGGTCGTCAAACCGAATCACATGCATCTTCTGGATAAGCCAAACGGCTACGCCTCGACCATGGTCAAGAGCAGCCGCTCTCACCAGATGCGCTTTACGGTACAGAAGCTCGAGGAAGAGCTCTGCGTTGCCAGCGACCCGCACGTATTACAGATCAAGCTGCTCGGAGATGACTCGCGCGAGCCGTCCAGCTGGAAGCTGTTTGCCGATGGCGCGTGTGCTGCAGACGGATCCGGTGCCTTTGCCCACGAGTGCTTCTGCGAGGGGGCCGAAGTGTTCTTGGACCTGTGCCAAGATGCCGTGCGCGCGACGAAGACACACCAGTGGAGCCAGAGGGAGTACGAACTGCTGAGCGCCGCGCGTGGGGTTGCTATGGCGTAAGCGAGAGATCTCGGCAGTGTCACTAACGAGCAGAATCGATTTTGGCAATCAAGTCGTTCGCCCATGCCACGGCATCATCGACAGTCGGCAAAACGTTAAGTCCTTCCGCCTGGGAGAAATACAGTGAATCCCAGCCCACTCCCCTCGAGATCATTGGAGGCCACTCCTGCTCCGCACGATACGCAAAGAGCCTGATACAGACCTCTCGAGTTTTTAGGTAATCAATTTCCCCGTTGGAAATTGCAATCTGGAGATCTATCAGATCATGGGCGCGCTCGCTGCCGGGGCTGCTCGCAGCATGAAGTTTCTGAGCAATCTGATGCTCGAGCCTCATACACGGAACCGGCCCCGGTTCGGGAAACCCGAGACCTTTCAATATTGCAGCAGCTTCAGGCGAGGAAACCATATCGGGATCGTCGGCGTCGCCGATTTCGTTATGACCGACCTCAAGCGGCAGCGTCATCCACGATTTACCATTGTAGGTAATCTTGATTTCGAACGGACGCATGACGTAAGCAGTTGGAATTCCCTTCGGAGATGCGGGCTCCCTCGGAACAATGGCACCCGAGAATCCGTTCCAGCCTATAGTGAGCGAATCTTCAAGCTTCGTCATGTAATCGTTCAGTGAGGATGCCCTGGCGGTATCGAGGTCGCGCGAGAACCGCGTGACATCCTTCCCAAAGCGAATCTTCAGGGCATTTCCACCCTTTGCGGCTCCATCGGGTAGCATCTGCCCAACAACAACGGCCGCAATGAGCCTTTTAACGCGGCCCGGCTCTTCGTCCAAATCAGTGCAGAGTCGGTCTATCGCTATGTCAAGGTTACGTCTGCCGGTTGGCTTCTTGACTTCCTTCACGACAGCTCCTTCATCAGCCTCTCATGCTCATTGGAGGTAATAAGGCCCTCGGCTTGAGCGTGCTTGGTTGCCTCGATGAGGCGTTCGGTCATAACGGACCCCTTACAAGCCTCAATCGCATCAGCAACGCATTGAGAAGGGATTCCTTCATAGAACGTCGTTTTCGCATTCTCTGGAGCGGACACTGTTTTTACCCAAGCTGGCAGTTTGCGGCGAACACGCTTTGGTGTTGCCACGGTCACGGCACGAGGATCAACAAGTGCAAGTGCGTGCATGGACAGCACTGATTCGCCCCACAGGAAACCCTCGTCACCAACAAGAGCCACTGCCTCCGCAAAGACGTCACGGGGCATCGGAACCCATTGGGTGAGCTTGTACACCCCATGTCCTCGGCGCATCAATTTCCCAGTGGCACACCATCGGCTCAGTTCTCCGGTGGTTACGCCAATCTCGCGTGCCTGCGCAGCAGTCACGATGCCGTAGCCATCTGCCGCCAGTTCGAATATTTCATCAAAGTGTTTCATGTCAAAAGACTAACACTTTTGTATGTCTTTTGACATAGACATGGCCTTAATCAAGCATTAGAAATCTATTTAAATTCGTATAGCATTGCAATCGCCCTCTCTGAATTCGAAGCCCGCGCCGACAGCGTGCGGAACTAAAAAGTACCGGCAAGAACGATATCGAATGAAATCGCTCCCACTGGCATATATCTTACCATATAGACGAACACATGTTCGTTCTCATCAGTTATCGATTTATCTCACGCCCGCTTTAGCCGCTGCCCGCGCGAATCGTCTAGCCGATAGCTCTTCGCCGACAGCGCGTGCATCGCAAGCGGCTCGGGTGACTATGCCCGCAAGTGCTCCTGCGAGGACGCCGAGGTATTCCTAGATCTGTGCCGCGATGCCGTCGAGACTGCCGAGCTGCGCCAGTGGAACCAAAGGGAGTACGAGCTGCTGAGCGCCGCGCGCGGGATTGCAGAAATGTAGGCGAACTCGCGTACCGTTAAGTCTGCAAAGCACTAAACGCACCCACTCGACTCCCTACCCCGCATCCAGGTGGCTAAGAAACAAGCTGGAGATTAAGGCAGCAATCGAATACCCAATAAGAGGGGACACTAAAGATGGTTCTTCAGCGCCCCCTCAATACTTACGAGCGATATGTCGTCTTTACGTTGTAGAAGAAGTCAGGTTCCCAAATGGCTTCGAAGTGCTTCTCGGCACAATCGATCTTACCTTGCTCGGTCGGACGCGTATGGATGTCGTTGTTTCCGCCGCCCTTAGTCTCGGTAACAAAATACACGCGATGCTCGCCCTCGATCTCTTGCACGTAAGCCCAATCGGGGTTGTAGGCTCCTAACGGCGTGTCGATCTTAAAGCTGCTCGGCAGCTTGGCAAACACCTTGATCTCCTCGGCCTGATCAAGCTCAACGGCAAACGGCTTCTCAACCGACGACGAGTCGTAGACAACGTAGTTGTATAGACTCTTGTGGTGCACGGACTCCCAAGCGTTCTGGCCAACATAGGCCTTAAGATCGCCAGGGTCCAAATCTTTCATCGTGTACCAATCTTCCTCGGGCAGCTTGGTGTACTTAATGCCCTTGGCAATTGCCACGGCCTTAACCTTGTTCACCTTAGAAGCCACCTGGGCTAGGAACAGCGCAGGATTGAGCGCAAACTCGTCATAGCGACCACAGCCCTCAAGAATGCGCTTGATGGTAGCACGGGTAAGACCGACGGCATCCTGCAGCTCCGCGATAGGATCGGGCAAGTCATACACTGCGCGACCCGCCGTTCGCACGAGCGCGGTCGAGCGCGCCTCGGCATTCACTCCAGCTGTGTCTACGGTCAGATCCGCGCGCGTGCTCAGGATTTCAGGCGCCTTCACCTCAGGCATCTTGGCAATCTCCTCGCACGCGTCCTCGACCAGCTTGTCGGAGTCCACATCGACCTCAAAGCGTGTGCGCTTGCGAATGCGCTCCCAAAGCTCCTGGAAAGCAGGGTCGGCGGTCACATCCTTGCAGAGCATAACCTCAACCTCCTTGGCCTTGTCGCGAATCTGCAGCTTCTGAGCCTTCTTGAGGATAATGCGCTCCACCTCGGTCTTAACGTTTTCCAGACCCTCGGGAACAGGGACACTACCCTGCTCGGCCGCCCGCTTGAGCTCAGGTGTAATCTTGCCCTTATCATCGATGAGCCCCTGGTCCTTAAACGAGTCGAAGACGGTCTTAGACTTCTGAAAGCCCAAGAGTTCCTCGGTTCCGTCCTCGCGTTCCACCACGACATTCGAGAAAGACGCAGCGGTGAGAATGCCAAACTTGTAGCCATCCTCCTCAAACTCAGACTGCAAGGCGTTGGCAAACGAGTCATAGCTTTCGTTTGCGATGACGGTCAGTACGTTCACGCCTTCGTCGTAGCAGCGCTCGCCGTCCTGACCCACGCACAGACGCAGGCCACGACCGATTTTTTGGCGTTTGGTCAGCTTGTCCTTGGTCTCCACCAGCGTGCAGATCTGGAACACGTTAGGATTATCCCAACCCTCCTTAAGGGCGGAGTGGCTCCAGATAAACTGAATACGTTTCTTTGCACGCGTCTCGTCGTCATCGCCGTCCGCAGGGAAGGAAAGCAGCGTCTCCTTATCACGCATGATGGTCTCGAAGGTCGAGATGTCAGCAGCCGAGGACGCTGCATCGGACGTATTCTTAAGATGCCCCTTGCCGTCCTGCGAGAAGTAGCCCGAATGTACCGCAGTAGCATCCGTATCCAATTTCACGCCAGCTTCGGCGTAGCGTTTGCGCCACTTCGTCGAATTGACCGCTGCAGTATATTCCTCCTCGAACATCTGCGCATACTCGCCGTTTCGCACCGGGTCATACAGACGGTACTTCTCAACCTTGTCGATAAAGAACAGCGAAAGCACCTTGATGCCGCGCGGGGCAAGCTCGAGCTGACGCTGCAGATGGTCCTCGATGGTGCTCTTGATTTGCGCGCGCTTGATAGCTTCGGCCGCAACATCACCAACGGCCTGACCAAGCTCGATGCGTTCGCCGTTCTGGAACTCAACCCATTCGTCGCCAGCAGCAGCGGAGATGTTACTCACGATCCAGCCGGCCTCATAGTCGGTATTCTCGCCGCTCTTGTTAAACAGGTTGTCGCCCGTCTTGACATTTACCTTTTTGCGCTTCTGCGAGCCGTCCTTCTGGCGTACATCAATCGTCAGCTTAGCCGTAATGGGCGAGGCAATCTTTGTAGACTCAAGCCTCACGTACGAGCCATTCAGGTCCTCCTGCGAAAGCACCGAATCGACGGTAATGCCCTTGACCAGTCCACGCTGAAAGGCGTCGACAGGCGTCAAGCGATAAACCTTGTTGTACGCTTCCTTGTGCGTGGCTGAGTAGCGCAACACGAACAGCGGGTTCAGGCTGCGAATGGCTTTCTTACGCTTGGCGGTAGAGTCAACGCTCTGCGGCTCATCAATGATGACGACGGGATTGCATGAAGCCACAAGTTCGCGGGGGATCTGGCCACCAATAAGATCTTCACTTGGACGATGAAACAGGTTGCGCTTATCCCTCTTACCCGCCGACTCAGCAATCTCATCCTCATCGAAGTCGTTGTCCTTATCGAAGGCGCCGATGTTGATAATCATCACCTGGATGAAGCTTGAGATGGCGAACCCGTTGATGCGGTCCATCTTGCTCGAATCGTAGACGAAGCACTCGAGTGGCGTCTTGTCGTAGAGCACGTCGAAGTGGCTCTTGGTGCTCTCGAAGCTCTTCTTCACACCCTCGCGGATGGCGACGCTTGGCACGACAATGATGAACTTAGTCAACCCGTAGCGGCGGTTGAGCTCGTAGATGGTGCGGATGTAGCAGTAGGTCTTGCCGGTGCCGGTCTCCATCTCCACGGTGAAGTCACGCAAGCGACCGTCGGTGGGCACGCTCGTTGGGGCGAGCGCGTTGCCCTCTTGGATGGCGTGAAGATTACGCTCCAGTTGGGAGCCAGAAAGGCGCAGGCCGTTGGCGTGGCCCACCTGGACAACCTGGCCCTCATGGAGGCCGATGCCCATCTCCGCGACAAAATCGGAGTCCATGAACTCCTGGCCGCGAAACAAGTTGCATACAGCATCGATGGCCTCGACCTGATGCTCCTGGCTGGCGGAGTATTTGAGTTGCAGAGTCATCCCTTACACCGTCCTAATGTCCACCACGTGCTGATTGGTCTCCTCGACACGCTTGAAAATCTGAACGGCGTTGAGCTTGAGCGTATCGGTGAGGATCGAGTCGCGCATGAGCACGCGCCTCGGGTCCATATCGGCGATGGCCTCGAGCGCCTCGACGGTGAGGTCGGGCTCCAAGCAGCACACGAGCTCACCGTAGGCGACGGAATAGACAGGATAGCCCGCGGCCTCTTCCTTCTCCACGGGCAACGTGAGCTCGAGGCCCCACCTGAGCATCATTTCAAAGACGATGTCCATGTCGGAGCGGTCGGGCTTCACTACATCGAGTATGAGCTGTCCGGGCTTAGGCTTTTCGATGCCAGAATTGTCAAGTGCGAACACACGGAAGCCGATGTCCGGTAGTTTCTTAGGCTCTTCGCCAAGTCTAAGCTGAGCATTGGCCTTTTCGACCTCAGCCTTAATCATGTCGCCTGCACGGCGAATGCGCTCCTCACCAATCTGCGTCAAATCATGCTTCAATCCCAACGCATCAAGAAATTTAATCCGATTTTCAGTCAGTTTCCTCTTCTTTGCATCATCCGAAGATAACACCTCAATAACTTCGGGAAGCTGAACCGAGATGCACTTTCTCGTTCCACCGTCCTCTGAATTTAACTGCTGAATAGCGGCTGCTGTAGTAGATGACCCCGAAAAAAAGTCACAGATAATATCATCTTTATCGAGAAAGCAGCGCATTTTAATCAACGCAGTTATCAAACTCATCGGTTTGGTGAAATCGAAGAGCGATTCCATCCCAGTGCATGCCATATCCGAACTGGCCGTTTCGTTTGTCCCCGCACCGTTTGTCTTATCGAGTTTGATCGGCAGGTAATTTGTAGGCGTTTTATAGTTACATTCATTAGCCACTCGCTGGAACGGGGGTGCGGACAGAAAGTTGGACCGCGGGGCGGTCCGGACTGGAGGTTCGCATGTACAGCAGGGAGAAGGTCGAGCTCTTCCTCCTGGCGACGGAGGACGGCATGGGGCCGACCGCCG
>CABUTN010000003.1 GCA_902494565.1 uncultured Collinsella sp. | reverse complement strand
TGCCGTCCTCCGATCTCCCGGGGCCGGCCGATCCGGCCCTCAGGGTATCGGGTTCCCACATTCATCCGTACATGTGCGGATGAATGTGGGAGGTGTTCGGATAAAGTCGATAATCAAGGTGGATTCGAACCTCGGTCGAGGCGCGGGCGTGAAGCGGACGATTTCTTATCGACTCGTGTAAGATTCCGAGTAGGTATCGCGGCCTATCCGCGACCGCTCCTTCTCTAGACGACCGATCAGGGTGATATTTCGTGGCAGAGCGTCCGACATACAAGCTCAGGTTTCTCGATCCCAAGAAGCGCTTTCCGGCGATGCCCGAGCAGCCTGCGGGACGCTCATATGGCGTGGTCTGGAAACTCTTTGGCGAGGATCAGCATGAATCTTGTTATGTCGTCGAATTCGTTGACAAAAGTCATGTGTCGCTTTTGGGCTACGTAAGCGTTTCGGGTGAGGTGTACAAGGTGGACCGCCCCGTTAGCGAGGCTCCGCTGCCCAACGATCCCGATATGGAACTGGTCCTTGACGAGTCGGATTCCAGTATTGGTGAGATTATGGTAAGGGAAGCCAACGGTGCAATGCGCGCGTGTGCGCAAACTGCCGGCTCTCCCGAAGGCCCCATGCGCGAGCAGTCCGACCACGAGACATGGAATTCGACCCGCGCCCTTCCTTACGGCGAGTTCATGGCCTCGATGTTCTTGCGCTACGTGATATTTGCCAACTCCGAAGGCGCTATTGTGAACACGGCGGACGCCGGCGGACTCGACGAGGGTATGCAAAATGTTGTCGACAAGATCAAGCTCGTAAAGTTGCCCGAGCCGGTCGAGGTGTTTTTGGGCTTTAACACGGCACCGCTCCCCGATGCTATCGAGACGCTGCTTTACCGCGTTGACCATGCCGAGAATCCGAGCGGTATCGAGCGTTATGCCGCCGCCCTTATGAGCGAAATTGACTTGCCCCGCCTGCGCACCATCGCTGCCAAGTCCGAGATGAGCTTGGCTCGCATTGATCGCTCAAAGCTTTTCTATCTCAACTTTGATCGCAGCCTGCTGGACCAGGACGAGATTGACATGCTGCTTGCAATAGAGTGCCGTCTCAACCGCCTTTCCGGCATCCTTGAGCGCATCGGGGCTGGATTGGCCCCCGCGGCATCCTCGCCGAGCCTTGAGGGCTGTGCACTCTTTGATGCGTGGCATATCGCCAAGACGACCAACGATGTTCCCCGACTGCTCGATACGGCCTCGAGCGATAACCCGTGGGCAAAGCCGGGAACGGTTTCGTGCCAGCCGGGCGGCGAGTGGGACGTGCGCACGCGTTTTGCGCGAATCGTTGAGGCGCTCAACGTGGTCACGCGGCTCGACTATACCTATCGGGCAAACGTTGCCGAGGGGATTATGCTCGTTCGGTTTGGGCAGTCTGTCGTTGATGCCATGCCGCAACGTGAATACGATGCTCAGGATGACGCCTGGCGCGAGCTGGACGAGGACACGCGCGCGATCTGGGCCGCGGAGCACGATGCGCGCGTGGCACTCACGCTTGCGGCAGCGTGTTTTGCCGCGGGCACCTGCATCACGCGCTGCTATGTGCAGATTGCTGCTCCCGACAGTGAGCAGGGCGAGCGCGTTGTTGCAACGTATTTCTTTGGGCGTGCGGCCTATCTGGCCGATTGCGTTCCTGTCGCCAAGGATCTTGAGAGCATGGACATGGACGATATGCCGTGCAAGCGTGTGCTTGAGGCGTATGAGTCAACCGCTCCGGAGACGATTGAGCCTGCGGAGGTTCATGCTCGTCCGCGTGATGACCATCGCACGCTGACGCCGGCGCTGCGCGATCTGCTGCTTGCCGATACGGCTGACGAGCTGGAGGTCATGGAAGAGGACGACGACCCATACGTGGCCCGTGTTGTTGAATTGCGCGAGCAGGCAAAAGTCGACCGTACAGGTGCTTTTGAAGGCTTTTCCCGTCTTGTCGAGGAGTTGGAGGCTAAGTGCGCCGTCGCCGAGCTTTTGGCGACAGGCCCGGTTCAAACGCAGTTTTGCGATAACCAGCTGGTGCGCATGGTGCTACCGGTGTTGGAAGAAGACCGCTCTGTGCGAATCCTTCGTGCGCCCGATGCGCTGTACTTTGCCCAGCACGAGATCTGCAGCTTTTACGCCGAGCAAGAGGACTTTGAACGAGCGCTGCCCGAGGTGCGCCATCTTTACGATCTGGCGCGCTCGTCCATGCAATCGCACTTTGCGCTCATCAACGTGCTTGCGCGTCTGGAGCGCTTTGACGAGATTATCGAGGTGGCGCGCCACGGCCTACGTATTGCCAGCGATCGTTCTGCAATCGGCTACCTGTTCTATCGCTTGGCGTTTGCCTATTGGAATTGCGATCAGCTCGACCTGGCGCTGGCTTGTTACCGTCTGGTGCCGCGCGGTGAGGAATCGGGCAGCAGCGCGCTGGAAGAAATGCAGGGCCTTATGAACGAGATGGGCGTCAGCGAGCCTCTGACGTTCGAGGAAGCGGTCGAGACCATCCGCAAGGCTGGACTCGAGCTGCCGCCAGTGTCCGCCGTGACGAATCAGCTTGCAGATGCCGCTGTGCAACTGGTCGACAACGGCTTCTTTTTCCTGGCACGCGGTTGCATCTTCCAAATGTGGCGCACCATGGGCAACGACGAGCTCGGCTCCCTCAACCGTTCGCTGGGGTAGGTGAAGCTTCCAAGGAGGAAAGGATGCTAGGCAATTAGAAAATTTCCTCTTGCCCATCCTTGGCTGTTTGGTTACTATAGAACGGCTGTTACGGAGAGCTGACCGAGAGGCCGAAGGTGCTCGCCTGCTAAGCGAGTATGCCCCAAAAGGGCATCTGGGGTTCGAATCCCCAGCTCTCCGCCAGTACGAATTTGAAGAAGGGTCCCATTTGGGGCCCTTTTTTGTGTGGAGAAAGGAGGCTGGGGATTCGAACCCTCAAAAATGAGGCGCCCCGTTGGACGCCTCATTTGGTTCGATGTGATATCGCTCCGGCCCTACACCTCGGGTGCCTTGGCTACGGTCTCGCTTTCTGCCGTGAGTGGGCGGTTGTCGATGCGGCGGCCCAGGCGGTCGAGCTTCACAAGGAGCCATTCAATGGGATTCGGCCCTGTGCCTTCCTCGTCGGCAACCAGGTCCATGACGGCGACCTTGGTGCCGTCCTGCTTGAGCGTAACGCTGCCTACCTTGTCGCCAACATGCACCGTGCCCGAAAGGTCATCGTAGCTAACTTTTTCGGTCACTTCGCCGGCGAGTGAGAACACCGTTGCCTGTGCGGCGGGGTCGGCGAGCGTGGCGTCGATCGTCTTGTCCGTCCAATCTGTCTGGCTAATGCGTGCCATAAGCGGGTTGCCGTTGGCGGTCTTTTCCTGCGTGTTGGCGATTGCGACCGTCACCTTGTGACCGTAGTACCAACTGGCAAGGGTTGCGGTATCGGTAAAGCGCTGGTCGGTGGTGGTGGAGTTCAAAACGACGGTGTAGATCTCGTCGCCATCGCGGTTGTAGGCACCCGTAAAACAATAGCCTGCATCGTCGGTGGTGCCGGTCTTGCCGCCGATGTTGCCATCTTGGCCCAGCAAATAGTTATGCGTGTCCATGGAATGCGAATGATCGGTGCCGTCGGCGCCCGTGACCTCGATCCAGGAATCCTCGCTCGCTACGACCTCGCGGATCGTGTCGTTTTTCATGGCCTCCTGCATCATCAGCGCTACATCGTGTGCGGTTGAGTGCATATCGCCAGCCCACTCATCAAAGTCCAGACCATGCGGGTTTTCAAAAAGCGTACCGGTGCAGCCGAGTTTCTTGGCACGCTCGTTCATGGCCTTCACAAATGTGGCCTCGGCGTCTTTGGTCTTAGGGTCGATCTTCTTGCCCACATATTCGGCGAGCACGATGGCGGCGTCGTTGCCCGAGGGAATCATCAGGCCGCGCAGTGCCTGCTCCACGGTAAGCTCGTCGCCTTCGAGCAAGCCGGCGGTCGAATTACCTACGGTGGCTGCGGCGTTGCTCACCGTGACCTTCTCGTCCATCTTGCAATTCTCGACGGTTAGGATTGCGGTCATGACCTTGGTGATCGAGGCAATCTTGACCTGCTCATCGGCGCTGCGGGCATAGTAGACGGTGCCGTCTTTGCCCATGACGAGGGCATTGGTCGCATCGATATCGGGCAGGTTTTCGGCCGTGATGCCGCGCGCATCAGCGGTTTTGCCGCAAACATTGTCGGTCGTGAGCACTTGGGCGCCGGCGACGGTGGGCACGCCAGCGGCAAGGGCGATAGCGCAGACAAGGCCGGCGGCAAGCTGGGCTGAGCGCTTTGCAAAAGAGGTGAGGGACTTCACGGATTTCGCTTTCGACGGGATGGTCTCTTCTGGAACTAGAGTATATCGTTTGCCGGCGTCGGCGATCATCGCGTGCGCGTGTGGCCCACATCCGCACCCGAACGGGCACAAGGGTGCTTAAGGCCGACTTAATCACCCACGCTTGTTGCGTGTGGCGTGCGTCGCCTCGGGCATAATGGAGCGCGAGAGGAGCACGCATGAACGAGCGCATTTTGGTAGTTGATGACGAGAAGGCCATCGCCGACTTGGTTGGCATCTACCTTACAAAAGAGGGCTTTGATGTCCAGATTGCCTATAGCGGGGCCGATGCTGCCAAGGCGATTTTGGAGCAGGAGTTTGATTTGGCGCTGCTGGATGTCATGCTGCCCGATATCGATGGGTTTGAGCTGCTGCGTACGATCCGTTCCAGCCATACCTATCCCGTGATCATGCTGACGGCGCGCGATGCCCAGCAAGACAAGATCGGGGGCCTTTCGCTTGGCGCGGACGATTACGTGGTTAAGCCGTTCCGTCCGCTGGAGCTCATCGCGCGTGTGCACGCTCAGCTTCGCCGCTACACCAGCTACGGTAGCCGTGCACAGGCGGCCGAATCGCCGACCATTCAGCTCGACGGCTTGGAGATCAACCGCGACGCTCGTTCCGTGACGGTGGACGGTGCACCGGTACGCCTCACACCCACCGAGTATTCAATCTTGCTGTATCTGGTCGAGCATCGCGGCAGCGTGGTGGCCGTGGAGGACCTGTTCCGCGCGGTGTGGAACGAGGACTTTATGCCCGGCTCCAACAATACGGTGATGGTGCACATTCGCCACTTGCGCGAAAAGATCGGCGACGACGCACAAAAGCCGCGCTTTATCAAAAACGTCTGGGGCGTCGGCTACATCATCGAATAACGCTTTTCGCTTGTGAGGATCTTGATATGACAAAAGACGATAGACAAGCGTTCGAGGTGCCCGATCGACTCTTTGAATACGTGAGGTCGGTCGTCGACAATCGCGCGCTTGCAACGGTGCTGCTCTTTTTGCTGACCCTGCTGCTGATTGGCATTGATAACATCGCTGGAATCTTGGCGGTGCTGCTTGTCGGCTTTTTGCTGATCGATCGATTTGAGATCGTGCGCCGCTGCATGGTGATTGGCGGCGCCGCGTGGGCCATGACGTTGGCGATTGGCGCCATGGCGCTCGGCGGCATCGAAGGGCCGGTGTTGTTCGATGCCGGCTTTGTATTCAACATGCTTGGCTTTGTGCTGGCGCTTGCCGCGTGCGTGCTGTTCTTGTGTGGCCGCGCCCTGTACTACCAGGGCTACGAACAGGGCGAGCAGCATGCCGATTGTGTGCTGGCCGCTCGTATTCAAGATCGCCTGATCGATCACCCCGACACCTGGGACAACATCGACGGCGACTTCTTGGAGGTCGAGGGCGCCCTTAACCGCGTGCGTGACCGTGAGCGCAAGGTGCAGCAAGCTCTGCGTGACGAGTCGCATCGCAAGGACGATCTGGTCACGTACTTGGCACATGACCTACGCACCCCGCTTGCCAGTGTGGTGGGCTATCTTTCGCTGCTGCAAGAGACTCCTGAGCTGCCGGTTGAGCAACGTGCGCACTTTACGGGCGTGGCTCTCGACAAGGCGCACCGGCTCGATGCGCTCATCGAAGAGTTCTTCGATATCACGCGCTTTGACTTCCACGATATCGTGCTCACGCGCGGCTATGTTGATCTGGGGTTGCTGCTGGCTCAGGTGGCTGACGAGTTCTATCCCATCCTCAACGAGCAGCATAAGGAAGCCCAAGTTGATATTCGCGAGGATCTGACGGTGCTCGTGGATGGCGACAAGATGGCCCGCGTGTTTAACAACATCATGAAAAACGCCGTCGCCTATAGCTATGAGGGCTCGACTATCACGATTGAGGCCGGGCGCCAAGACGATGGCGGCGTGCGCGTGCGCTTTATCAATCAGGGCGATCCTATCCCTGCAGCTAAGCTCAAGGTGATCTTTGAGAAGTTCTATCGCCTGGATGCGGCGCGTGCGACCAATCGCGGTGGTGCCGGTCTGGGCCTTGCTATTGCCAAGGAGATCATCGCGGCACACGGCGGTACCGTTGCATGTGAATCGACGCCCGAACACACGATATTCACCATCGAGCTGCCCGCCGCATAGCCAGCGTGCCCTTACAAACACTTGACAATGCGCTCACGTGCATATGAGCCGCGATTTCTACTATCGATACTGCTGAATTGATATCGATGTGGAGGTATGCGGTATGACGGCTGCTGCGGCTGTGGAGCCCACGGAGCTTGAAGAACTCATGAAAGCGCAGGCCGAGGCCGCGCACGAGCGCGAGGTTGGGGATGCGACTCGCCCCACGGCAGAGGATCTTGCCGCCTCGCCGACACGCATCGATGTCGAGGGCCTCGACCTGTTCTATGGCGACCATCATGCGCTCAAGGACGTGAATATCAAGATTCGCGACAAGCAGATTACCTCGTTCATCGGGCCTTCGGGCTGCGGAAAGTCCACGTTGCTGCGCTGCTTTAACCACATGAACGACGGTATCAAGGATTGCCGCATCGAGGGCAAGATTGCGCTCGATGGTCAAGATATCCTGGGCGATTACGACATCTGCCGCCTTCGCCAGCGCGTGGGCATGGTGTTCCAGCGCCCCAACCCGTTTCCCATGAGCATCTACGACAACGTCGCGTATGGTCCGCGCGGCATGGGTGTGCGCGACCGCGTCGTGCTCGATGAGCTGGTCGAGGACTCCCTTCGTCGCGCTGCCCTGTGGGACGAGGTCAAGGACAAGCTCAAGGAGTCGGGGCTGGGACTTTCGGGTGGGCAGCAGCAGCGCCTGTGCATCGCGCGCGCACTTGCCGTGCAGCCCGACATTCTGCTGATGGACGAGCCGACCTCGGCGCTCGACCCCGTGTCGACGCTCGTGGTGGAGCAGCTGGCCTGCGAGCTCAAAGAGACCTGCACGCTGGTGGTCGTGACGCACAACATGCAGCAGGCCGCGCGTATTTCCGATTCGGTCGCGTTCTTTTTGCTGGGTGAGCTGGTGGAGCACGCGCCCACCGCTCAGCTTTTCAAAAATCCTACTGACCCGCGTACGGCGGATTATTTGACGGGGCGTTTTGGCTGATACCATCTAGTACAGGTACCTTTAGGATTAAGATGCGGTCATGCCGGCCGCAAAGGGGTTCAACATGATCTATTACGTCGAGGACGATGACAACATCAGGGATTTGACGGTCTATGCGCTGCGCAAGCAGGGAATCGAGGCCGAGGGCTTTTCGTGCGACGGCGAGTTTAAGGCCGCCGTGGCGCGACGGGTGCCCGATGCTGTGCTGCTTGATATCATGCTGCCCGACACCGATGGCCTGGCGATTATGCGTCGCCTGCGTGCCGACCGCCTGACGGCGACGGTGCCCATCATGATGCTTACCGCCAAGGATACCGAGCTCGACAAGGTGATGGCGCTCGATGGCGGTGCCGACGATTACCTGACTAAACCCTTCTCGCTCATGGAGCTTGCGAGCCGCTGCCGCGCACTGCTGCGTCGCGGCGGCATGGTCAAGCAGGCGAGCGATGTGCTCAGCGTGGGCGACATCGTGCTCTCGCCCAGCCATCGCGAGGTGACCGTTGCCGGCGAGCCGCTTAAGCTCACCCTGCGCGAGTTCGACCTGCTCGAGTACCTCATGCGCAAGCCCGGCGTGGTTTTTACCCGCGAGTCGTTGCTGCAGAGCGTGTGGGGCTGGGACTTCGACGGCGGTTCGCGCACCGTTGACGTGCACGTGCAGACGCTTCGCCAAAAACTGGGCGAGCATGCCGGCGCCATCGAGACCGTGCGCGGCGTGGGCTACCGCTTGGCCGAGCCTTCTGCCGGTGATGGTGCCGAAGGTGACGACACCGCGGCCACCGCATCGGAGGAGTAACCCGTGGTCTTCGCCCCCCAGGGAAAACATACGCTGTCGCACCGCGTTTTTGTGACGATCTTTGTCTGCGCCATGGCGGTTATCGTGGCGTTTACGGTGCTGGGTGCGTTCTTTGTGCAAAACACCTTGGCGGATGCCACGAGTGCCAATCTGGCGCAGGAAACCGAGCTCATTGCTGCCGCCCTCGACGAGCAGCAGGAGCCCATCCCGTTCTTGCGTAGCCTCGATCGCGAGGACTTGCGCATCACGCTGATTAACAAGGATGGATCGGTTGCCTACGACAACGAGGCGTCGCCTTCCACACTGCCCAACCATGGCGATCGCCCCGAGGTCATCGAGGCCTTTGAGAGTGGTTTGGGTTCCGCGGAGCGCGCAAGCTCTACGCTCGACGAGATTATGCTGTATCGCGCTGTCGCCCTTGATAACGGTCAGGTTGTTCGCTTGGCGCAGGCCCAGCCTGGCGTTGCGGCGATTTTGCTGTCGATGGTGGCGCCGATGCTGCTTATCGCAGCAGCGGGTGCGGTACTCTCGTTTTTTATGGCGCGCCGCGAGTCCCGTGCCATCATCGCGCCGTTGCAAGAGGTGGATTTGGACCACCCACGCCGTAGCTATGAGCACGCCTATGCCGAGATGGTCCCCATGCTTGAGCGTATCGAGTCGCAGCGCCAGGAACTCAAGCGCCAAATGGCGGTGCTAGCGGACAACGACCGTATGCGCCGCGAGTTCACGGCGAATATCACCCATGAGCTCAAGACGCCGCTTACGGCGATTTCGGGCTATGCCGAGCTCATCGCAAACGGCATGGTCGAGGGCGAGGACGACCTGCGCAACTTTGGCGGTCGCATCTATCGTGAGGCGGGCCGCTTGGCAGCGCTTGTCAACGACATCCTTACGCTGTCTAACTTGGACGAGGCCGAGCGTGCAACTGAGGGCGAGGCGGTGCCCATTGGGTCCACGGAGCCTATTGAGCTCTCGCGTGCTATCTACGCGGTTGAGCAGCGTCTTGAACAGGTCGCCCGTCAGGCGAATGTGACGATAAGTCATGAGACCAAGCCTGTGGTCATCGAAGGCGTGTCGCGCTTGATCGACGAGCTCATCTATAATCTGGCAAGCAACGCCATCCGCTACAATCGACCCGGCGGTACGGTTACGCTGCAGTGCGGCACCAACGACGAAGGCCATCCGTTCCTTGCGGTCGCCGACACGGGAATCGGTATCGCGCCTGAAGAACAGGGCAAGGTATTTGAGCGGTTCTATCGCGTGGACAAGAGTAGGTCCAAGGCACGCGGCGGAACCGGTCTGGGGCTTGCCATTGTCAAGCATGCGGCCCTGTATCATCACGCCACGCTCGATTTGTCGAGCGAGCTGGGCGTGGGAACCACCATTACGGTGACGTTTCCCATACAGCAGGACGAGCCATTCGCATAGCGATACAACATAGATATTGATGCAGACGCCGCATTTGACTTTCGGGTGCGGCGTTGTTGTGCAATTTTACGATTGCTTCCGACATTTTTACAGGAGAGCCTGTTTCTTATGTATAGAGTTTGGTCTCGGTAAAAAGATGCGATAACATACGGACAGTTTTATCAATCCGAACTGGGGAAATGAAAGGCAAGCTGCATGACCCTTCTCGAACTGTTCCAGCTGCTCAAAAAGCACCTTCAGCTGGTCATCACCCTTCCGGTGGTCTGCGCGATCGCCATGGGCATCGTGTCCTTCGTTGCGATGGACAACACCTATACCGCGACGACGAGCATGTACATTCTCGCCAAGACCGACGATAGCGGTCAGATGAGCTACAACGATCTCTCGGCGAGTCAGATGCTTTCCAACGATATCGCCACGCTGCTGGATAGCGATAGCGTTAAGAGCGGCGCAGCCAATGAACTGGGCCTCACCGATCTGGATGACTACAAGGTGTCTGTTTCCTCCGAGACCACCACGCGTGTCATTACGCTTTCGGTTACCGGCACCGATGCCAAGGAGACGGCTAAGGTCGCAAAGGCCATAGCTAGCTCGGTGAGTACGGTCGCTCAGAACGTCGGCGCTGCCCAGAGCATCAACGTTATCGACGAGGCTAAGACCCCCGAAGCCCCCAGCGGTCCCAAGCGTATGCTGTACGTTGCTGTCGCGTTCCTCGCGGGCATCTTTATCGCAGTTGCCTATGTCGTTTTGGCAGACATGCTCAACACCCGCATCCGCGGTGCCGAAGAGGCAGAAGAGCTCCTGGGCATTCCCGTTGTTGGCCGAATTCCGGCTATGAAAGGTGGTAAATAGGCATGGCTAAGGCAAAGAACACCGATAAGCTCGTTGTACAGAATGCCGCCAAGACCCTTCTGGCCAACATCCGCTTTGCGAGCGTGGACGACCCCATTCGCACCATCACCGTTACGTCCTCGATTCCCAACGAGGGCAAGTCTACGGTTTCCATCAACCTTGCCCAGGCTATCGCCACCAGCGGCAAGAGCGTCCTGCTGGTCGAGGCTGATATGCGTCGCAGGTCCCTTGCCGATATGCTCGGCGTCCGCTCCCGCGGCGGACTCTATGCAGTCCTTTCCGAGCAGGTTTCTATTGACCAGGCGATTGTCGAGACGGGTCAGAAGAACTTCTATTTCCTCGATGCCGAGCCGCATATTCCCAATCCTGCCGACATCATCGTCTCTCACCGCTTTGCCAAGCTGGTAAAGGCGCTGTCCGCCAAGTTCCAGTACGTCATCTTTGACGCTCCTCCGGTAGGCACCTTCATCGATGCTGCCGAGATTGCCAGCCTGACCGATGGCACGCTGTTCGTGGTGCGCGAGGACTTCACCAAGCGCGAGGAGGCGCTCAACGCCATCGGTCAGCTTAAGAAGTCCGAGAAGGTCAAGCTCATCGGTACCGTTATGAACTACTGCGAGACCGAGACCAGCGAGTACTACTACTCCTACTACACCAAGGACGGTAAGAAGGTGAAGAAGGGCTCCGACGATCAGGGGACTTCCAAAAAGGGCATCTTCACCAACCGAGCAAACGTTTAGTTGATTAAGGCTGACCTATGCGTGACATTCATTGCCATATCTTGCCGGGTGTAGACGACGGCGCTGCCGATCTCGATGAGAGCTTGGCGATGCTCGAGGCTGCCAAGCGGGCCGGTGTAACCAGAATCGTTTGCACTCCTCACTGCCGTGATCCCTATTTTGATTACGACAAGATGTGGGACGCCTTTGAGCTGCTGCGTGATAACGCTGACGGTTTTCCGCTCCAGATGGGCTTCGAGGTCAACCATCGAAAGCTCGTTGAGCTTGGTATCGATGCCGCGGAGCACTTGCATTTCGATGGGACCAACGAGTTTCTGCTCGAGCTTTCGACGCATGCCGATGCGTATGCGTTTAGAGAGTACGAGAACACGATTTACGATTTGCAGTGTCGTGGCTACCAGGTGATCATCGCTCATCCTGAGCGCTATCGTGCGGTTCAAAAGGATGTAAGCGTGGCGGAGCGCCTGGTCGATATGGGCTGCAAGCTGCAGGCTTCGGCGGACTTTATTGCCGGCGGTCGCTTTGGTCGCGAGAAAAAGCCGGCACAGCGCCTGTTCGATCAGAACCTGTACAGCTTCATCGCGAGCGATGCCCATAACGTGGGTCATTACGACTGCCTGGCGAAGGCTCGCGCGAAGTTTAGCGTGCGCGGAGCTCATTTTCGCTAAAATCTGTCCCTAACGTTCGCATTGAATGAAAGGGCAGCATGGATATCCAACTTAAGACGGGATGCTTTGATGACGCGGCGTTGGTGCGCCGCGTCGTTTTTATGGACGAGCAAGGCTACGAGAATGAGTTCGACGCTATCGACGAGGATCCGAACTGCATTCATGTGACGCTCTATGTAGACGGCGAGCTTGCCGGTTGCTCGCGCGTGTTTCCCGAAGAGCTTGAGCGCGTGGCTGACGCAGAGGCCCCGGTGTTGCCGGCATGCGACATGGACGAAGGCGTTGCGGCGGGGGAGACCTACATTATGGGGCGCGTCGCCGTGCTGCCGGCTATGCGTCGTCGCGGACTGGCGAGTGCGATCGTCGAGGCCAGTGCTTCGTGTGCACGCGATGCCGGCGCTAAGCTTATTAAGCTGCATGCGCAGGAATACGTGTTGCCGCTCTATGCAAAGGCGGGCTACACGCAAATTGCCCCGGTAGATTACGAAGACGAGGGCCAGCCCCATGTCTGGATGGCCAAGCGCGTAGATGGCAGATAGGGACGTTCCTTTTCTGCCGGCAGTTGGGGACACTCCTTGGTAATTGGTGCATCGGAGCGCTTAGACATACAGTTTTTCGATTCCGTATGTATATATGCGCGCTAATGGGTTATAAAATCTAAGTCTGAACATAGCAGGTCTGCGATACGGCTCGGGCGACCGGGCCGTTTTTGCAGACGGGGGTAGCGCGAAAGGACTGCACATGCGTCAATTTAAGACCGAGAGCAAAAAACTGCTCGACCTCATGATCAACTCCATCTACACCAACAAGGAAATCTTCCTGCGCGAGCTTATCTCCAACGCGAGCGATGCCGTCGACAAGCTCAACTTTAAGAGCCTGCAGGACCCGAGCGTTAAGATCGACCAGGGCGACCTGGCCATTCGCGTCTCTTTCGATAAGGATGCCCGCACCATCACGATTTCGGATAACGGTATCGGCATGACCGCCGAGGAGCTCGAGCGCAACCTGGGCACCATCGCCCACTCCGGCTCCGAGGAGTTTAAGACCGAGAACGCCGAGCAGCAGGGCTCCGATGTCGACATTATCGGTCAGTTTGGCGTGGGCTTCTACTCGGCTTTTATGGTCGCCAGCCATGTGAAGGTCGTCAGCCGCGCCTATGGCGAGGATGTCGCCCATGTGTGGGAATCCGACGGTCTTGAGGGCTACACCATCGAGGACGGCGAGCGCGCCGAGCACGGTACCGATGTCATCCTGACGCTGCGCGAGAACGAGAAGCTCGATGCCGACGGCGAGGCCGAGACCTACGATCGCTTCCTGACCGAGTGGGGCCTCAAGAGCCTGATTCAGCAGTACAGCAACTATGTGCGTTACCCGATCCAGATGATGGTGTCCAAGAGCCGCCAGAAGCCCAAGCCCGAGGATGCTGGCGACGATTACAAGCCCGAGTACGAGGACTACCAGGAGCTCGAAACCGTCAACTCCATGACGCCGATCTGGAAAAAGCGCAGCTCCGATGTTGAGCAGAAGGACTACGACGAGTTCTACAAGTCTACGTTCCACGACTTTGACAATCCTGCGCGCACCATCAGCTTCCACGCCGAGGGCACGCTCGAGTACGACGCCCTGCTGTTTGTGCCGGGTCGCGCGCCGTTCGATCTGTACAGCAAGGACTACGAGAAGGGCCTGTCGCTCTACAGCTCCAACGTGCTGATTATGGAGAAGTGCGACGACCTGCTGCCCGACTACTACAACTTTGTCCGCGGCGTCGTGGATTCCGCCGACGTGTCGCTCAACATCTCGCGCGAGACGCTGCAGCAGAACCGTCAGCTCAAGGCTATCGCCAAGCGTGTGGAAAAGAAGATTACCGCCGACCTTGAGGATATGCGTGACAACGACCGCGAGGCCTACGAGAAGTTCTTTGAGAACTTTGGTCGCGGTCTTAAGTACGGCATTTACTCGAGCTATGGCATGAAGGCCGATGAGCTCGCCGACCTGTTGCTGTTCTGGTCTGCCAAGGAACAGAAGATGATTACCCTGGCCGAGTATGCCAAGGGCATGCCCGAGGATCAGAAGGCCATCTACTACGCCGCCGGCGACTCGCGTGAGCGCTTGGCCAAGATGCCCGTGGTGAAGGGCGTGCTCGACCGCGGCTATGACGTGCTGCTGCTGACGCAGGATGTGGATGAGTTCACGTTCCAGGCTATGCGTGAATACGTTGCCGCCGATATGCCCAAGATCCACGAGGACGATGCTGCCCGCGAGGCTGCCGAGAAGGCTGTGGCCGACGGTGCCGAGCCCGAGGTCGAGGATCGTCATCTGGAGCTCAAGAACGTTGCGACCGGTGATCTTGACCTGGCGACCGAGGACGAGAAGAAGGAGGCCGAGGACGCCACCAAGGAGAACGAGGACCTCTTTAGCGCTATGAAGGAGGCGCTCGGTGACAAGGTCGAGAAAGTTGCCGTCTCCGCGCGCCTGACCGATGCCCCCGCTTGCATCACCACCGAGGGCCCGCTTTCGCTCGAGATGGAGAAGGTGCTCCAGAAGGGACCCGAGGGCGCGCCCGACGGCATGCCCAAGAGCCAGCGTGTGCTCGAGCTCAACGCCAAGCACCCGGTTTTCGACAAGCTTGTCGCTGCCCAGAAGGCAGGCGACGCCGACAAGATCAAGCAGTACTCCGGCTTGCTCTACGATCAGGCCCTGCTGGTTGAGGGCATCCTCCCCGAGGACCCCGTTGCCTTCGCGGCGGCTGTCTGCAACTTGATGTAGTTCGGGGATACGGCACCGTAACTAGATTAGAACGAGAGTGGATAATCTCCCACTTTTGGCTCGAATGCGGGCTTGAAGTGGGAGATTTTCCACTCTCGTTTCCTTTTGAATGATCCCTTCGTCCCCAAGGGATCATTTATTTGTGCGGGTTGTGGTTTTGTGACCTGCTGAAATTTAGGATACTGTACATCTGTACGTTAACTCATCTTCGTAGTATATTGCTACCCGCAAAACTCAACACCATTGTGCTTTGAGACGTTAAAGCGCCTACTACAATGGTTGTCGATAGTACGATTCGATTTAACGACAGGATGGATGGTCCAAGCGTGAGTCTCGGCAGCAAACTATCCAATGCAAAGGTGTCCTTTGCGATATTTAAGCGCGACATTAAGCGACTGCTTGTGAACCCCGTCGCCCTGGTGGTTACCCTAGGCGTGTGCGTTATTCCCTCGCTGTATGCCTGGTATAACATCGTGGCAAACTGGGATCCGTATGGAAACACCCAAGGCATCAAGATTGCTATCGCCAACAACGATCGAGGCACCCAAAACGACTTGGTGGGTGAGCTCAACGCTGGCGACAAAGTGGTCGACCAGCTCAAGGAGAATCATCAGTTGGGCTGGACGTTCGTCGACTCGACGGCCGATGCCAAGGAGGGCGTCGAGAGCGGCGAGTACTATGCCGCTATCGTGATTCCCAAGAACTTCTCGGATAACCTGGTTTCGATGCTCGACGGCAACTACCATCAGCCCAAGCTCACGTACTACGTCAATGAGAAGAAGAGCGCCATTGCGCCCAAGGTTACCGATACCGGTGCAAACACCATCGAGGAGCAGATCAACTCGGAATTTGTCTCTACGGTAGGCAAGACTGTTGCCGGTATCGCCAAGGATGCCGGTGTCGATTTAAAGGACAAGGCAACCCAGACTCAGGACTCGCTGGCAAGTTCGGTGTCCGAGGCGTCCGACACCTTGGGCGAGGTGCGCGATTCGATTGGCGATATGAATGCCGCCATCGATAAGACGAGTGGCGCTATCGCCTCGGCTGATGCGGCACTTGCCGGCTTGCAAGGCCAGGCACCGTCGCTGACGCAGGCGATCTCCCAGGGCAACGACCTGCTGAGCGAAGCTCGCACCACGGCGGGCAACTCCATCACCTCGCTCTCCAAGGCGCTCTCGGAAGGCAGCCTTGCGCTCACCAAGACGTCAGCCTCCGCGAACGCTGCGATTGGCAAGCTGACGGGCGCGGTCACATCTACGACCACCCGCATCGACAACTCGCTTGAGTCTCTCCAAGCGACGATCGACCACAATAAGGCCGTTATCGGGCACTTGGAAATTCTCGTTAATGACACGTCGACAGGTTCCAAGGAAATTGACGCGCGCATTGTATCGACCATCGATTTGCTCCGCGAGCAGAATGAAAAGCTTCAGAGCATCAAGGACGGTCTGTCTGCGCAGTCGAGCGCCATGGCGAATGACGCCGCGGCTGTCTCGGGCGCCAGCGACGCTATCAATAACGCAATCCAGACCGGTGCGACCAACCTTGGCCAGGCCCAGACGGACCTGGGTCAAAACGCGCTGCCGAAGGCCTCGAGCGCGCTTGATTCATTTGCCGCCGTCTCGGGTGATCTGACGGGAATCGTGTCTGGCCTCACGCCTACTATTGCAAGTGCGCGCGGTACGCTTTCGCAGCTTAACGCTACGCTCGGCCAGGCCAAGACCACGCTGTCCCAGACCGATTCCTCGCTTGCCAAGGTCCAGGACAAGCTTGCGACCGCAGCCAATGACATCGCGGCGCTGCAGACCTCTGAGTCTATGGGCGAGCTCGCCGACCTTATGGGCGTCGATGTCAATGACGTGGCAGATTTCATGGCCTCTCCGGTCGAGCTGACGTCCAAGTCGATCTATCCGGTCAAGAGCTTTGGCTCGGGCATCGCTCCCTTCTACACCAATCTGGCGCTTTGGGTGGGCGGTTACGTACTCATCGCCATCTACAAGCTCGAGGTCGATCGCGAGGGCATTGGCAGCTTTACGGCGCGCCAGGGCTACTTCGGCCGTTGGATGCTCCTGGTGATCCTGGGCGCGCTCCAGGCCACCATCGTTACGGTAGGCGATCTGGTGATTGGCGTGCAGTGCATCAACCCGCTGCTGTTCGTGCTGGGCGGCATCGCCATCTCGTTCACCTACGTCAATATCATCTATGCGCTGTCCACTACGTTTAAGCACATCGGCAAGGCAATCGGCGTCATTCTCGTCATCGTGCAGATTCCGGGTTCGTCGGGCATGTATCCCATCGAGATGATGCCCGGCTTCTTCCAGTGGCTGCACCCGCTGCTGCCCTTTACCTACGGCATCAATCTGCTGCGCGAGACGGTCGGCGGCATGTACTCGTTTAACTACCTGTTTAACCTGTGCATTCTGGGCGTGTTCTTGATCGTGGCGCTCTTTATCGGTCTGCAGCTGCGTCCGCTGCTGCTCAACCTTAACCTGCTCTTTGATAAACAGCTTTCCACGACGGGTATGATGATCTGCGAGTCCAACGACCTGCCGCGCCAGCGCTACTCGCTGCGCACGGCCATGCGTGTCATGCTCGATTCCGATTCGTACCGTCGCGAACTGCTCGATCATGCGGTCGCCTTTGAACATCGCTACCCGTACTACATCAAGGGCGGTTTTGCCGCCGTGGTGGGCGTTCAGGTCCTGCTCTTTGTCCTGTCGACGGTTCTCGATATCGACAATAACGGCAAGATCATCCTGCTTGTCATTTGGATCATCTCGGTTATTGCCATCTGCGGCTGGCTTATCAATATCGAGTACATCCGCTCGAGCCTCAACACCCAGATGCGCATCTCGGCGCTTTCGGATGAGGACCTGCGCCGCGAGATGCGCGAGCACACGGCCGCCATTCCGGCCGCTCGTCGCATGTTCGGCTTGAATGCGAGCGAGCGGGGGTCTGAACCCAAGACTCAGGCTGTCAACCAATGTGGTCATCGCGATGCGGCCCATGTGCCCGAGAACGGGGATGACACGTTTGTGATGAATGAAAAGAACGCCCCGCTCGGCAAGCACTCCAAAGGAGGTGAGGCATAAATGAAGAACATCCTGCATTTGTTTAAGCGCGATGTCCAAAACGTGTCTCGCTCCGTAATCGGCTTGGTTGTCGTGATGGGCCTCATTATCGTACCGTGCCTGTACGCGTGGTTTAACATCGCCGGCAGCTGGGATCCGTACGGCAACACCGGCAATCTTAAGATCGCCGTGGTCAACACCGATGAGGGTTACGAGAGCGATCTGATCCCCGTCGAGGTCAACGTGGGCGAAAACGTGACCGCCACCCTGCGCGGCAACGAGAACTTCGACTGGGTTGTGCTCAACGATCGAGAAAAGGCCATCGAGGGCGTCAAATCGGGCGCATACTATGCGGCTGTCGTTATCCCTAAGACGTTTAGTGCCGATATGATGACGCTCTTTTCGACCGACGTTAAGCATGCCGATATCGAGTTTTACGAGAATCAGAAGGCCAACGCCATCGCGCAGATCGTGACCGAGAAGGGTTCGAGCGCCGTTCAGAACCAGGTTAACGAATCTTTTACCGAGACCATTACGAGCATCGGTCTTAAGACGGTGTCCAGCCTGCTCGATTACATGAGCACCGACCAGGTCAGCAACTTTATCGCCAACCTGTCCTCGACGCTCGGCGATTCGATTGGGGACCTGCAAGACGTTCAGGCTAATGCTTCGTCGCTGGCGGGCATTTTGAGCTCTACGTCCGATTCGTTGACGTCGGCGAGCGGTATGCTCCAGCAGACGGGTACGGTCGATGAGTCGACCAAGCAGTTGATGGAGCATGCCAAGAGCGGCATGAGCGATTCCAAAGAAGCGCTGAAGGCCGCCAACGACGCCATCAACGCCGCGATTGACGGAAGCGCGGGCTCGTTCGACAACGTGTCCGCCGAGCTTGCGAAGGCATTCGATGCCGCGAATCAGCATGTCGACCTTACGGTGTCTCAGCTCAACGATGCCGCGGCGGCGCTCAATACACGTGCCGACGATATCGACGCCACGGCCGACCAGCTCCGCGGCTTTGCCGAGCAGGTCAGTGACGAAAAGCTCCAGGAGAGCCTTAAATCTGTGGCAACATCGCTGGGCAGGATCGCGGTGGAGTATCGCAACAACGCCAAGGACCTGACGGCAACTGCTAAGTCCCTTTCTGACAGCATGGCAGAGGTCAACAGCACGCGTGCCGAGGTCGATCAGGCCATCGCCGATGCCAAGGCGGGCATTTCGGGCGCCAAGTCCGACTACGATTCCACGTTCTCGGTTAAGGCCAAGGAGCTCAAGAAGACGGTTTCGGGCATCCTGGACTCGCTCGATGGCATCTCGGGCGATCTGGATAGCGCCGTAGACGGCCTGACCGACGCATCCGGTTCGCTGGCAAAGGGCCTCTCCAAGGCTGCAAGGCTCGTCAACAAGGCTTCCGATCAGCTGGGCGAGGCGTCGGACAAGATCAGTGCCTTTAAGGACGAGCTTGACAGTGCTCTGATGTCGGGTGACCTGGCCATGATTAAGACGATGATCGGCAGTGACCCCGAGGGCCTCGCCGCGTCGCTTTCCGGCCCTGTTGCGCTCGATCGCAAGCCGGTCTATCCGATCCGCAACTACGGCTCGGCCATGGCGCCGTTCTATACGATTTTGTCGCTGTGGGTGGGCTCGATTGTTCTGGCGGCCATGATGAAGGTCTCGGTGAACGACGAGCTCATCAACGAGCTCGTCCCCGTGCGCCTGCACGAGATCTATCTGGGCCGTTATCTGTTCTTTGGCGGTCTGGCCTTGCTGCAGGCAACGCTCGTGTGCGCGGGCGACATTCTGTTCTTTGGCATCCAGTGCGACAACCCCCTGCAGTTTGTGCTTGCCGGCTGGGTCGCGAGCCTCGTGTTCTCCAATATCGTCTACACGCTTACGGTATCGTTTGGAGATATCGGCAAGGCCCTCGCCGTCGTGCTGCTGGTCATGCAGGTCGGCGGTTCGGGCGGTACGTTCCCCATCGAGATGACCGGCCCCGTGTTCCAGGCGATCTACCCGTTCCTGCCGTTTACCCACGGCATCAACGCCATGCACGCCGCCATGGCCGGCGCGTATCATATGGAGTACTGGGTCGAGCTGGGTATCTTGGCGAGCTATCTGATTCCGTCCCTGGCCCTGGGCGTCGTTTTCCGCCGCCCGGTCATCAAAGCCAACGACTGGATCATCGAAAAGCTGGAGTCAACCAAATTGATTTAATACAGCAACGTAAACGCCGTCGGAACATCGAGGTCTTCCAACCCGATGCTTTAGCGTAGTGAATTGCACGAGCTGCTTGGTTGTTGCTACAGTAGCGGGGCGTGCCGGGGGTCCGGTGCGCCCTGTTTTTATTTGACCATGAGGCGGCGCGCAGCCATACGCGTGCGGACACCACGCCCAGATTGAGTGCGAGGATGTTCCATGGCCCAATACGCTGCCAACGAAATCGAAAACATGCCCGATAGCCCTGTAGCCCGTGAGGATTTGGGCGCGGGCGGTATTCCCCGGGGCGCCGGCGCTCGCTCGCCGCTGTTCTGGAAAGTTCTGCTATTTTCGGTGGCGGTCATCTGGGGCTACTCCTTTACCACTATGAAGGGCGCGCTTGACACCATTCCGGTGTTCGAGCTGGTTTACGTTCGCTTTCTCCCGGCATCACTGGTTATGTTTGCCATTTTCCATAAACGCATCATCGCTCATTTCAATGCCCGCAACCTGATCGTCGGGCTGGGCATGGGTGCGCTCATGTGGGGAGCATACGGTTTGCAGACGATCGGCCTGGCGCAGACCACGGCAGGCAAAAGCGCGTTTTTGACGGGCACGTACTGCATCTTGGTTCCGTTTGCGAGCTATGTCCTAAGCGGCGAAAAGCTTACCCGTTACAACTTGGGCGCCGCGTTGCTGTGCCTGGCGGGCATTGGCTTGGTGGCGCTCGATAGCGTCGAGTTCAATGCCGGCGATGCTATTACCTTGGGCGGTGCGATCTTCTTTGCCATCCAGATGGCGGTGACTGCCAAGTACGGTCGCAAAATGGACATCAACGTCATCACGTTTTGGATGTTTGTGGGCAACGGCGTGCTGAGCCTGGCAACGTCGCTGCTATTCGAGACCCAAGCGCCTCTGTCCGTGTGGACGCCGAGCTTTATCAGTGCGATGGCGTTTCTCTCGGTGGGCTGCACATGCGCGGCTCTGCTCATCCAAAACGTCGGCCTGGCGCATGTCCCGGCCTCGACGGGCTCGCTGCTCCTTTCGATGGAGTCGCCTTCGGGTGTGCTGTTCTCGGTGCTGTTGATGGGGGAGGCGCTCACCTCGCGTCTGCTTGCCGGCTTTGCGCTCATCTTCCTGTCGATTATCTTGAGCGAGACGCATTTCGATTTCTTGCGCCGAAAATCACACCCGCAATTGTAAACAACTTGTTGCGCCGCCCTCCCAGGGCGGCATTTTTTATGTCATGCCCTTACAGTTGTGCCTTGCACTTTACGCTATCAAAGTGCGTGCTGCAAAAACGTTACTGGAGGGCATCTATGGCACCAGCTCTGTCCGATTTTCAACCGCAACCAGCGCCTCAGGCTACCACAGCGGCGCAGACCGCTATCGGTGACGGCCTGGTCAAAGAAGCCCAGGCATTTGCCGGTGAGCTTGCCGCATGGCGTCACGATCTCCATCAGATGCCCGAGCTCGGTAACAATCTTCCGCAGACGTCTGCCTATATCCAGGCACGTCTGGACGAGAT
This sequence comes from uncultured Collinsella sp., assembly GCA_902494565.1. GTDB lineage: Bacteria > Actinomycetota > Coriobacteriia > Coriobacteriales > Coriobacteriaceae > Collinsella. Next base: position 69,977 of record CABUTN010000003.1, on the reverse strand, counting down.
GGACATCCCCCATACCACGCTAGTCGACGGTTCCTGCGTCGTTGGCCTGATCGGTGCCGGTGCGGCCGCGGCCGCTCAGGGCAATGGCACGTGCAAGGACGAGCAGGCCGGAACGGTCGTCATGCTCCGAGGCGATATGGATGCCCTGCCCGTTGTCGAGGAATCCGGCGAGCCCTTCGCATCCACCAATGGTTGCATGCATGCTTGCGGTCACGATATGCACGCGACGGCGCTGCTTGGTGCGGCGCGCCTGCTCAAGGCCCGCGAGGCCGAGCTTGTGGAGGCCAACGCCACCGTCAAACTGCTGTTCCAGCCGGGCGAGGAGACCTTTGAGGGAGCACGCGCTGCCATCGCCGACGGCTTGCTCGAGAACCCGCGCCCTCAGGCGGCCTTTGCTATGCATGTCAACAGCCAGTCGCCGCTTGGCCTGGTACTCTACGGCAGTCCGGCGCTTTCGGGCGTGTACGGTTTCCGCATCACGCTCCAGGGCAAGGGCGGCCATGGCTCGAGCCCCGAGATCTGCATCGACCCCATCACGGCCGGCGTCCATGTGCACCTGGCGCTCCAGGAGCTTATCGCCCGCGAGGTGCCGGCGGCCAAGGAAGTCGCGCTTACCGTTGGCAAGTTTGCCGGCGGCTTGGCGGCCAACGTCATCCCCGACACCTGCGTGCTCGAGGGAACGCTGCGCGGCTTCGACGTCGAGCTCATGGAGCACCTCAAGACCCGCATCGCCGAGGTCGTTAACGGCGTTGCCGCAACATATCGTACGCCGGCGACCATCGAGACGCTTTCGGATGTTCCGCCGCTTGTGCTCGACAGCGATATGACTCAGGCGTCGCTTGGCTACGTGGGCGCAGTGCTGCCCAAGGCGGCTTTCTTGCCGCTTTTCCATGCCATGGCGAGTGAGGACTTCGCGCTTATCTCGAGCAAGATTCCGAGTGCGTACTTTACCGTGGGCGCGGCCGTAACCGACACGGACGAACACTTTGCCCAGCACCATCCCAAGGCACGTTTTAACGATGCCGAGCTTCCCCTCGGTGCCGCGGCTTATGCCGCCGTCGCTTTGGGCTATATCGCCGACCACCGGTAGCACCCAACCTTGCCTTTCAAGCCTGCGGGCATGGCCGTAAGGCCTATGCCCTTGTCTTTCAAGGCAATCTTGGGCACTACCGGCGCCCGGCGCCGGCTTTTGTTTGTTAAATAAGGAGCAGTATGTCCCAGCAACGTAAGTTCTTCCCCGGCTGGCTCGTGGTGACCTCCGGCTTTGTGATCATGGCCACGTGCTACACGATTTTCGTCAACTGCATGAGCCTGTTCCAGCCGCTCATCGTCAGCGACCTGGGCATTTCCCTTGCGCAGTACAACATCTCCAATGCCATCTCCACCGTGGTGAGCGTCGTGGGTTCGCTCGTTATCGGCCATGTTGCCGATAAAGTGAGTGGCCGCGTATTGGGCTCGCTCACCGTTATCGCTACCTCGGCGGTGCTCGCGGGCATGAGCTTTGTGGGTGAGCTTTGGCAGGTCTATGTGCTCTTTGCCGTTTCGGGCTGCTTCGCTGTGGCCTCGACCCGTCTGCTCATTAGCCTGGTGACCGCCAACTGGTTTACCGCCAAACGCGGCCTTGCCATCTCCATCGCACTTTCGGGTTCGGGCTTTGGCGGAGCCATTCTCTCGCCGATCGTGAGCTCGCTTATCGTGAGTGTGGGCTGGCGCTCTGCGTTCCTGGTACTCGCTGCCGTCTGCATGGTGGCGGCACTGCCCATCACGGCCTACTCCTTCCGCACCAAGCCTTCCGAGATCGGCCTTAAGCCGCTCGGCGAGAACCCGGGCGATCCGTCCGTCTCGACGGCTGGCGACAAGGACGAGCACACGGCGCCCGAGGTTAGCGTCGGCTGGTCTCGTATCAAGAAGAGCCCGGCGTTTTGGCTGCTTGTCGTCGCCTTCCTCTTTATGGGTCTCGTTAACGGCGCCATCCTGCCCAACCAGGTTACCAACATGACGAGTGTTACCGTCAACGGCGCCAAGATCGTCACGGGCGGCCACGATCCCATGTGGGCAGGTACCGTGCTTTCGGCCTATATGGTCACCGTCGTTATCGCCAAAATTTCGCTCGGCGCGATCTATGACCGCTTTGGCCTGCGCTTTGGCAATATCCTTGGCTCCGTTGCGTGCATTATCGCCTGCGTGGCGCTGTGCTTCCCGACGACGGACCTCGGTCCCATCGTGGCCGCGGTGAGCTTTGGTGTCGGAACGTGCATGGGCACCATCACGCCTACCATCGCCGCGTCCAAGCAGTTTGGCATGGCCGACCTCGGCAAGGTCACGGGCACCATTACCTCGCTCGAGATGGTCGGCGGCACCGTGGGCGCTATCGTCTCGGGCGTGCTGTTCGACGCCACGGGCTCCTTTGCGAGCACCTGGATCGTGTGCCTGGTGTGTTCTGTGGCCATGCTCGTATTCCTGCTGGCCTCGGAGCCCATCGCCGCCAAGCTGCGCGCAAGTGTGGCGGGGGAGTAGCGGGTCGCCGCCTATTCCTGTTTGCCTGTTCTGCCCGTGGCTGCCTTGGAAGCCGAATGGATGCTCGTACCATCATTCGGTTTCCAAGGCAGCCACGGGCCTACGAAATGATCCCTTTTCCTCCGTCCCCAACAGATCACGTGATCCGAAGCGGACGGAGGAAAAGGGGGTCACAAACAGCGGCGGCGCGTCTGGCCGAACGAGTTCCCATACCCTCGTTCGGTCAGACGCGCCGTCGCTGTTTGCGTTTGTGCCGTATAATGACCGTTACCTATGACGCGATACAAAAGAAAGGTGTTTGCCCATGCAGGCACAGAAGGCGGAGGGAACCCGCGACCTTATCGGCGCCGAGATGCGCGCCTGGCAAAAGATGCAGCAGATCGCTGCCGGCGTGTTCGAGCCGTTTGGCTTTAAGCCCATCGAGACGCCCGCCATCGAGCAGGTGGACGTGTTTGTCCACGGTATCGGCCAGTCGACCGACGTCGTGCGCAAGGAAATGTTCCGCGTGTTCAGCGGTGCCAACCTGGAGCGCGTCTTTACCGAGGGCACCGACACCAAACTCAAGCCCAAGCAGCGCCTGGCACTTCGCCCCGAGGGCACGGCTGGCGTGGTGCGCGCCGTCGTCGAGAACAACCTGGTGCCCCAGGGCTCCACGCCGTTTAAGGCGTACTACGCCGAGGCCATGTTCCGCGGCGAGCGTCCCCAGAAGGGTCGTCTGCGTCAGTTCCACCAGGTGGGCATCGAGTGGCTCGGCGCTCCCGATCCGGCGGCAGACGCCGAGTGCATCATCATGCTCATGGAGTTCTACAAGCGCCTGGGCTTCGATCTTTCCAAGCTTCGTCTGCTCATCAACTCGATGGGTGACGCCCAGTGCCGTCCGGCCTACCGCGAGCAGGTTAAGCAGTTCATCCTCGATCACGCAGACGAGATGTGCGATGAGTGCCGCGAGCGCGCCGAGCTCAACCCGCTGCGTGCCTTTGACTGCAAGAACGACCACTGCCGCGAGATCATGGCCGAGGCTCCGCTGATGGGTGACAACCTGTGCGACGAGTGCCGCGAGCACTACGAGCAGGTCAAGCGCTATCTGGATGCCGCCGGTATCGAGTATGTCGAGGATCCCACCCTGGTGCGTGGTCTGGACTACTACACCCGCACTGTCTTTGAGGTCGAGGCCCCTGGCGCCGGCGTCGGCTCCATCGGTGGCGGCGGCCGCTATGACGGCCTGGTCGAGCTCGAGGGTGGCAAGCCCACGGCGGGCGTCGGCTTTGCTGTCGGTTTTGAGCGCGCCCTGCTGGCCCTGCAGGCCTTTGGCAGCGATCTGGGTGCCGAGGAGGCCCCGTGCGTCTATGTCGCCAACGCCGGCAAGGAGCTGCGCCAGAACGTCTTTGCCATTACGCAGGAGCTTCGCGCTGCAGGCATCGTGACCGAGGCCGACTATCAGGGCCGTTCGCTCAAGGCTCAGTTTAAGCAGGCCGATAAGGTAGGTGCCAAGCTCATCCTGGTCCTGGGCGGCGACGAGCTTGCCGCCGGCAAGGTCAAGGTGCGCGACATGGAGAGCCACGAAGAGGTTCTTGCCGATCTGGCCAACGTCGTCGAGGCGGTTCGCGAGCGCCTGTAGCGCATCTTTTTGAGCTGCGGACCCGCTTGAGTGTCCCGCTCGCGGCGAGCGATTGTTACGGGGGTGTTTCGCATTTATGCGGAATGCCCCCGTTTGTGTATGCCGTCCACCGAGAAATACGACCATTTAGAGCAAAAACCCTTGCAATGCAGAAAATACTTTTGTGTGGTAAAGCGCAATCAGTGTCGAAAGTATTTCTCAAGCGCCTATAATGAATACCGCATGTTACGTGCATAGAAGGAGGAATGGGAGGAAACGTGGCTGAGAACCTAAGCAACCAGTCTGTACCCGAAGCCGCGGCGCGCGTCGCTGCCGTGGTCAACCGCCTCGTTAACCGAATCGGCTCGAATGCCGAGTCCAGGGAGCGTCTCGCCGAGATCGAGATCCCCGAGGAGCTGCGCGACAATCTGGCGCTGTTCCTGCGCCTGGAGCGTCGTGTGCTTAGCGAGTATGATCCTGAGATCGCGGACCTGTTCGACAAAATCCTGTCGGCCGAGATTGTGGCCAATGCCGGCAACCCCGGTACCCGCGCTGCCGACGAGGCCGTCGACGAGCAGGGCGTGCCTACCGCCGATGAGTCCACCGCCGTGGCATTCCGTGAGGTCGTCGATCTGATCGACAGCCTGCCGCTCGATAAGCAGCAGGTCATTGTCCGCGCCTTTACGAGTTTCTTCCATCTGGCAAACCTGTCGGAGGAGAACTACCGTGTGGCGCAGCTGCGCGAGCGCGAGGCCGGTGCGTCGACCGATACCGAGGTCGATCCCGCCAACGAGCTCACCGTCGCCTATCACCAGCTGGTGAATGAGCTGGGCGTCGAGGGCGCCAACGAGCTGCTCGGCAAGCTTGAGTTCCACCCTGTCTTTACCGCGCATCCCACTGAGGCCCGTCGCAAGGCTGTCGAGGGCAAGATTCGCCGTATCTCCAACCTGCTGGAGGAGCGTCCGCGTCTGGGCGGCTCCGACCTGGTGGAGAACGAGCGCCATATGCTGCAGGAGATCGACGCCCTGGTGCGTACGAGCCCCATCGCGCTCAAGAAGCCCACTCCGGTCGAGGAAGCCGATACCATCATCGACATCTTCGATAACACACTGTTCGACGTCATCCCCGTTATCTATCGTCGTTTTGACGACTGGGTGCTGGGCGACAAGGCCGGTACCGTGCCGCCGCTGTGCCCGGCGTTCTTCCATCCCGGCAGCTGGATCGGTTCCGACCGCGACGGTAACCCCAACGTCACCGCCAAGGTGAGCCGTGAGGTCGCCGCCAAGTACTTCACCCACATGGTGCTCAAGCTCGAGGACAAGTGCCGCCGCATCGGCCGCAACCTCACGCTCGAGGCTACCTACAGCAAGCCGTCTGCCGAGCTCATCAACCTGTGGAACCATCAGGTCGAAATGAGCACCCAGTACACGGCCCGCGCCGAGCTGATCTCTGAGCACGAGCCGCATCGCGCCGTCATGCTCGTCATGGCCGACCGTCTGAACGCCACCGTGCGCCGTATCACCGACACCATGTACCACAGCGCCGATGAGTTCCTGGATGACCTGCGCGTCGTCCAGCGTTCGCTGGCTGCCTGCGGTGCCGTCCGTGCTGCCTACGGCCCGGTCCAGACCATCATCTGGCAGGTCGAGTCCTTCGGCTTCCACATGGTCGAGATGGAGTTCCGTCAGCACTCCGTGGTGCACGCCCGCGCCCTCAAGGATATCCACGAGAACGGTATTCATGGCGACCTGCAGCCCATGACGCGCGAGGTCATCGATACCTTCCGCGCTATCGGCTCCATCCAAAAGCGCTACGGCAAGAAGATGGCGCACCGCTACATCATCTCGTTTACCAAGAGCGCCCAGCATGTGGCCGACGTCTTTGAGCTTGCCCACCTGTCCTTTGCACACGAGGAGGATGTCCCCGAGCTCGACGTGATCCCGCTGTTCGAGCAGCTCGAGGACCTCGAGGGCTGTGTCGACGTGCTCGACCAGATGCTTACGCTGCCCGTGGTGCAAAAACGCCTTGCCCAGACCAACCGCCGCATGGAGGTTATGCTGGGCTATTCCGACTCCTCCAAGGATGCCGGTCCTACCACGGCCATGCTCGCGCTGCACTCCGCGCAGGAGCGCATCGCCAAGTGGGCAGAGAAGAACGATATCGACCTGGTGCTCATGCACGGTCGCGGCGGTGCCGTGGGCCGTGGCGGCGGCCCGGCCAACAAGGCCGTGCTGGCGCAGCCCAAGGGTTCGGTCAACTGCTTCTTTAAGCTCACCGAGCAGGGCGAGGTCATTTTTGCCCGTTACGGCAACCGCACGCTGGCTCAGCGCCATGTTGAGTCCGTTGCCGCCGCAACGCTTTTGCAGTCGGCCCCGAGTGTCGAGAAGACCAACACCGAGACCACGCAGAAGTTCTGGGATATGGCCGAGAAGCTCAACACCGCAAGCCACGAGCGCTATCTGGACCTGCTGAACACCGAGGACTTTACACCGTGGTTCTCGACCGTGACGCCGCTGACCGAGGTCGGTCTGCTGCCGATCGGCTCACGTCCCGCCAAGCGCGGTCTGGGCGCCAAGTCGCTCGACGACCTGCGTACCATTCCGTGGATCTTCAGCTGGAGCCAGGCACGCATCAATCTGGCCGCTTGGTACGGCCTGGGTACCGCCTGCGAGCAGCTTGGCGATCTTGACCAGCTCAAGGCTGCCTACCAGGAGTGGCCGTTCTTCCGCACCTTTATCGACAACATCGAGATGTCGATCGCCAAGACCGATCAGCGCATCGCCAAGATGTATCTGCACCTGGGCGATCGCCAGGATTTGTCCGAGAAGGTCTTTACCGAGATGCAGCTCACGCGTAAGTGGGTCCTTGCCATCGTCGGTGATGAGTGGCCGCTGCAGCGTCGTCGCGTGCTCGGCTGCGCCGTTCGCGTGCGTAACCCCTATGTCGACGCTCTGTCCATCGCCCAGGTCCGCGCCCTTCGCGAGGTGCGTATGAACCAGGACGAGATGGCCGAGGAGAAGAAGGCCGAGTACATGAGCCTGATTCTTTCGACTGTGACCGGCGTCTCGGCAGGACTGCAGAACACGGGGTAATCGATAGCCCTGTAGTCGTCCGGGCCCGCCATTAGTTTACTTTTAGGCACGTCCTCGGACATGCAAGAAGCCCTCGCTGCGCACTTCGTGCGGCGAGGGCTTCTTGCGTCCTGCGGAGTGTGCCTAAAAGTAAACTAATGGCGGGCCCTGCGATGTCCGGTCTTCGGTGGATTACTGCTGGGGGAATTAATGGCGCGCTTCGCGCGTTTGGAAGGGGCTTCGTGCTGCGGAATGCATTCAGAGGGAAACCCATCGGGTCCCTTCGTCCTCGGTCTTCGGGGATTAGAGCTGATGAGAATAAAGTGCGCTTCGCGCTTAGTGTGGAGTGCGGCGAGGGCTTCTTGCGTCCTGCGGAGTGTGCCTAAAAGTAAACTAATGGCGGGCCCTGCGATGTCCGGTCTTTGGCGGATCAGCCGCTGGGTGAGGGTGGTGCTTGGGGCGACGTGCAAAAAACGGAGTTTTCAGCAGTCAAAGATTGGTGCATAAGGCTATGGGTGACGTTTGCGGCCCCTGTTGATGCTTTTGCACGACGCATATATGGCTGGTTTCTCGCCGCATGCTATTCAGATGGGTCGAGTCATGAGGACTATCTACTTTTTGAAAGACTTTTGACACCAAAATCTTATCCCGCGATGCTGAATATTCGCAAAAATGCACGCTCCGGAGGGTACTACCCTGTTACGGCCAGAAATCCATTCGCCATTTTATGCAATTAATTAACGCATTTATGCAAAACGGCTTACGTGCGAACGTCTCGGGGTAGATGTTTGCCTCGACGCTGCGTAAATCATCCTGTCTATAGTGTCTTTGACAGGCGGCCGCGGTTCCCTTTGGGATCGTGGCCGTTTTGTTGTGGGTCAAATATGAACGTTGTGTTAATGAGTCGGTGGACGGTGGTGTTTTTCGGTGAGCGGCGTATCCTTCCAACGGTTTATCTAGTGTGTCAGTTGAAAGGAAGAGGGCGCTCGTCATTGTTTGAATGTGAACTGCCGTTTGACCACAAGACGTTGCATCTAGAGCTCGAGGATAAGAACTTCGCGGGTGTGATGGAAGGTCATCAAAACGAGTTTAAGACTACAAAATCACAGGAAGAGCTGGTAGAGGAGTCACTTGCCAACCCTTATGGCTCGCCTTCGCTCGAGGAGCTTTGTGCTGGCAAGAAGGATATTGTCATCATTAGCTCCGATCATACGCGCCCCGTTCCCTCGCGTGTGACGATGCCTATTCTGCTGCATCACATCCATTCCGCTGCGCCCGAGGCTCGAGTGCGTATTTTGGTTGCTACGGGTATGCATCGTCCGTCGACGCACGAGGAGCTCGTCAACAAGTACGGCGAGGAGATCGTTGCCAACGAGGAAATCGTTATGCACGTCGCGACTGACGACAGCATGATGAAAAAGATCGGCACCCTGCCTTCCGGTGGCGAGTGCATCATCAACAAGATTGCCGCCGATTGCGATCTGCTGCTTGCCGAGGGCTTTATTGAGCCGCACTTCTTTGCCGGTTTCTCTGGTAGCCGCAAGTCCGTCCTGCCTGGCATCGCCAGCTACAAGACCATCATGTACAACCACAACGGTCAGTTTGTGAATGATTCCCACTCGCGTGCCGGCAACCTGTGCCACAACCACGTAAGCGAGGACATGTTTGCTGCCGCCGAGATGGCTCACCTTGCCTTTGTGCTTAACGTGGTGCTCAACGGCAAGCACGAGGTTATCGGCTCCTTTGCAGGCGACATCCATAAGGCACACGAGGCTGGCTGCGAGTTCGTGAAGAGCCTTGCCGGCGTTGAGCCCGTCGAGTGCGAGATCGCCATCACCACCAACGGCGGCTACCCGCTCGACCAGAACATCTATCAGGCCGTGAAGGGCATGTGCTCTGCCGAGGCCACGCTTCCCGAGGGCGGCGTGATCATCGACGTCGCCGGCTGTGCCGACGGTCACGGTGGCGAGGGCTTCTATCACAACATCGCCGACAATGATCCGGCAGAGTTTGAGCGGGCCTGCATCGACCGTCCTAAGGACGAGACCCTGCCCGACCAGTGGACGAGCCAGATCTTTGCCCGCATCCTGGCACATCACCCTGTGATCATGGTCACCGATCTGTGCGATCACCAGATGATCAAGGATATGCACATGACGCCGGTCAACACCCTCGAGGAGGCGCTCAAGCTCGCCTTTGAGATGAAGGGTGCCGATGCCAAGGTGGCCGTCATTCCCGATGGCCTGGGCGTTGTCGTCGCTCAGCACTAGTACGCGGCCTAAACGAATCGTTTATAACCGACAAGAAAGATAAGGTTTTATGCTTACCAAACTCCTCTGCGAATTCGGCGCAACGGCCCTCATGATCATCTTTGGCGTGGGCGTGCACTGCGATACCGTGCTCAAGGGCACCAAGTATCAGGGCTCCGGCCACATGTTTGCCATCACCACCTGGTCTTTTGGCATCTCGGTCTGCCTGTTTGTCTTTGGCGGTGCCGTGTGCATGAACCCCGCCATGGTGCTTGCCCAGTGCATCGTAGGCCTGGTGCCGTGGAGCAGCTGCATTCCCTTCATGATTGCCGATATGCTCGGCGGCTTTGTGGGCGCCGTAATCGCTTGGCTGATGTATGCCGATGAGTTCAAGGCTTCCGAGGGCGTCGTCGACCCTATTGCCCAGCGCAACATCTTCTCGACCAACCCCACCACCGAGGGTACGAACTATGCCCGCAACTTCTTCTGCGAGGCCATCTGCACCTTCGTGTTCATCAGCGCCATCCTTGCTGCCGCTAGCCGCGCTGGCGAGAACGTTCTGATGCTCGCCATCTGCGTCGGTCTGATCGTTTGGGCCGTTGGCATGGGCATGGGTGGCATCACCGGCTTCGCCATGAACCAGGCTCGTGACCTTGGTCCTCGCATGGCCTATCAGGTGCTGCCGATCAAGAACAAGGCTGACAACAACTGGAAGTATGGCCTGCTTGTTCCTGGCATCGCACCGTTTATCGGTGCCGCTCTGGCCGCGCTGTTTGTGCACGGTTTCTTGGGCATGTTCTAGTCCAAGACAATTGATATAACGCCCGGGTCCGGCATAGGTTAACTTTCCGCCGCGTCCTCGGACATGCAAGAAGCTCCCGCTGCGCACTTCGTGCGGCGGGAGCTTCTTGCGTCCTGCGGAGTGCGGCGAAAAGTTAACCTATGCCGGACCCTGCGGGAATCCAGTTGCGTTCAAACAAGCAACCAACATATATATCTGAATTTGGATGTGGTGGGCACTTTGTTGTTAGGCGCTTTGAGGTGCGAGTGACACTTTGGGATGCGTGGCGCCTTGGGGTGGGGCGGTGCTTTGGGATGAGAGGCTTACTTACTTAGTTGAAGAGGGGTTTTATGGCTGATAGGTAATCTTTTGCCACATCGGCCTTATCTGCTTGGAAGTTGTGCCAGGCCCACCATTGGACCATTCCTACGAAGCTTGAGGCTATGTGGTGTAGTAGGAAACTGCGGTCCATGGTGCCGGCGGGGCCTGCGGGGTCGACGGGGACGGTTTCGGCTGCTCGTGACATGATGGTCTTGCGGAGACAGTCGGCGAAGACGCGTGAGCCGGCGCCGGCTACGAGGGCGCGTACGCCCTGACGGCGCTCCCAGAGGTTGTTGAGGATATGTTCGACCTGCACGAGTGGGTCGTCGAGCGGCGTGCCATCGTCGTCGAGGGCGTGGGCGCAGATGTCGCTCACGAGCTCGGACAGTAGGTCGTCTTTGCTCTTAAAGAGGCCGTAGAATGTCGCGCGGCCTACGTGAGCGCGCGCGATGATGTCGCCGACGGTAATCTTGCCGTAGTCCTCTTCGCGTAGCAGCTCGGAGAACGCCGCAACGATGGCAGCGCGGCTTTTTTCTTTGCGGGCATCCATGGCTATGCATCCACGTGAACGAGCAGACAACGGAGCGTGCCGGAGCAACCCTCGTAGGGGCGCTTGCCGGCGCCGTAGCCGACGGCTTCGATGTGGTAGCGTGAGGGCAGTTGGTCGGACGTGCGCAGCGCGGTGACGATGGCGGCGCCCGTGGGCGTCACGAGCTCGCCGGCGACCGGTGCGGGCGTGAGGGCGATATTGCCCGCCTGGCATAGGTTGACGACAGCGGGGACGGGAATGGGCATGAGGCCGTGGGCGCAGCGGATGGTGCCGTGGCCCTCGGAGAGCGACTCGACGACAATATCCTCGATGCCCAGGTCGTCGAGGCAGATGGCGACCGAGCAGACGTCGACGATGGAGTCGACGGCGCCCACTTCGTGGAACATGACGGTCTCGGGCGTTTTGCCGTGAGCTTTAGCCTCAGCTGCAGCGAGTGCGGTAAAGATGGCGAGGGCGCGACGCTTGGCGCCATCGCTTAGCTGCGAGCCGTCGATGATGGCGGTGACGTCCGCCAAAGAACGATGGTGATGGTGGTGGGCGTGATGATGGCCCACGTGGCCATGGCCGTGGGCCTCATGGTCATGTGTGTGCTCGTGTTCGTGCTCGCCATGGTCATGATGGTGGTGATCATGCTCGTGCGTGTGCTCGGCAGCTACTTCGTTGCCGTAGAGCCAGGCCATATCGTGATCGTGGTTCTCGAGCTCCTCTGCAAGCTGGACATCGAAATCGCAGGCATCGATGCCGTGCTTGTTTACGCGCGTCGCGGCGATCGAAAAGCCGTCGACCGGCAGCGTGGCGAGCTGTTCGCGCAGGTGCTCCTCGCTGGCGCCCAGGTCGAGCAGGGCCGCGACGGTCATATCGCCGCTGATACCCGAGGTGCCGTCGATGATAAGCGTATGTTGATGATTGGACATGAAATGCTCCTTAACGGGTGCGGGGTGTGCCGGCGCTCAGATGATTGATAAGACTTGCCTGGTAGGCGGCGCCAAAGCCGTTATCGATATTGACGACCGATACGCCGCTGGCGCAGGAGTTGAGCATGGCGAGTAGCGCGGCTACGCCACCAAAGCTCGCGCCGTAGCCCACGCTGGTGGGAACGGCGATGACCGGACAGCTCACCAGGCCGCCGACAACGCTCGCCAGTGCGCCCTCCATGCCGGCGATGGCGATGACCACCTGTGCCTGGGCAAGTTCCTCGGCATGCGCGAGCAGACGGTGCAGGCCGGCGACACCCACGTCGTAGAGGCGGTCGACCTCGTTGCCATAGAACTCGGCCGTCAACGCGGCTTCTTCGGCGACGGGTAAGTCGCTCGTGCCGGCGCAGGCGACAACGATGCGTCCGTTGCCGGTAGGGGAGGGATTGCCGCCCACGAGGGCGAGCTGTGCGTCCGGGACATATCCCAGGTCGATGTCGTTGTCGAGAAGCTCCGAGGTACGGGCTGCTTTTTCGGCATCCAGGCGCGTGACCAGGATGCGCTCCTGGCCGGCATCGCGCAGTGCTTCGATAATGGCGGCAATCTGCTCGGCGGTTTTACCGGCACCGTAGACAACCTCGCCGGCTCCCTGGCGCACTCCGCGCGAAAGATCGAGCTGTGCAAAACCCAAATCGGCGGTTGGCGCCGTCTGGATGCGCGTGAGGGCGACGGCCGGGGTGACAGCTCCGCCGGCAACATCGCTCAGCAATTGCTCAAGATCTCGCTTATCCATATATGTTCCCTTCGACGGCGCAAAGTCTAGCACTCAAAGGGTATGTTTCCGAACACTAAGACAAAATTGTTCGGAAACTATAGGACAGACTGATTCAATTGTTAGGCGGATCGACTAGTCACGCAGGATGATGTCCATGGCGAGCATCAGGTTGCGCTCGTCGATGGCAAACGGGGCGGCCTCGCGCGTCTTGGGCTTGGCGCAAAATGCGATGCCCGTGCCCGCGGCCTGAATCATGGGGATATCGTTGGCGCCGTCGCCGATTGCCACGGTATGGGCCATGTCGACACCGCACTCAACTGCCCAGTCCAGCAGCTGGATGAGCTTGGACTCCTTGGTTACAATGTCTGCCGCCAGCTTACCGGTGAGCTTGCCGTCCACGACCTCCAGGCGGTTAGCCAGGCAAAAGTCGATGCCCGCGGCGGCTACGATCTTGTCGGCGACCTCGTGAAAGCCGCCGCTTACCACGCCGACTTTCCAGCCCTTGCTGTGCGCCGAGCGCACAAGCTCCAGCGCGCCAGGGGTAAACGTCACGCGCTCAAACGTGCGCTCGAACACGCTCTCATCCAAGCCGGCAAGCAGCCCCACGCGTTCCTCGAGCGCCTGCTTAAAGTCGAGCTCGCCGCGCATGGCGCGCTCAGTGATCTGCGCCACTTGCTCGCCTACGCCGGCCTCCTCGCCCAACAGGTCGATAACTTCCTGGTTGATGAGCGTGGAGTCGATATCCATAACGATGAGGCGTGCAGTCATGGCGGGCCTTTCCGAGTGCAGTTGTATTGGGGCACATTGTCGCACGCCGCACGCCTGGGCGACGGCCACGGTGCGTCAATTGTTTCGTCTCCGTCAAGTCTTTGGGCAAGAGCTACTTTTTCGCGGCACATTGACGCGGGTGCGATAAGATAGAACGCCATGTCCGGCTGCGCGGTTTACGCAGGCTGGGCAAATCTGTACGACGCCGCCCGGAACGACACGGGGCGGCACAGATCCATAAAGGAGGATCACTGGTATGAGCCAGACCCGTCCCATTGACGAGCATTCCATGCACACCCGTACCTGCGGCGAGCTTCGCTTCGAGAACGTGGGCGAAGAGGTCACCCTGACCGGTTGGGTGAGCCGTCGCCGCGACCACGGCGGCCTTATCTTCTGTGACCTTCGCGACCGCGAGGGCATCACGCAGCTCACCTTCGACCCCGAGCACTCCGACGGCGATGCCTTTAAGATCGCCGAGACCATGCGTCCCGAGTGGCCCATCAAGATCCACGGCGTCGTGCGCGCCCGTGGCGAGGAGACCACCAACACTAAGCTCGCGACCGGCGAGATCGAGGTCCTGACCGACCACGCCGAGGTGCTCAACACGTCCGTCACCCCGCCGTTCCAGATCGAGGACGGCATCGAGACCAGCGAGGATACCCGCCTGCGCTATCGCTATTTGGACCTCCGCCGTCCCGAGATGATGGCCAACCTCAAGCTGCGCTCCGACTTTACCTTTGCCATTCGCGAGGCGCTGCACAACCGTGAGTTCATGGAGGTCGAGACGCCCTCCCTGTTCAAGTCCACGCCCGAGGGCGCCCGCGACTTCATCGTCCCCAGCCGCATCCAGCCGGGCAACTTCTACGCCCTGCCGCAGTCCCCGCAGCTCCTGAAGCAGCTGCTCATGGTCGGTGGCGTCGAGCGCTACTACCAGGTTGCCAAGTGCTTCCGCGACGAGGACCTGCGTGCCGACCGTCAGCCCGAGTTCACCCAGGTCGATATCGAGATGTCCTTCGTGGACCAGAACGATGTCATGAGCGCGCTCGAAGAGGTTCTTGCCGATGCCTTCGGTCGCATGGGTGTCGAGATGCCCACGCCGCTGCGTCGCATGAACTACTGGGATGCCATGGACACCTATGGCTCCGACAAGCCCGATACCCGCTACGGTATGCACCTGGTCGACCTGACCGACATCTTTGCCAACTCCAAGTTCAAGGTCTTTGCGACTGCCGCAAACGAGGAGGGCTCTGTCGTCAAGGCCATCAACGCCAAGGGCGCCGGTGCCTGGGCACGTGCCAAGATCGATAAGCTTGCCGGCGTGGCCTCCACGTTTGGCGCCAAGGGCCTGGCCTGGATCGCCTTCCGCGAGGACGGCTCCATCAATAGCCCCATCGTCAAGTTCTTCTCGGACGAGGAGATGGCGGCTCTGCGCGAGCGCATGGACGTCGAGCCCGGCGACCTTGTGATGTTCGCCGCCGGCCCGCGCCTGCTCTCCGACGAGATCCTGGGCGGCATGCGTTCCCACATGGCCAACGCGCTCGAGATCAAGCGCGAGGGCCACGACTTCCTGTGGGTTGTCAACTTCCCGCTGTTCCACTGGGATGAGGACCGCAAGGCCTATGCAGCCGAGCACCAGCCCTTTACCCTGCCGACCGAGACCGATATCGCCAAGATCGAGGCCGATCCGCTGGCAGCCGGTTCGTGCACCTATGACTTTGTCATGGACGGCTTTGAGGCTGGTGGCGGCGGTATGCGTATCCACAACGCCGAGATGCAGATGTCCATGCTCAAGCTCTTGGGCTTTACCGAGGAGCGCGCCGAGTCGCAGTTCGGCTTTCTCATGGAGGCGCTCAAGTTTGGTGCACCCCCGATGGGTGGTTTTGCTCTGGGCCTGGACCGCGTGTGCATGCTGCTCACCGGTTCCGACTCTATCCGCGACGTCATGGCGTTCCCCAAGACGGCCAGCGGCTCCGACCTTATGTCGGGCGCCCCAAGTGCCGTTAGTGGCGCCCAGCTCAAGGACGTCAGCCTGCGCCTGATGTAGGCGAGCGGCTACATATTGCCCGTAACGAGGGAAGGACGCGTGCCTTCCCTCGTTTTTTGTGGAACGGGGGTGCGCCGGTAACGTACAATAACTACCACGTGGCTGGGTTTGCCGGCCGAATGTGCGATGTCGTGGGAGGGGACATGGTCGAGTTTACAAAGACGATTAAAGATCCGTTGGGATTACATGCCCGCCCGGTTGCGCTGCTCTATGACATCATTGCCAAGCATCGTAGCGACGTGTCAGTCAGTATCGGCGATCGCCACACGGATGGCCGCGACGTTATAGGGCTCATGGCACTCTGCGGCGAATGTGGCGAAGACGTCGTGTTCCGTGTTTCGGGCGTGGATGAGGCCTCCTGCGTCACGTCGATCAGAAACCTCTCGCTTTAACCTCAACAATGTGACAAAGGGGCAGTCCCCTCTGTTGCATAAATTGGTATCAATAGGCACTGCAAAGAGATGGTCTTTGCGGTGCCTTTGTTTCGTATGGGAAACTTTTTCGAAATCTGGATGGGGACCCTTTCCAAAAAGTTAACCACGTGTTAGTTTACTAAAGCGAACATAGGCGTGGTTAACTTTTGCTGCGTCGATGTGAAGGACGAATCGATGTTAGGAGCCCAGTCATGTCTTGCGGACCGCAGATGCCGGCAATGCCGCTTTCGATGGTAAAAGCGGGCGAAACCGTGCGCGTGTCTCGTGTAAAGGGCAATGAGGATATGAAGCACCACCTCAAGGACCTCGGCTTTGTCGAGGGCAACGAAATCCACGTGGTGAGCTCGAGTGGCGCCAATATCATCGTCACTGTGCTGGGCGCACGCTTTGGTATCGATTCCAAGGTTGCCATGCACATCATGACCGTCGGTTAGTCGACGGTATTTCTGTACGCACTGAAAGGGGGACAAGTAAATGAAGACGTTGGGTGACGTTAAGGTGGGCGAGAGCTCCACCATCGTCAAGCTTCACGGTGAGGGTGCGCTTCGCCGCCACCTTATGGACCTGGGGCTCATCAAGGGCACTTCGTTCAAGGTCGTGAAGGTTGCACCGCTCGGTGATCCGGTCGAGATCAACGTGCGCGGCTACGAGCTTTCCATCCGCAAGGAGGAGGCCGCCGTCGTCGAGGTCCAGTAAGGACTCGCGGCGCATATTTCTGCAGATAAAGTTAGGTTTTTCTAACTTAATGCAGCATCTTTGAAGCACATTATCCAGCCTGCGCGGAGAAAGCAGCGCAGGCACACAAGGAAGAAGGATTGAATGGCGGATTCTCAGATCCATGTCGCGCTGGCGGGTAACCCCAACTGCGGCAAGACCACGCTTTTCAACCTGATCACCGGCGCCAACGGCTACGTTGGCAACTGGCCCGGCGTCACGGTTGAGAAAAAGGAGGCCAAGCTCCTAAGCGACAAGAACGTTACCATCACGGACCTCCCTGGCATCTACTCGCTTTCCCCCTACAGCCCCGAGGAGCAATGCTCGCGCGATTACCTCATGAGCGGCGAGCCCGATGTTGTCGTCCAAGTCGTCGATGCCACCAACCTCGAGCGTAACCTGTACCTGGCGCTTCAGGTTATCGAGACCGGCCTGCCCGTGGTCGTTGCCCTCAACATGGCCGACCTGGTCGAGAAGAACGGCGATAAGATCGACGCGGACAAGCTCTCCAAGAAGCTCGGCTGCCCGGTTATGATGATCTCCGCTCTTAAGAACAAGGGCATCAAGGAGCTGTTCGAGCAGGTTAAGAAGTCTGCTGCTTCCAAGGGCCAGGTGCCGGAGCACAAGTTCGATTCCTCCATCGAGGACGTTCTGGACCACATCGAGAACAACCTGCCGGCGAGCGTTCCCGCCAACAAGCGTCGCTATTACGCCGTCAAGCTGTTTGAGCGTGATGCGGACGCTTGCAAGCTCATCAACCTCACCAAGGAGAAGGCCACTCGCGTGGAGGAGCTGGTCGCCCAGTGCGAGCAGGACTGCGACGACGACGCCGAGTCCATCATCACCGGTGAGCGCTATGGCGTCATCGCGCACATCATCGATGAGTGCCTCACCAAGGCCCCGGCCAAGATGAGCACCTCCGAGAAGATCGACCGTGTGGTTACCAACCGTATCCTGGGCTTGCCGATCTTTGTGGTCATCATGTTCTGCGTGTACTACATCGCCGTTTCCACCCTGGGCGGCACGGTGACCGACTTCACCAACGACCAGCTCTTTGGCACCGACGGTTGGTATGTGCTCGGTCAGGGCCGCGACGCTTACGACGCGGCTGTCGAGGCCGCGGGTGACGACGCCGACTCGGTCGACCCGGCACAGTACGGCCCCTATGTCCCGGGTATCACCACCATGGTGCACGATGCCCTCGTGGCGGGTGGCACCGAGGACGGCGGCCTGGTCGATTCGCTGGTCTGCGACGGTATCGTTGGCGGCCTGGGCGCCATCTTCGGCTTTGTGCCGCAGATGTTCCTGCTGTTCGTTATGCTGTCCTTCCTGGAAGACTGCGGCTATATGGCCCGCGTCGCCTTCATCATGGACCGCGTGTTCCGCCGCTTTGGCCTGTCCGGTAAGTCCTTCATTCCTATGCTCGTGTCTTCGGGCTGCGGCGTCCCCGGCGTCATGGCCACCAAGACCATCGAGAACGAGAAGGACCGCCGCATGACGGTCATGACTACCACGTTCATCCCCTGCGGCGCTAAGCTGCCGATCATCGCCCTGCTCATGGGTTCCATCATCGGCGACTCTTCCACCACCGCGGCGTGGATTAGCCCGCTCTTCTACTTCCTGGGCGTCTTTGCCGTCATCGCTTCGGGCCTCATGCTCAAGAAGACCAAGCTTTTCGCCGGTCGCCCGACGCCGTTCGTTATGGAGCTTCCCGCCTACCACTTCCCGGCGATCCGCTCTTGGGCACTGCACGTTTGGGAGCGCTGCTGGGCCTTTATCAAGAAGGCCGGCACGGTCATCTTCGCGTCCACTGTCGTGGTGTGGTTCCTCTCCAACTTTGGTAGCTACAACGGCACGTTTGGCTTCCTGCCTGCTATGGAGGGCATCCCCGAGGAGTTCATGGACTACTCCGTGCTCGCCATGCTGGGCAACCTGGTCGCTTGGATCTTCGCCCCGCTCGGCTTTAGCACCTGGCAGGCAACCGCACTGACCGTCTCTGGCCTCGTCGCCAAGGAGAACGTCGTCGCCACCGCCGGCTCGCTGCTGTCCGTTGCCGATGCCGCCGAGACCGATCCGAGCCTGTGGACCGCGTTCGCCGGCATGTTCCCGACCATGGGCGCTTGCGTTGCCTTTGGCGCTTTCAACCTGCTGTGCGCTCCGTGCTTTGCCGCTATGGGTACCATCCGCAACCAGATGGATTCCGGCAAGTGGACCGCGATTGCCCTCGGCTACGAGTGCGCCTTCGCTTGGGTGATCGGCCTGTTCATCAACCAGTTCTATAACCTGCTTGTCCTTGGGCAGTTTGGCTTCTGGACGGTTGTGGCTATCGTGCTGCTGGTCGCGATGCTCTTCCAGATTTTCCGTCCTATGCCCAAGCACGCTTGGACCGACGAGGACGAGACCAACACTGCTTCCGCTGCAGTTTCCGCCTAAGTCCGAATAAGGATCAACCCCTTTCCACGAGCCCGGGTGTCTCAGTGACACTCGGGCTTTTTGGTAGGGGAGATGTGGCGTTTCCGCAGATAAAACCGACCAAAATAAACCTGTCCCTTTTTGGTAGGTGGAGAATGGGGTAAAGTAAGTGGTGGTTAACTAGAGGAGGCTTGTTATGGCACCTATCGATATTGTTGTACTGGCTGTTATCGGTATTGCGTTTGTCGCCGTGTGCGTGCGCATCTACCGCAAGGGCACCTGCGCCGACTGCGCTCAGGGTGGCGTTTGCACCGGGCATTGCTCCAACAAAAAGACGTGCGCCGCACTTAAGGGCGTGGACAAAATCGCCGAAGACTTGGGCCGCGGTATCAAATAAGGTCCGGACATCCAAGCGCTCCGCGGGCATCCGTTCGCGGGGCGCTTTGTGCATTTGAGGGAGAGCACGGCGAGTCGAAGAGTATTTTTGGGGTATCGTTAACTGGACTATTAATTGGCAACTTATCTATAACGGAGTAACCGCATGAGCGCTCGCGTAACCATGAAGGACATAGCCGCCGAGCTTGGCGTTTCCATCAATACCGTGCACAAGGCTCTGACGGGAAAGGCCGGCGTGAGCGAATCCGTGCGCGCCAAGGTGAACGCTAAGGCCGAGGCCATGGGCTATCACCGCAACACAAGTGCCTCAAGCCTGCGCCGCAAGGATATCAATCTGGTGTTTTGCCTGCCCCGCGCATCGCGCGAGGGAGCGTACTTTTTCCGTTACCTGTGGGAAGGCTGCAATCGCTTTGAACAGGAGGTCATCGACCGGGGCATTACGGTTGAGCGCGTTGAATTTGGCGTGGGCGGCTACGCTGATGCACTCGAGCAAATCGACGAGCGTCTGCAGGTGGGCGAGAAGATTGATGGCTTGCTCGCCTATGCGCCGGGCGACGATCGTGCGACTGAGCTTTTGGGGCAGATCGCCGAGGCGGGCGTGACGATTGAGCTTGTCGACGGCGACCGTCCGCATTTGAATCGTTTGGGTGCGAGCTTGGCCGATTATTCGACGGCAGGCAGCCTTATGGCCGAGCAGGCGGCAAACCTGGTCCATGCTTCTGGGGCCGACGCCCGCGTGCTCCTTTTGACAGGCGACCCATATACCGATTCGCACTATCTAACCGCCCGCGCCTTCCACAATTACCTGCGCGAACGTGATATTCCATGGCAGGTTGAGGATCTTGCAGGTGCCCATGCGCAAGTCAAACAACTCGAGCATGAGCTCGAAAAGCGCTTGAGTGCGCCGGACGCCCCCGAACTTATCTGTAGCGTTTTTGCCGTTGGTTCCGAAGTGGTTGCCGACGCGCTCGTCTCGACCGGCAAGGCCGGTCAGGTCATGGTGATCGGCAACGACCTGTTTCCCGAAAGTGCTCTGGCCTTGCGCCGCGGTATCTTTACCAATATTGTCTATAAGGACCCGACGAGCCTGGCATATCGCGGCGCTAAGACGCTGGGCGATTATCTGCTGTGGGGAAGGACCCCGACGGTGCCCGTCCAGAAGGGTGCCGTCGAGATGGTATTTGCCAGCAATGTCGACCGCTACTGCGAACTTGCGGGTATTTAGCCGATTGAGCAGGTACCCCCTCTTGCGACGTGCATTTTTGGGAGTATTCAGCATTGGCATGCCCTGAATGAGGTGCAGAACGACTGTTTTAAGTGCCCCCGATGGCGTAATTTGCCATCGGGGGCACTTTTTATGCCGATCGGGCGCTATCTGCGTTCCAAATAGGACGCTGAGGATGGCGCACGGCGCGCTCCAATGCTGAATACTCCCAAAAATGTACGTCGGGACATGACCCACCTGAGCAAAAGCGCTCAAGTTCGGTGTTCGGGGACGCCAACCGGTCCGCAATGCATGCAAGTCACAGCTCCGGCAACCGTTGAACGGGCAAAACCTACCGTTCACCCCATGGTTGTTAGGTGAACGTTCACCTTTTGAGTCGTAATGGATTAGTATGGTGAACGTTCACCTAGAGGATGACGAGCGTATTGTGCGCCCGCTCCGCAAACAAAGGGGTTGTTTGATGAAAAACTTCATGGACGATCAGGATTTCCTGCTGAGCACCAAGACCGGCGAGGAGCTGTTCCACAACTTTGCCGAGGGCATGCCCATCGTCGACTATCACTGCCACATTTCTCCTAAGGAGATTTGGGAGGACAAGCGTTTCGAGAACATCACCGAGGTTTGGCTGGGCGGCGACCACTACAAGTGGCGCCTGATGCGTGCCAACGGCGTCGACGAGCGTTTTATCACTGGCGACGCCCCTGCTCGCGAGAAGTTCCAAAAGTGGGCCGAGACCCTGGGTCGCTGCGTTGGCAACCCCGTCTTTGAGTGGAGCCACCTGGAGCTTAAGCGCTACTTTGGCTACGAGGGCGTCCTCAACGGCAAGACTGCCCAGGAGGTCTGGGACCTTGCCAACGCCAAGCTCGCCGAGGCCAGTTTCACCTGCCGCAACCTGATCAAGCAGTCCAACGTCCGCATGATCTGCACTACCGACGACCCCGCCGACAGCTTTGAGTGGCACAAGAAGATTGCCGCCGACGACAGCTTTGACGTTCAGGTCGTTCCCGCCATGCGCCCCGATGCCGCTTTGCGCATCGAGCGCGGCCAGGAGTTTGCCGACTACTGCAAGCACCTTTCCGAGGTTGCCGGCGTCGAGGTCAGCGACTTTGAGGGCATGAAGGCTGCCATTTCCAAGCGCTACGACGTTGCTCACGAGCTGGGCTGCCGCGCCTCCGACCACGCACTCGACTACGTTATGTACGTCCCGGCTACCGCCGACGAGATCGAGGCTATCTTTGCCAAGGGTCTGGCTGCCGAGCCGCTTACCGAGGAAGAGGTCCTCAAGTACAAGACTGCCTTTATGCAGTTCGTTGCCGGCGAGTATGTCCGTCTGGGCTGGGCCATGCAGCTGCACTTTGGCTGCAAGCGCGACAACAACCGCGCCATGTTTGCCAAGCTCGGTCCCGATACCGGCTACGATTGCATCTCCAACTACACGCCGTCCGACCAGCTTGCCGATTTCCTCAACTCCATTCAGGAGACCTGCGGCCTGCCCAAGACCATTCTGTACAGCCTGAACCCCATCGATAACACCATGATCGATACCGTCATGGGCTGCTTCCAGGAGGCTCCGACCGCCGGTAAGATCCAGAACGGCTCCGCCTGGTGGTTCAACGACAACGAGGTCGGCATGCGCGAGCAACTCACGGCTCTGGCTAACGAGGGCGTCCTGGGCAACTTTGTGGGCATGCTTACCGACTCCCGCTCTTTCCTGTCCTATCCGCGCCACGAGTACTTCCGTCGCGTGCTGTGCAGCGTGATCGGCGAGTGGGTCGAGCAGGGCAAGTACCCGGCCGACATGGAGCTGCTGGGCAGTATCGTGCGCGACATCAGCTACAACAATGCGGTCCGCTACTTTGGCTTTGACCTGGACACCGACGAGGCCTAAGCCCGCATCGAATCACATCGAACCCTGGGCGCCGTTGCCACACGCGGAGCCCCGTTTTGCTTGCACGCTAACAAACATCTAAGGAGACACATAGATGGAGAACATCAGCTACGATGCGCTCGAGAAGATCGGCTACAAGGGCTATTTGCTGCCCAAGGATGCTCCCGAGAAGGTTCTGCAGTTTGGCGAGGGCAATTTCCTGCGCGCCTTCGTCGACCGTTTCTTTGACATGGGCAACGAGGCCACCGGCTGGAACGGCAAGGTCGTCATGGTGCAGCCCATCAACGGTGCCTTTGGCTTTGCCGACGGTATCAATGCCCAGGACGACCTGTACACCGTGCTGGTGCGCGGCAAGGAGAACGGCAACACGGTTGACGAGTCCCGCGTGATCAGCGCCTGCAGCCGCTGCCTTAACCCGTATCGTGAGGACGACTACCGCGCCATGATGGAGGTCGCCGTCTCCGACGACCTAGAGATCATCGTCTCCAACACCACCGAGGCCGGTATCGCCTATGACCCGTCCTGCAAGGCCGACGACATGCCACCTGCGAGCTTCCCCGCCAAGCTTGCCCAGGTGCTCCACACCCGCTGGGCTGCCGGTAAGCCGGGCGTCATCGTCCTCGCCTGCGAGCTCATCGATCACAACGGCGAGGAGTTGCTGCGCATCATGAACCAGTATGTGAGCGACTGGGGCTGGGAGGACGAGTTTGCGCAGTGGATGGCCAACGACTGCACCGTCTGCACCACGCTCGTCGACACCATCGTGCCGGGCCGTATCCGCGACGCATCCGAGGCCGCCGCGGTGGCTGAGCGTCTGGGCTACGAGGATCCCTTCCTGGCCGTGCGCGAGCCCTTCCAGATGTGGGGCATCCAGGGCGACGAGTCGCTTGCCGAGAAGCTTCCCTTTGTGAAGGCTGGTCTTCCGGGTGTCTTTGTGACTCCCGACGTCACCCCGTACAAAAAGCGCAAGGTCCGCATCCTCAACGGTGCCCATACCGCCTTTGTTCCGGGCTCTTGGGTTGCCGGCTTTGATATCGTGCGCGACTGCATGCATGACGAGACCGTTCGCGGCTTCATGAACACCATGCTCTACGACGAGGTCATTCCGACGCTTGCCGCCGACTTGGATGTCGAGGACTGCAAGGCCTTTGCCGCCGCCGTCGAAAACCGCTTCGACAACCCGTTTATTGATCATGCGCTGCTCTCCATCTGCCTCAACTCCACGGCTAAGTGGCGCGCTCGTGACCTGCCCACGCTCAAGGACTACGTTGCCGAGACCGGCAACCTGCCCAAGTGTCTGGCGACGAGCCTCGCTACGCTCATCTCCTTCTACACGCAGGAGCTCGTGTCCCGCGAGGGCGACGGCCTGCACCTGCGTCGCTCCGACGGCACCGAGTACACCGCTCAGGACGACGCCTTCGTGCTCGACTTCTACGCCGCCCATGCCGGCACCGACGATGCCCAGCTGGTGCACGATGTGCTCACCAACGAGCAGATGTGGGGCGAGGACCTTACGCAGATCGCCGGTCTTGAGGAGTTTGTCGTCAGTGCGCTCGCCGTCGTGCGCACCGAGGGTGCCAAGCAGGCCTTCGCCAACGCTCAGGCGTAAATTTCCGGCGCAGACGCGGGCGCGGGACGGCGTGCCCGCGTCTCGACTTCTGCTCAACCTGTAGGGTTAGGACCATTTGCAATGAACACTATCCAGATCAATCCGGCCGACAACGTGATCGTCGCGCTGTCGCCGCTTGCCAAGGGCACCGCCGTCGCGGTTCCCGGGGTGGGCGAGGTCGTGGCCGCGGAGGATATTCCGCAAGGCCACAAGATGGCTGTGCGCTCGATTGCCGCCGGCGAGGACGTCATTAAGTACGGCCTTCCTATCGGACACGTGACGGGCGATGTCCAGCCCGGTCAGTGGCTCCACACGCACAATGTGAAGACCAACCTTTCGGGCGAGGTCGAGTACACCTACAACCCCACGCATCCGGTCGTTGAGTCGGTTGAGCCCGAGACCTTTATGGGGTTCCGCCGCGCCGACGGTCGTGCCGCGACGCGTAATGAGCTATGGATCATCCCCACGGTCGGCTGTGTCAACGAAGTCGCCCGTGCCATGTGTGAGCAGGCCCAGGATCTGGTCGATGGCTCGCTGGAGGGTGTTTACTACTTCCCGCATCCCTTTGGCTGCTCGCAGACCGGCGCCGACCATGCCCAGA
Organism: uncultured Collinsella sp.; assembly: GCA_902494565.1. Taxonomy (GTDB): domain Bacteria; phylum Actinomycetota; class Coriobacteriia; order Coriobacteriales; family Coriobacteriaceae; genus Collinsella. Next base: position 45,111 of record CABUTN010000003.1, on the reverse strand, counting down.
CGCGTCGTCTGCTGGTGGCGCTCTCGCGTCATCCTAATGCGGCCGGCGTGCTATTCCTGTCGCTCGGTTGCGAGAACTGCACGCATCAGCAGGTGCTCGACGAGCTCGGTGACTTCGACCACGAGCGCGTCCGCTTCCTCACCTGCCAGGACGTCGCCGACGAGCAGATCGAGGGGCACAAGATTCTGTCCGAGCTGGCTGACCTGGCCAAGCAAGCAAAGCGTGAGCCCATTCCGGCCTCCGAGCTGGTCATTGGTCTTAAGTGTGGCGGCTCTGACGGCCTTTCGGGCATTACCGCCAACCCCACGATCGGTCGCGTGAGCGATATGGTCGTCGCCCGCGGCGGCACGTCGGTGCTTACCGAGGTGCCCGAGATGTTTGGCGCGGAGAGCATCCTGCTTGACCGTTGCGAGAACGAGCAGGTCTTTAACGCTGCCTCCGACATGCTCAATGGCTTTAAGGACTACTTTATTAGCCATGGCGAGGTGGTCTACGAGAACCCGAGTCCCGGTAACAAGGACGGCGGTATTACCACGCTCGAGGACAAGAGTTGCGGCTGCGTGCAGAAGGGTGGCTCTGCACCCATCGTCGACGTGCTGCCGTATGCCGGTCAGGTCACCAAGCATGGCCTGAACATGCTGTGCGGCCCGGGCAACGACATGGTATCCACCACGGCGTTGACGGCTGCTGGCTGCCACGTGATTCTGTTCTCGACTGGACGCGGCACGCCGTTTGGCGCGCCGGCGCCTACGCTCAAGGTGTTCACCAATCAGCGTCTGTGCGACCACAAGGCCAACTGGATGGACTTTAACGCCGGCGTGATTGCCACGGGTGAGCGCACGCTCGACGAGGCCGCCCGCGATTTGTACCAGCTGGTGCTACAGACGGCGAGCGGTAAGCTCACGAGTGCCGAGCGCCGTGGCTGTCACGAGATCAGTATCTGGAAGGACGGCGTCTGCTTGTAGCAGCAAGTGCGCCCAAACATAGCGCTATGTCGTCTGCCCCGTTGGGAGTGATCCCGGCGGGGCTTTTTCGCTTCGTGGTTAAGTGAATATGTTGGAAAATCTGATAAACGTTCACCTATCTCATGGCTGTCCAGCATGGCACCCTTACCAGCAGAAAATAGGTGTGAGGATCTCAATTGTGTCCGTTCGGCGGTAAAAATCGACCGTTCGGGGATAATATGCAGGTGAACGTTCACCTGTCATAAGCAATCGCGCATAATCTAACTAAACGTTCACCCTGAACGCTGGGCAGACAGATGTCAGTGTGGACTCCAATGTCTTGCTGCAAGACAATCGAGAAAAGAGAGGGAGCTCGATGACTAATAAGATCGGAAAAAAGCGTAAGATCACATTCTGGACGCGCTTGGGCTTTGGTATGGGCGGTATGCTCAATTCCGGTGCCCTGACCTTTACGCACAGCTACATGGTGCTGTTCCTGTCCACGGAGTGTGGCCTGTCCGCAGGCGAGGCTGCACTGATCAGCTCGTTTGCCATCTATGTCAACGCTATTCTTTGCCCGCTGATGGGCTTTGTGGCCGATAACTTCTATGCCACCAAGATTGGCCGCATCTTTGGTCGTCGTCGTTTCTGGATCTTGCTGGCCATCCCGATGATGATCGCCGAGCCGCTCATCTTCGTGGCTACGCCGTTTGGCTTCCCGTACTACTTTGTGCTGTACTTGATCTACAACGTCGCGTACACGTTCTGCACCGCCAACCTGTCGCCGCTTACCATCGAGATGACCGACGACTTTAAGGAGCGTACGTACCTCACCGGCTACAAGCATCTCTTTGGTAACGCCGCCGGCTTCCTGATGGCTGCACTTGTGGGCTTCGGCTTTGGCACCTTCGGCGAGACCAACCCGTTCAGCTACTTCATCATCGCTACGGTCAACGCTTCGGTCATGGCAATCTCGCTGCTTTGTGTGTACCTGTCCACGTGGGAGCACACCCCCGAGGAGGTCGCTCAGGAGAAGATCGAGAGCGTCGGCGAGGGTATCAAGAAGTTCTTCATCGACGTAATCTCCACCTTCCGCAACAAGTCCTTCCGCAAGGTCCTGTACGCACAGGTCTCCACGAAGCTCGCTGCTGCCTGCTGGTCTGCCTGCCTGTCCTTCTTCATCGTCTACTGCCTGCAGATTCCTAAGTCCTACGAGTCCGTGATGGAGATGCCTGGCAAGGTCGTCGCTATCGTCTGCACCGCCATCTGGGTCGCTCTCATGGCCAAGAAGGGCTTCCACAAGTCTTGGTACCTCGCAAATGTCGGTTGCGCTGCGTGCATCATCGCCTACAACTACTTCGCCTTTGGTCAGATCAATGGCACCTCCACGGTCGCCATCGCCATGATCGCCTACCCCATCATCTTCGCCATCTGGAAGTTCTTCTACGTCGGCTTCCAGTACCTGCCCGATGTTCTGCTCAACTACATCCCCGATGTCGATGAGCTCATCACCCTGCGTCGTCGCGAGGGCATCTACAGCTCCGCTCAGCAGCTCTGCCAGCAGATCGCCCAGGCTATCGCCGTCAACGTGTGGGCTATCGTCCTTGCTGCCTCCGGCTTCATTCAGACCGCCGGCAATAGCGACGCCGTGACCCAGCCCGCTACCGTGCCTCTGTATATCTGCGGCTACATGATCATCGGCTGCGCCGGCTTCTTCCTGCTTGCGGCCGTCCTTGCCCGCGGCATCAAGATCGACAAGGAGCAGTGCGACGTCCTTTGCGACGAGATTCACCGAGTCAAGGAGGGTGGCAAGATGGCCGACGTCAAGCCCGAGGTCAAGGCGCTTTGCGAGGAGCTCTCCGGCTTTAAGTACGAGGACTGCTTTGCCCACAACAACGTTGGCTTCCAGGACGGTAGCGTAACCCCCGCCGAGTAAGGCCGACATATCGTCCAAATCACAGGGCCGTGCCACCGGAATTCCGCCGGCAGGCACGGCCCTTTTTCAACAGCGTACAATTTGCCTTTAGAGCATCTTTTTGAGGGAGAAATCCATGGAGACGAACGTTATCTGGCGCAACGCCCGCGCGGCCGTGATCGAGCTTGACGACGGCGGCTACTTTACCTGTGCCGATACGTGGGAGATCTTTGTCAACGACGAGCCCGCCGGTACCACGAATACGGTCGAGACCTATGTCGACGGCCTGACCCCCGGCAAGCGCAACCTGGTTCGTTTTGTTTGTGGCGAGCGTGAGCTGAGCGTAGGTGTCACCACGCCGGCTGAGCCCTTTACCATCAACGTTCGCGACTGTGGCGCCAAGGGCGATGCCGAGCATGATGACACCACCAACATCCAGGCTGCCATCATGGCCTGCCCCAAGGGTGGCCGCGTGCTGATCCCCGCCGGTAGTTATCGCATCAAGTCTCTCTTTCTTAAGAGCAATATCAACATCGAGCTCGCCGAGGGAGCGGTGCTGCTGGCCCGCCACGATCGTGCCTCGCTTGCCTACATTCCGGGCACGGTCACGGGCAACGAGGGTGCCGGGTATGCCGGCACCGATATGCTGCCCCTGGGCCGCTGGGAGGGCGAGAGCTTCTCGACCTACTGCTCTACCTTTACGGGTCTGAGCGTGCACGACGTGTGCATCTATGGTCGCGGCGCGATCGACGGTCAGACTGATTTTGCCGAGGACAACTGGTGGAACAAGGACTTTAAGAACATCTTTCGCCCGGAGGAGGGCCGTGAGGTCGCCCGCCCGCGCATGATCTTCCTATCCGAGTGTGAGAACGTGAGCTTGGCCGGCTTCACCGTGCGCAATAGCCCGGCGTGGAACATCCACCCCATCCTGTGCGAGCACGTCGATGCGCTCTGCCTGTCCATCGAGGGTCCCAAGAACTCCCACAACACCGACGGCTTCGATCCTGAGAGCTGCGGCTTTGTCCGCATCTTGGGCTGCCAGTTCTCGGTGGGCGACGACTGCATCGCCATCAAGAGCGGCAAGCTGGGTATTGAGCCCGAGCTTCGTCCCGCCACGCACGACGTGCTGATCTCTCACTGCTACATGCACGATGGTCACGGCGCCGTGGTCCTGGGTTCAGAGGCTGCCGGCGGCATCAAGGACCTTACCGTGAGCAAGTGCCTCTTTGAGCGCACCGACCGCGGCCTGCGCGTCAAGACCCGCCGCGGGCGCGGCAAGGATGCCGTCAACGAGGGCATTACCTTTGAGCACATTCGCATGGATGAGGTGCTCACGCCCTTCGTGGTCAACTCCTTCTACTTCTGCGACAAGGACGGCAAGACCGATTACGTGCAGTCTCGCGAGACGCTGCCTGTCGACGACCGCACGCCCGGCTTTGGTGCCACGACGTTTTGCGATATCGAGGCCACCAACTGCCATGCTGCCGCGGCCTATATCACGGGTCTGCCCGAGAGCAAGGTGACGCGTCTGACGTTCCAAGACGTTCACGTGACCTTTGCCGACGATGCCGAGCCCTTTGTCCCGGCCATGGCCTGCGGCGTTGAGCCCATGGTGCGTCAGGGCATCATTGCGCAAAACGTCAAGGTGCTCGACCTGCAAAATGTGGTGATCGAGGGCCAGGACGGCGAGGAGCTGCAGCTCCAGAACGTCGACAAGGTTGTCCGTTCCTAACTCGGGTTGATGACCAGGGCTGCATTGTCGGATAAATCGGCAATGCAGCCCTTGTGCGATACGGCCGTGTGCGCTGCGCTACGCATCATGGTGAAAGGGAATACATGCTCAATAAAACGATTCCTGTCGGGGTCGATGGCTCGTCTGCCACGATTACGTCTTATGTTTTTGCCCCGACCGAAGATGCTTATGCTTTAAAACCGCTGCCTGCAGTTGTGGTCGTGCCAGGAGGCGGCTACGATCACGTTTCGCCGCGCGAAGGCGAGCCGGTAGCGCTCCGTTTGTTGGCGATGGGCTACCAAGCGTTTGTGCTGAACTACTCGGTTGCTCCGGCTGTCTATCCGCTGGCATTGCAAGAACTCGCGCGGGCGGTCGATACCGTCCGAGGCCATGCGGCAGAGTACTGTGTCGATCCTGATCGGATTACGGTCATGGGTTTTTCGGCCGGTGGGCATCTAGTTGGCTTGCTCGGGGCGCTTTGGGACCAACCCTGGCTTGCAGAGTCGATTGCGGCATCTCCTGAGTCGATTCGGCCTGACGCACTTTGCTTGGGCTATCCGGTCGTAAGCTCGGGGGCCTATGCTCATCGTGGTTCATTTGAACACCTAACGGGTGCCGATGGCGCTTTGGCTCAAAAGTTGTCGATCGAGAATATGGTGGGCGAGGGCTTCCCCCGTACGTTCTTGTGGCATACCGCCGAGGATGCATCGGTACCAGTTCAAAATAGCCTCCTTCTTGCGCAGGCTCTTGCCGACCACGGGATTGGCTTTAGCCTACATGTCTTTCCGCATGGAAAGCATGGGGCATCGCTCGCCACGGCCCTAACGGCATTTAAGGGCTGCGCCGAGCATATTCAGCCACAAGTTCAGGGCTGGCCTGAACAGTTCGCTTCCTGGGAGCGTGATGGACGATGAGCGAAAGTATCTATACGCTGCGCGTTTCGAGGGCTGCGGCAGGAGCGTATCCAACGATTTCCGATGCCTTGGCGGCAGCCGATCAGCTCTATCCGGATGCCGAGCAACCGGTGATGATTCGCGTCGATCCGGGCGAGTATCGCGAGCGGGTCGAGATTCATCGCTCGCATGTGACGATTGAGGGAGAGACGGCCGACAGCGTGCGTATCGTGGGCAGCCTGGGTGCCAAGATGCCTTCGGAGGACGGCTCGGGCGTGGACGGCACGCTCGGCACGTTTAGGACCTATACCGTTTTGGTCGATGCCGACGACGTACGGCTCGAGAACCTCACGATCGAAAACGATGCGGGCGATGGGCGCGAGGTCGGTCAGGCGATTGCCCTGTATGCCGATGGCGACCGTCTGGTTGTCGATGCCTGCTGCATTAAGGGGCACCAGGACACACTGTTTTTGGGTCCGCTGCCGCCGCATGAGGCCAAACCGGGCGGGTTTATAGGACCCAAACAGTATGCGCCGCGCCGGGTGGGGCGCCAGTATTTTCGACGTTGCCGGATCGAGGGCGATGTCGACTTTATCTTTGGCGGCGCGCGTGCCTACTTTGAGGGGTGCGAGATTCGCTCGCTCAATCGCGATATGGATGTCAACGGGTATGTAACGGCAGCCTCCACGCCTAAAGGCGAGCCGTACGGATTTGTGTTCCACGGCTGTTCGTTTACAGCTCCGGATGGCGTGGCGCCGGATTCGGTCTACCTGGGTCGTCCTTGGCGCGAATGGGCGCAAACTGTGCTGATCGATTGCTGGCTGGGGCGACATATCAAGCGCGAAGGCTGGTGGGATTGGAATAAGCCGGCGGCGCACAGCTGCGCGCAGTATGCTGGCGCAATCCTGCATGGGCCGGCGGGTGATACTACCGACTGGGTGCCGTGGGCAAATAAACTCGATGTGATGGCTGCCGCCGGGTACGCTCGCGAGCAGGTGCTTGCCGGTGGGGATGGCTGGGATCCCGAGGGCGGCGACGGTGATGCGGTTGAGACGGCTGGGCTATCTGCCAATGGCCGCACCGTGCACATCGAGACGTACTGCGAAGACGAGCCTGCGCTGCGTGCCCGGCTGAAGCGCGAGGGACGTTCGGCTGCTTTTACGGGCAAGACTCCTGCAGATTTTGAGGCGTGGAAGATTGCGACCAGGACTCGTCTGTACGATGTTTTGGGCCTTTCGCTTATGGACCGCGTCCCGATTGAGATTCGTGAGCTCAGCCGCGTGCGGGTTGCCGGCGGCATCGTGCGCACCCATGCGATGCTGCAGGTGGAGCGCGACGTTTGGATGCCGTTCTACCTGCTCGAGCCGCAGTCGCCTAAGCTCGATGCGTGCGGCCGCAAGTGTTGCTATATCTGCCCGCATGGCCATCAGGGAGCGGGTGCTGCAAGCGTAGCCGGTGTTGCGGGCGTGCCGGCGGTCGATGATGCCGTGCGTAAGTTCAATTACGACTACGGTCTGCGTTTGGCACGCATGGGTTACGTGACCGTCTGCCCCGACGCACGCGGTTGGGGATACCGTCGTGACTGGAAGGGCCAGGGCGATGACGAGAACAGCTTTCTGCGCGGCACGTGCCTAAACCAGGCGCGCATGGCCGAGCCGCTGGGACTTACCGTTGCGGGTCTCAACGCCTGGGATAACATGCGTCTGATCGATTACCTAGAGGCGCGCGGCGACATTGCCATGGACGACCTGGGCTGTTTTGGCTTTTCGGGCGGCGGATACATGACGCTGTATCTGGCGGCGCTCGACCCACGCGTATGCAAGACGTTTGTCTCGGGCTACCTGTACGGTGTCGATGATTCGCTGCTGCACCTCAACGGCAATTGCAGCTGCAACTACACACCCGGACTTTGGCGCTTGCTCGACATGGGCGATATTGCCTCGCTTATTGCGCCACGCCCGCTGTTGGTGCAGAGCTGCGAAGAGGATCATCTGAACGGTTCGCGCGGGCTGAAAAATGTTGACGAGCAGCTCGAGATCGTGCGCGATGCCTACAAGTTACTGGGTCGCAGAGATGGCCTGCGGCACGAGGTGTGTCCGGGTGAACACCATCTGGGCGTGACACATCTTGCCGAGGATATCGAATGGCTCGATTCGCACGTTGCGGAATGCGCCCGTGCATAGCCCCTCGGCATGCTGCGAATAAACGGTACGTTCCTGTATGACCGCCGATGGGCGGATGAGGAGAAGATTATGGAAACGAAGAGTTTGAGTGAATCGACCATTTGCTGCTTTGGCGACTCAACGACCTGGGGCGACAACGGCTGCGGTGGGGGAGGCAACGACATCTCGTGGACCTCGCATTTGGGCGCGTTGCTGGGAGGCGCGGTCGTCGAGAACTTTGGCATCAAGGGTTCGCGTATCGCCATCAAGGCCGACCGTACCGATTCGTTTGTCGAGCGCCTTGACGGTATCGACGATGCGGCCGATATCTACATCGTCTTTGGCGGCGTCAACGACTTTAGCCGCAACGTGCCGCTTGGAGAGCTCGGTAGCACGGACGTGCATGAGTTCTATGGTGCACTCGATTACCTGATCCGTACCATCACGGCGCGCTCGCCTCGGGCAAAGCTCGTGTTTATGACGCCGTGCAAGACGAGCGGCAAGCACGAGAAGGATATCCCGGCAAGCGACGAGCTCAACCACCTGGGGTTGACGCAGGTCGCCTACGTGCGAGCGATGCTCGAGGTCTGCGACCGCTACTCCGTGCCGGTGATTGACCTGTATGCGCAAAGCGGTATCAGCCCGTTTTTGCCGGAGCACCGCGAGCTCTATATGCCGGACGGTCTGCATTACAGTCCTGCCGGCTATGAGCGCCTGGCGCATCGCATCGCCGCGGGTCTCACCGCCGTTTGCCGCTAAAAGTCTGCCGTTCGCGAGGAATATAGGGTTAACGTTCACCCTATATTCCTCGTTCGCGTTACACTAGGGGTAACGTTCACCTATCGTTTATGTCAGAGGGGACAGCAATGGGTTGCAATCAAATCCTGGACCGTTATATCGAGCAGTTGATCGAAACCTCTACGCCGCAGGCGCCGGCTTGGAATATCGAAAAGATTCGCGCCGGCAAGGAGAACACCTGGAACTATATTGACGGCTGCATGATCAAGGCGCTCATCGAACTGTACGAGATCACGGGTGAGCAGCGCTACCTGACTTTCGCCGATGACTACATCGATTTCTTTGTCCAGGACGACGGTACCATAAAGCATTACAACCCCGAGGAGTACAACCTCGATAACGTCAATGCGGGCAAGACCCTCTACAAGCTCTATGACCTGGTGGGCAAGCCCAAGTACCGTGCCGCCATGGACACCATCTACCGCCAGCTCGAGACCCAGCCGCGCACCAAAGAAGGCGTGTTCTGGCACAAGGCCGTCTATCCCAACCAGATTTGGCTCGATGGCATGTACATGGCGCAGCCGTTCTACATGCAGTACGAGCTGAGCTTCCACAACCGTCGTGCCTGCTCGGACAGCTTCCATATGTTCCAGGTCGTGCATGACCTGATGCGCAACCCCCTCAACGGTCTGTACTATCACGCTTACGACGCGAGCCGCAAACAGTTCTGGTGCGACCCGGTCACCGGCCTTTCGGCTAACTTCTGGCTGCGCGCCGAGGGCTGGTTTGCCATGGCGCTCATCGACACCTGGGAGCTTATGCCGCCTTCGATGTCGGCCGAGAAGGACGAGATCCGCAAGATGTTCCACGATCTGATCGACGCCATGCTGCCGTATCAGGACGAGAAGACCGGCATGTGGCACCAGGTTATCAACCTGCCCAATATCGCCCCCAACTACCTGGAGGAGTCGGGCAGCGCCATCTTTGCCAACGCCATCATGAAGGGCGTGCGTCTGGGCGTGCTGGGCGAGCGTTACTACCAGTACGGCCGTCGCGCCTTCGACGGCATCTGCGAGACCTGCCTGTCCGAGTATGACGGGCAGCTGGCGCTCGACAACATCTGCCTGGTTGCGGGCTTGGGAAACACCGCGCACCGCGAGGGCACGTTTGATTACTACATGAGCGAGCCCGTGGTCAAAAATGATGCAAAGGGTGTGGCGCCGCTGGTGCTTGCCTATATCGAGACCATGCATCACGACAAGCTGGCCGGTAAGCGCGATCCGCTCGCCCCCTCGGGCGTGTGCTCCATCGAGGACCCGTTTGGCGGATACACCCCGGGCATCAACGCTCATAAGGGATGTGAATAACGTGGGGGCTATTACTCCGGGCGTACGTTTGCACGACCTTCCGCAGGGGACCGTCGAGGAACGCATTCGCATGGCGGGAGAGCTGGGCTTTTCGTGCATTCAACTGCCGAGCAAGGTGCTCTACGCATCGATGGGGATCGATCGAGGCGGCCTGACCCACGAGCTTGCCGACCATTTGCGTGCGGTGCTCGACGAGGCGGGCGTTTCGGTCACCGTGCTCGGCTGTTATAAGAATCTGGCGACGCCCGATCGCCAACAGCTCATGGATAACTTTGCCGAGTACGAGGCATGCTTGAACTTTGCCCAGATGCTCGGCGGATGCCCGGTTGGCACCGAGACCGGTCGCCCCAATGCACAGAACCGCGTTGCTGACGACCGCATGACCGATGAGGCACTCGATGCGTTTGCAGACGGGCTTGCACACGTCTGCGATCGGGCCGAGGCCGTGGGTGGGCAAATTTTGATCGAGCCTGGTTGGAACGAAACGGTCAACACGCCGGATCGCTGCCGTGAGGTGCTAGAGCGCGTCTCGAGTCCGTCGCTCGGCGTGATCTATGACCCGGTATCACTGCTGCACCCCAGTGTTGTTGACGAAGCGCAGGAAATCACCGCGCGCATGCTCTACTTATGCGGCAGTAAGATCCGCGCTCTGCACGCCAAGGATTTTGAGGTCGTTGATAACGAGGACGAAGCCGGTTGGTGCGACGGTACGGGTTCGCGCCTGGTGTGTCATGGCGTGGGCGAGACGGGACGATATGACTTTGAGCCCGTGGTGGCCTGGGCGGCTGCCGCCTGCCCTGGGATTCCCTGCGTGGTCGAGAACAGCGTGCCGGCGACGGCGGCTGACTGCCTGGCGACACTCGAGCACATGTCCGCTCGCTGCGGGGCTTCGCATCGCGAGTTATAGCATTGGCTTTTGCCGTGTCGGCAGATTGAGATTACCTGTATGGGGGCGGCGGTGAAGGGTCTTTATCGTCGCCCCATTGGATTGCATTAAAAAGGGGAGTTGCGTGGCTATCCACATTGTCGAAGAGGCGAATCGTTGCCTGGGTTGTAAAAGGGCGTTCTGCCAGATTAAGGGCTGCCCGGTTCAGACGCCTATTCCGCAGGTCATCGACCTGTTCAAACAGCGTCGTCTAGAAGAGGCGGGCGAGCTGCTGTTCCAGAACAATCCCATGAGCGCGGTCTGCTCCATGGTTTGCAACCATTCGGGCCAGTGCGAGGGCGCGTGCATCCAGGGCCGCAAGGGCACACCCGTACATTTCTCGAGCATCGAGAACTATATCTCGACAGCGTATTTGGATCGTAAGGAGTGGACGTCTGCGCCGTCGTGCGGCAAACAGGTTGCTGTGGTCGGTTCCGGTCCCGCCGGTATTACCGTGGCCATTAAGATGGCCCAGCTAGGTTGTGCCGTCACGGTATTTGAACAGCGCCCCGAGATCGGCGGCGTGCTGGAGTACGGCATCCCCGAGTTCCGCCTGCCGCGCTCGCTGGTGCAAAAATACCGCCATGTGATGTGCTCACTGGGCGTGCGCGTCCGTCCCTCGACCACCATCGGTGGCGCGCTGCATATCGACGACCTGCTGCGCGACGGCTACGATGCGGTCTTTGTCGGTACCGGTACTTGGCGCGCCCGCAAGCTGGGTATTCCCGGCGAGTCGCGTGGCAACGTGCTGTTTGGTATCGATTATCTGGTCGATCCTACGAGCGTGGCAATTGGGCAGAACGTGGCGGTTATCGGCGCCGGCAACGTGGCCATGGATGTTGCCCGCACAGCCCTGCGCTCGGGCGCTCGCAAGGTCACCGTGTATGCCCGATCGCGCCATATCTCTGCCATCGATGATGAGGTGGAGCTGACCGAGCTTGACGGTGCCGAGATTATGTGCGGCAAGGCGATCTGCGCCATCGACGATAACGGTCCGGTGTTCGAGACGGCTATCTTTGACGAGGACAACAACGTGGTGGGCTACGAGGAAGAGCTCGACCATGCGTCTGCCGACACGGTTGTGATTGCGGCGTCTCAGGTGCCCAAGGACAAACTCGTGCTTACAACGGGCGGTCTGGAGACCGACCATCGCGGCCTGCTTTCGGTCGACGAGCACGGCATGACCACCGTGCCTGGCGTCTTTGCCGCCGGCGACGTGGTTAACGGCCCGCTCACCGTGGTCCACGCTGTAGCTGGCGCCAAGCTTGCCGTCGAAGGCATGACTACCTACCTGGGCCTCTAACTCCATCCCGCCCATCAGTTGCGGTGAAATACGGACTGTCTTGGCTGTCAAAAGCCTTATCTACTCCGTATTCCACCGCAACTTTTTTGTGGGGGTCGGGATTAAAGGCGGGGGAGTGCGAGCGAGTGCGAATGCGGCGGATACTGATACGATAGGTACGTTAGCAACTGCCGCCCAGCGGCTCAAACGAAAGGAACCCTGTATGGAGTCCTCCGCCTATCCGATGCTCTTTAGCCCGATCAAGGTCGGTACGACCGAGGTCAAGAACCGCGTCTTTATGCCGCCGGTGTCCACCAACCTGGCCGATCATGGCTATGTGACCGACGACTTGGTTGATCATTACCGTGCCCGCGCCAAGGGCGGCGTAGGCCTCATCATCACCGAGGTCGTGACGGTCGAGCCCACCTATACCTATCTTCCGGGTGACATGTGCTGCTACGACGACACGTTTATCCCCGGCTGGGAAAAGCTCGCCGCGGCCGTCCACGAGTATGGCTGCAAGATCATGCCGCAGCTCTTCCACCCCGCCTACATGGCCTTTAACATTCCGGGCACGCCGCGCCTGATTGCTCCGTCCTTTGTGGGACCGTCCTATGCCCGCGAGGCACCGCGTCCTATCACGGTCGACGAGATCCACGAGCTCACACATCAGTTTGGCGACGCTGCCGTGCGTATGCAAAAGGCTGGCGTCGATGGCGTCGAGGTTCATGCGGCACACGCCCACGGTATGCTCGGCGGCTTTTTGACTCCGCTCTACAACAAGCGCACCGACGAGTACGGTGGCTCGCTCGACGCTCGCATGCGCTTCTTGCTCGAGGTCATCGCCGAGATTCGTGAGCGCTGCGGCAAGGACTTCATCATCGACGTCCGCATCTCGGGCGACGAGTACACCGACGGCGGCCTGACCCTCAACGACATGATCTACGTCTCGCGTCGCCTGGAGAAGGCCGGCGTCGACATGATCCATGTGTCGGGCGGCACCACCATCAAGCGCGGCTCTGCGATCCCCGCCGCCGGCACCCAGCAGGCCTCGCACGCCGCCTGCTCGCGCGAGATCAAAAAGCATGTCAACATTCCCGTTGCCACGGTCGGCCGCATTAACGAGGCATGGATTGCCGAGGAGCTGATCGAGGACGGTGCCGCCGATATCTGCATGATGGGCCGCGCCAACCTGTGCGATGCCGAGTTCTGCAACAAGGCGGCCGCCGGTAACGCCGACGAGATCCGTCCCTGCATCGGCTGCCTGCGCTGCCTGAACGGCATCATGTTCGGCAAGCGCATCTCCTGCACCATCAACCCCGATGTCGAGCGTGACGAGGCTGGCTACGAGCCTGCCACCGAGGCCAAGAACGTACTGGTTGTGGGCGCCGGTCCCGCGGGCATGGAGGCGGCGTTCATTGCCGCCAAGCGCGGTCACAACGTGGTGCTCGTGGATAAGCAGGACGAGCCGGGCGGCGAGATGCGTATCGCAGCCGTTCCGCCGGCAAAGCAGGAACTCACCCGCGTGATCAAGTATCAGTATCGTCGCCTGCCCGAGGCCGGCGTGAAGTGCGTATTTGGCACCGAGCTTACTGCCGAGGACATTCAGCGTGACTACGCGGGCTACGAGGTTGTCCTGGCTTATGGCGCCGAGCCCATCGCTCCGGCCTTCATGCAGGGCTTTAAGCAGGTTATGACGGCCGACGACCTGCTGGGCGGCAAGGCTTTCCCGGGCAAGAAGATCGTCATCGTGGGCGGCGGCACCGTTGGCTGCGAGACGGCCGATTACCTGGCCCCGTTGGTCAACGACCTGTCGCCGGCCAACCGCGATGTCACCGTCATCGAGATGACCAAGACGCTCGCCGCCAACGAGGGCGGTGCCGGTCGCGCGGTGCTCATCACGCGCATGCTCTCCAAGGGTGTCCACGTGCTGACCGAGGCTAAGGTGACCGAGATTACCGAGGACACTATCAGCTACGAGAAGGACGGTGAGGTCCACACCATCACCGGTGCCGATACGCTGGTGCTTGCCATGGGCTATCGTCCCAACACCAAGCTGGCCGACGACCTTGCCGCTGCTGGCGTTGCTGTCCACGTGCTGGGCGATGCCCAGAAGTGTGGCAACATCCGCGATGCCATCGGCGATGGCTATAAGGTTGCCTGCGAGCTCTAGTCAACTCCTTGATGCATGGGGACCTGCCCCCGCGGCGCCAGTCGACAGATAGCAAAAAGCGGCGGTCGTCCCGTACGTGGGACGACCGCCGCTTGCGTTGGCAGCAATGAGCCGTGCGATTAGAGGCCCAGGATCTCCTTGACCTTGGCGATGATGGCCTCGTCGGTTGCGTTGGCAAAGAAGTACTCCTGGAAGTGCTCGCCGGCAAGTGCGCCCTTCACCAGGTCCTGATCGATTTCGCCCAGGACGTCGACGAGCGGACGCATGGTCACAGCGCGCACGCCATCGAGAATCTTCTTGTTGCGCTGCTCGGGCTCAACGCGCTCGGCGGGGTAACCGTTGCCCGAACCAAAGCCAAAGAGCTTCTCGAAGGTGTACTCGAGGTTGAGCTCCTGGCCCCAGCCGTTCTTGAGCGCGAAGGGCATGGCGACGGCGTTGCCATCGTTGACCTGGGCAAAGGTGTAGGCATCGAGCGGGTCGGCAACATGGCCGCACAGCACGCCGGGGAAGGAGTTACAGGCGAGCATAGCGCCCTCGCCGGTGCCGCAGCCGGTCACGACGTAGTCGGCAGCGCCGGAGTTCAGCAGCACGGCGGCCAGGATGCCGTTTTGCACGTAGGTGAGCGGCTTAGAGTCGGCGTCGGCATACATACCGTAGTTAAAGACGGTGTGACCCATGGGCTCGACAACCTTCTTAAGGGCAGCCTCGATCATGGGGTTCTTGGAGTTCTGAGAGTTCTCATTGATCAGAGCGATTTTCATTGCGAATTACCTTCCTATTTCTAACTTGCGGTGGAATACGGACTGTTTTGCCTGATAGAAGCCAAAACCAATCCTTATCTCACCGCAACTCAAATGAAAAACGAGTGGATGAAACCTGATGTGGGCAGTTGCGGTGACGCTTATTGAGGCTGCTTTCCAATGTATGCGAGGATGCCGCCGTCGACGTAGAGGATGTGGCCGTTGACGAAGTTCGACGCGTCGGAAGCCAAGAACACGGCGGGGCCCTTCAGATCCTCGGGCGTGCCCCAACGGGCGGCCGGCGTCTTGGCAATGATGAACTGGTCAAACGGGTGGCGGCTGCCGTCGGGCTGCGTCTCGCGCAGCGGTGCGGTCTGCGGCGTGGCGATGTAGCCGGGTCCAATGCCGTTGCACTGGATATTGGCCTCGCCAAACTCCGAGCAGATGTTCTTGGTGAGCATCTTGAGTCCGCCCTTGGCCGCGGCATAGCCGGCGATGGTCTCGCGGCCCAGCTCGCTCATCATCGAGCAGATGTTGATGATCTTGCCGTGGCCCTTGGCGATCATGCCGGGCAGGCAGGCCTTGGACACGATAAACGGTGCGTTGAGGTCAATATCGACGACGCGGCGGAAGTCCTCGGCGCTCATGTCGAGCATCGGGGTACGCTGGATGACGCCGGCGTTGTTGACCAGGATGTCGGGCGTGGTGCCAAAGTCGGCCTCGATCTTGGCGATGAGCTCGGCGACGACAGTCTCGTCGGTGACGTCGGCAACATAGCCGTGAGCGTCAAAGCCCAGCTCACGGTAGTGCTTCTCGGCTTCGGCGACTTTGTCGGCGTGACGGGCGTTAAAGGCGATCTTGGCGCCGGCCTCTCCGAGCGCCTCGGCAATGGCCATGCCAATGCCGTAGGTGGCGCCGGTCACCAGTGCGACCTTGCCGTCCAGACGGAAGCTGTCCATAAGATCAGACATAGCGATCCTTTCAAAAGAAACGTTCATCTATATAAGTCTTGCTTTTCATACAAGGTCAGTATAGGTGAAGCGGCGTAATAGCCACCCCTTATTCCCTAAAATCAGGTGAACGTTCACTTTTAAAAGGCGAACGGTGGTCTCGCCCTTGCCGTGCGGATGTCTATTTGCTCTGTTCCTGCGCTCCCTCTGCGATCATGTTGCGGTTGTACACCAGATGCAGGTACATCGCGTCGTGCGCTGCGGTGGGATTGCGCGCGGCGATGGCGTCGGCCACGCCGCGGTGGGTGCGGATGGTTTCCTCAACCAGCTTTTTGCCGGTCACGTCAATAAACAGGGGGACAGATGCCTTGAGCACGCCCATCAGGCGGGGAACGACGAGGTTTCCGGAGCTCTCGGCAATGGCATTGTGGAACGCGGTGTCGGCGGCGGAGTAATCCTCACCGGCCTCGGCCAGGCGCTCGGATTCGTCGCAGAGCTCTTTGATGCAGATGATTTGATCGTCGGTCGCGTGCTCTGCGGCCATGCTGGCCATCTGCGGCTCGATCATAAAGCGAACTTCGAGTAGGTCGCGCGCCAGACGCTGCTTGTCGTCGATAAAGGTAAAGCCCAGCGGGTCGTCGGCAACGCCGGGGTTTGACGCCACATAGGTGCCCGAGCCCTGCTTAATGCGCACGATGTTGCGTGACTGCAGCAGCTTCATAGCCTCGCGTACGGTGCTCCTGCCAGCACCCAGGCGCTCGACGAGCACAGCCTCCTTGGGCAGGCGGTCGCCTTGCTCAAGATGCTCATCCAGGATCAGTTGAATAATTTTCTCCGAAATCTGCTCGGGGAGTCCCGAATCGGCTCGTGCCACGCTTCACCTCATATCAAAAGAATTCATCAGAGCTATTCTAGCTCATTTAACAGAAGCCGCGGTGGTTCGCTCCGACAATGGAGAGCTGTAAGTAGCCGTTTACCGTCAAAAACAGATCGTTCAGGAAATACATCAGATGTATTTTGAAAAAAGTTTCCCTTTTAAACATCAGACCTATTGAAAACACGCTATAGTCTAAGACGAATTCAAAAGGTCTGATGAATTGGAGGAAAGATGTCAGACCCAACGTTTATGGCTGATCCCACCAGGCTGGTCATCGCCGCCATCGTGGGCATCGCGCTGCTGCTTGCGCTCATCATCAAGTTCAAGCTGCATCCCGTGCTTTCGATGATGGTCTCGGCGCTCGTGATCGGTATCGGCGCCGGCATGCCGCTCGACATGGTGGCAGACACCGTCACCAAGGGCGTGGGCACCACGCTGCAAAACATCGCCCTGCTCATTGGCCTGGGCTCGATGTTTGGTCAGATTCTTGAAGAGAGCGGCGGCGCCAAGAAGATCGCCCAGACCTTCATCGATACCTTTGGGCAGGGTCACTCCAGCTGGGCACTGGGCATTACCGGTCTGGTCATCGGTACTACGGTGTTCTTTGAGGCCGGCGTGGTCGTTTTGATTCCGCTTGCGTTTAGCGTGGCATCGCAGACCAAAAAGTCGACGCTCTACTACGGCATCGCGCTACTCGCGGGACTTGCCGCTGGCTATGCGTTTGTGCCGCCATCGGCCGGGTCGGTTCTGGTCGCCGGCACGCTCGGTGTCGACCTGGGCACCATGATCCTCGTCGGTATCCCCACCGCCTTCATCGCCATGGCGATTGCCGGCGTCATCTGGGGCCGCAACGTGGGCGGTCGCATTTTTACCGATGTTCCGGAGCACTTTACCTCTGCCGAGGGTGCGAGCGACGAAAAGGAGCTTCCCTCCTTTGGCATGGTGCTTGTCATCGTGCTCACGCCGCTTTGTCTGATTTTGCTGGGCACGTTGTCCTCTTATATCCCCATGCCCGCCGAGTTCGCCTCGATTCTCGCCTTCCTGGGCAAGCCGTTCGTCGCTTTGACGCTCGCCACGCTCGTCGCGATGTATCTGCTGGGCGCGCGCCGCGGCTACTCCGGCGCCGAGCTCAAGGCCTTGCTCGACCGCTCTCTTAAGCCCGTCGGCATGATCTTGCTGGTTATCGCTTGCGGCGGCGTCATTCGCTGGATGCTGCAGGACTGCGGCTTGGGCCAGGTTATTGGCCCTATGCTCGAGGCTTCACCGCTGCCTTTGGTGGTTGTTGCCTTTTTGATTGCCGTCATGGTGCGTGCCTCTGTCGGCAGCTCCATCGTCGCTATGACCATGGCATCGGGCATTATGGCCGCCATGCCCGCGGTTGCCGGTGCTTCGGTGCTCATGCGTGCCGCTATCTGTCTTGCCATCTGCGGCGGTGCCACGGCCCTCTCGCACGTCAACGATGCCGGTTTTTGGATGTGCTCCTCATTCCTGGAGATTGACGAGAGGACCACCCTCAAGTCCTGGACCGTTATGGAGACGCTCATCGGCCTTTCGGGTCTTGCCTGCGCCCTGGTGATTTCGTTCTTCGCCTAGTTCGCGTAGCTAAGCATCTTTCGCCGAGTGCATCGCTCGGTACCCATTTCACCTGATTCATTAACCAACGATTGGTACAACCGTTCAAACCAAAAGAGGAGAGCATTATGGACGAGAAGACCAAGGCACAGATTCAGCAGGAGGCAGCCGACTTGGTTGCCAAGCTGCAGCCGCGTTCCGGCAAGTTTCGCACCATCAGCCCCGAGATGGACCCGCTGCGTCTGGGCTCCGGCTGGACGATCGAGGATCTGGACAAGCCACAGGTCATTATCGAGTCGACGTTTGGCGACTCGCACCCGGGTTCTGCTGGCCTGTTTGAGCTGGTCGAGGAGGTTCGTGCTGGCGTTGCCGAGGCTGGCGGTCACGGTGCCCGTTACTTCTGCACCGATATCTGCGATGGCGAGGCACAGGGCCACGACGGCATCAACTACTCGCTGCCCAGCCGCGACATGATCGCCAACATGATCGAGATCCATGCCAAGGCCACCCCGTTCGACGCCGGTGTCTTTGTCGCCAGCTGCGATAAGGGCCTGCCTGCGAACCTCATGGCCATGGGCCGCATCAACATCCCCTCCATCGTCGTTACCGGCGGTGTCATGGATGCCGGTCCCGATTTGTTGACCCTGGAACAGCTCGGCGCGATTTCTGCCCGCTACGAGCGCGGCGAGATCTACCGCGAGGAGCTTGAGTTTGCCAAGCACAACGCATGCCCCAGCTGCGGTGCCTGCTCGTTTATGGGCACCGCGTCGACCATGCAGGTTACCGCCGAGGCCCTGGGCCTTATGCTCCCCGGCACGGCCCTGCTGCCCGCAACCAGCTCCGATCTGCGTGAGTTTGCGCGCGAGGCCGGCCGTCAGTCCGTGTGGCTCTCCGAACACAACCTGTGCCCGCGCGACATCGTGACCAAGGAGTCCTTCGAGAACCTCATTATGGTCCACGGTGCCATTTCGGGCTCCACCAACTCGCTGCTGCATATCCCCGCGATTGCCCGCGAGTTTGGCATCGAGATGTCCGCCGACGACTTCGATCGCCTGCACCGTGGCGCCCACTACCTGCTCAACGTTCGCCCCGCAGGTGAGTGGCCGGCGCAGTTCTTCTACTATGCGGGTGGCGTGCCGCGCATCATGGAGGAGATCAAGTCGATGCTTCACCTCGACGTTATGACCGTCACCGGCAAGACCCTCGGCGAAAACCTCGAGGACCTTAAGAACAACGGCTACTACGAGAAGTGCGGCCGCTACTTGGAGAAGTGGAACCTCAAGCGCGAAGACATTATTCGCCCGTTTGACCAGGCTTTTGGTACCGACGGCTCTATCGCCATCCTCCACGGCAACCTTGCCCCCGAGGGTGCCGTCGTCAAACACACGGTTGTTCCGCGCGAGATGTTCCGGGCCACGCTTAAGGCTCGCCCGTTCGATTGTGAGGAGGACGCTATCCACGCCGTCCTGACGCACGAGATTAAGCCCGGCGATGCCGTCATCATTCGTTATGAGGGCCCCAAGGGCTCCGGCATGCCCGAGATGTTCTACACCACCGAGGCTATCGCCAGCGATCCCGAGCTGGGTGCGAGCATTGCCCTTATCACCGATGGCCGCTTCTCCGGCGCCTCCAAGGGCCCGGCTATCGGTCACGTTTCGCCCGAGGCTGCCGTGGGCGGCCCGATTGCCCTGATCGAGGAGGGCGACCTTATCCAGATCAACATCCCCGAGCGCTCGCTGTCTATTGTGGGCATCGCCGGCAAGGAGATGGAGCCGGCCGAGATCGATGCCGTCCTGGCCGAGCGCCGAGCCGCTTGGAAGCCCAAGGCTAATCGCTATACCTCCGGCACGCTCAAGTTCTTTACCGAGCATGCAGTTTCCGCCATTCAGGGTGGCTACATGGAGTAGCGCCCATGCGCATCAAATATCTCCTCTCATAGATGCGCGGCACAAAGAGCCCCGAGCCACGTCACCGGGGCGCGTTGTTCAGCGCCGCCGGGGCGCTCCACTCAAACGACAAGAGACGTCTTACGCAAGCGCCCGCGTCCGTGGATAAAACCACGGGCGTGGGCGCTTCACTTTATTCCCAGCCGCTTTATTCCCAGCCCTTCCACACGTCAGGCTCGTAGCCAACGGTTGCCTGGCGGCCGTTGCGAACGATGGGCTCACGAAGAATCTGCTGGTTATCGAGCACCTTTTCGAACTTCTGGTCGGCAGCAAGATACTGTACGAGCGCAACCGTGTCGGCATCTTTCGCCTTTGGATCGATCACAGCGTCGATCCCGCCGACGGCGCGCGCCACGCTTTCGAGCTCGCCTTTGCTCATCCCCTTTTCCTTCAAGTCGATGAACTGGAACTTCACACGACGTTCCTTGAAATAGCGCTGCGCCTTCTTAGTATCGAAGCTTTTCTTCGTGCCGAATATCTGGATGTTCATACGTACCGCCTTCGCTCAATTCTCGTCCGTCCATGATACGACAAGGGAGCCGAGCAAAAACAGAGCAGGCGGAGATGGAGGAGGACGGCGACCGACCGTCGGCAAGAGTCGGCCGGATCGGACTGGCGCCCAGCGCGCGCCGGCGACACGCTCGCAGCTGCACACATAGCCGATGTACAAGCTCGCCGCGGCGTTCCCTCGCCCCGCGGTGTGGCGATAGAGAAGCACGCCACCCGTCAACGATGGCGCCTCGGTGAAGAAAATCAACGTCTGGGTTACATCCCTTGAAAGGGGCGAAGACGGCTGCTAGAATACCTCCCCGCTATGAAGGATTTGACCAAAGCATACATCGCAATTCGGCGGCCCCTGGTATACGGGGCCTCTCCTGTTGTTCCCCAAGTGCGCTCTGAGCAGCCGCTTTCTTCCTGTCGTATCTGATGCACGCATAGCACGTGCATGTTATTTCGCCCGTGGGCCGGCGCGCCTTCGGCGAAGAATCGAATAGATACGAAGGAAGCTTATGTCTGATAATTGTACGGTCGCGCCCGCCAATGGGCGCATTACCGGTACCCAGATCCGCATCGTCGCGGTCGTCGTCCTGGGTGCCTTCTTGGCGCTACTGAACCAAACGGTGATGTCGCCTGCGCTGCCGGTCATCATGTCCGATTTCGCCATCGATGCCTCGACTGCCCAGTGGATCATGTCCATATACCCGCTGGTGAGCGGCATCATGGTCCCCGTTTCGGCGTTCCTTATCGACAAGTTCAGCACCCGCGCGCTATTCTTCGGGGCGACGCTGGTGTTCGCGCTGGGCACGCTGCTGTGCGCCGCAGCTCCTGATTTCCTGTTCCTCATCATCGGTCGCGTGTTGCAAGCGGCGGGCTCAGGCGTGCTCATGCCGCTTGTCTCGGTGGTTCCCATGCTGGTGTTCCCCGTCGAGAAACGAGGAACGGCTATGGGCATGGCGGGCATCGTCATGTCGGCGGGTCCCGCGGTCGGCCCCGTCGTAGGCGGTGCGGTGATCGACACGTACGGCTGGCGCACCATGATCGGCGCCATCGTCCCCCTCGCAATTCTCGTGCTGGTGCTGGGCGTGTTCATGCTGAAAAACGTGGGCGAGCTGAAGAACCCCAAGCTCGACCTGCCCTCGGTCGTCCTCTCCACCATCGCCTTCGGCGGACTTCTCTACGGGTTCTCGAGCGCCTCGTCGATGGGTTGGGGCAACCCCGTGGTGCTCGGCTCGATCGTCGCGGGTGTCGTGTGCTTGGTGCTGTTCGTCGTACGCCAGGGCAAAATCGAGGACCCGCTGCTTCAACTGGGCACGCTCAAGACGCGCGATTTCCGCGTGGCCGCCATCATCGTCACGCTCATCAACGCCGCATGCCTGGTCACCAACACGCTGTTGCCGTTGCTGCTGCAAACCTCGCTTGGCGCTTCGGCCTTCGAAACCGGCATGGCCATGCTTCCCGCCGCGGCGGTGGGCATCATCATCAGCCCTATCTCCGGCGTGGTGTTCGACAAGTTCGGTCCGCGTGCCATCTCGATCGTCGGCCTGGCCCTCATGACCGGCGCCCTGTTCCTGCTCTCGCTTTCGACGGTAAACACGCCCATCTTGGTGGTTGCGCTGTTCTGCATGCTGCAGTCCGCCGGCCAGTCGCTCGCGAACATGCCGGTGAACACATGGGGTGTCAATGCCTTGAAAAATGACATGATCGCCCACGGCAACGCCATCGCGAACACCGGCCGCCAGGTCGCCGGCGGTTTGTGCACGGCGCTCATCATCACGGTCATGACAAGCGTCACCGCGTCGGCCGGCGTCGATGCGAGCATCCAAGTAGCCACCGCCGTGGGCGCGGGCGTCGCTTACAAGGTGTGCGCGGCAATCGGCCTCGTTTCCCTTATCTGCGCCATATTCAGCGTGCGCACCAAGAAAACCGCACCGAAAACGAAGGAGGCATAAGCGATGTCCGAGATTCTGTCCGAGCGCATCCCGCTCGAGCTCGAGGGGACGCCCGTTTCGAGCATCATGATTGAAGAGCCGTTCACCTGCACGCAGGATTGCACGATTTCCGACGTGGTGCGCATGCTCGCCGAAAACGAGGTGAGCAGCATGCCCGTAATCGATGAGCGCAACCAGGTGGTCGGGTTCATCTCCGACGGCGATGTCATGGGAGCCATCGCGCAGCATCGCGCTCACACCATCTTCACGGGCGGCGACGCGTCCATGCTGTACTTCGACGATCAGAGCCTTGAGCAGCGCATCGAAGACCTGAAGGATCGCTGCGTCATGGATTTCGCGACGCGCCAGGTAGTGTGTGCCCGTCCCGAGCAGAGCATCGCCCGCGTCGCCGCGCTGCTGGCGAAGAAGAAGTTCAAGAAGCTTCCTGTGGTTGATGACGAGGGCAAACTCGTGGGGGTCATCCGCCGCTCCGCCATCACCAAATACATCTTCGGCATCCTTTTCCAATAGGGGCAGGTCGCACTTGAGGCGAACATCTCGAGGCATCGAGCCAGCAACTGGACCAGACAACCTTGACACGCACGCGCTTTCCCTCGATGCTTCGGTAAGGGGAGCTGCGAAAATCGCAGCACGGGTGATCGGCGCCGCGCCCCCGAAGGCAAAAGCGAACACGGGAGCGATACGATGGGAAAAGTCCTGGACGAAGATTTGGTTTATGAGATTCTCTCCGTCGTGGCAGAGATTCCGGCGGGATGCGTCGCCTCGTACGGTCAGATAGCGCGCCTCATCGGCAGGGAGAAAAACTCTCGCCTGGTCGGAGCGGTGCTGAGCGAGGCGGATCGCTACGGCGATTATCCCTGCCACCGCGTCGTCAACCACGCGGGACGCCTCGCGCCAAACTTCCCCGACCAGCGAGCACTACTGACGGAGGAAGGAGTCGCCTTCCGAGACAACGGCTGCGTCGACATGAAAAAGCACCAGTGGAACGAGTAGCCAGGCAGCGTAGCGTCGAAAGGAGCGACGCCACGGGGAACGACCTGCGCCCCGCCGCCGGACAACCTATGGCAAAGTGACACGTCCCACAAAGAGCGGCGCACCAGTACGAGACACGACCGCGACGTAAAAAGACCCTATGATACTCGTAAGCATCTATCTGATTGCCCGCCTCGAGGTACCCAAAGAACGAGAGATGCCGAAACCCCTAGACAAAGAAAAAGGTCGGGAGCTTTTATGCTTCCGACCTGAAGTTTCATGGTCGCGGGGGGCGGATTTGAACCACCGACCTTCGGGTTATGAGGTCGCTACGACGTTGTTTCATTCAGACATTTCGACCCAAATTGAAGTCAATATAACTCCAGGTCATTTGATGTTTTCATAGATTTACGAAAGAAAAGTACGCGGAATAATTCGACCCAAATTCGACCCACAACGAGCTTGAAAGCGGTCAGGCGGAGCATTATCCTTGGGGTATGACCCCACGCAGGGCCCACCACCAAGGGTAATGCCCACCCGCCCCAGCCCTTTGCGCCATTCCGCGCAACCGAGCGCGATTCTCAGGCACTTCAGGCAAGGAACACGATGAACGACCGACCTCTCGTCATAGGCAAAGGAACGAAGCAACGCCGCGACAAATACACGTGGCGCTACCGTCACAGCCTCGGCAAGGATCTGGTCACGGGCAAATACCGCTATTCGCCGTGGCAGACCATACATACCACCAAAACCCGAGAGGTCGACGCCGCACTCGAAGCCTACAAGGCAGAACTCAACAGCGGCACCTACGTCCAAAAATCGAGGGACACCGTCGGCTCGTACGCAAAAAAAGTTCCACGACAACCGCGAAGGAACCATCACGCCGCTCGCCTACTCGACATCCTACTCAATCGAGAACCGGACGCGCACATCACATGCGTGATGCTCATGCTCGACACCGACATGAGAAGGGCAGAAGCCCTCGGGATGACGTGGTCCGATGTCTCCGTCGAGAACAGAAGCATCCTCATTGAGCAGCAGTTCGCGGCCGATCGAAGCGTTCGCTCGCCCAAAAGCAAGAAAAGCGTGCGGAGGATCTCGATAAGCGAGACGCTGACGTCGTATCTCGAATTCTGGAAAAAGGAGCAGGCCCGCGAAATGGAAGCCTTCGGCCTGGAACAAGTCAAAGGCACTCCGCTCGTCCACTCATTCGAACGAACGAAAGACAGGCATCCCCAAGTCAACTTCATGGACCTGAATGGGTTTTCGCGCTGGTTCAGAAACTTCAGCGTCGAGAACGGGTTCGGCAAGTTCGAAGGCGTTCGAACATACCATTATGTGAAGGAAACTGTCGACGGGGAAACGATTTCG
Organism: uncultured Collinsella sp.; assembly: GCA_902494565.1. Taxonomy (GTDB): domain Bacteria; phylum Actinomycetota; class Coriobacteriia; order Coriobacteriales; family Coriobacteriaceae; genus Collinsella. Next base: position 20,102 of record CABUTN010000003.1, on the reverse strand, counting down.
AAGCGTTATGAGCATAAAGAGTGGCTCGAATTGAGGGATTACCTCAGGAAGCATCCCAAGGTTCGCGAGGCGAGGCATATCAGCACATATGAGAGCGAGCACCTTCCTTACGGATATTCGGGCCTATCGAGCCACACCGCTACTGCCGCTACTGCCCGCTACTGCCCGCCAGCTTCCGAACCAGCGGGCGGTAGCAGCACCCCGAACATCTCGCCGACAGCGCAGAGAGTCGTCGACCTGGCGGCCAAGGCCGACATCGAGGACGTGATGCTGTGCGACCTGCCCGGCGTCCTGTCCTTCCTAGGGCTGCCACCTGAGACGGAGATGCCGCCGGGCAACAAGGGGAAGACGAAGCTCAAGAAGCTCTACAGGAAGGTGGCGCCGAACAAGGCATACCACTCCGGCGAGCGCGCCAAGGATTTGATCTCGCACCTCGACATGGCAGAGATCAGGGCATCGGCGCCCGTCCCGCTCGGAGAGATAGACAGAGCGGTCGTAAGCGGCTGATGTAACTTCTGACACCCTAGAACTTACATCGAGCCCCGATTCGAGCTCGGGGCTCTTTTCGTCTAGATTGGGGACGCATGGCCGGACGAAAACAATTTGCGTCTGGTAATAAGCGTACGAAAGCGCAATTTACGTCTTAATTCCGTACGCAAATCAAGACGAAAATCGTTTACGTCTGCTTTAAATCCGTACGAAAACGGTTTTCGTCTTGCAGGGCAGTTACCGCTTCTACAGTTCAACTTCCAGTTCGGCTTTGTGTTCGTAGAGGTAATTGCGCATGTAGGGGATGGCAAATGAGACCTTGCCGTACGAGGGGGCCTCGATAATCGATTCTCTTAACAGGCGGCTGCGGACGGAGCTCACCTGTTGAGGCGTTTTGTTTAGGCCATCGGCAACCATGCTAGTCGAGCTCGTCTGCCCCAAAGACGCCATGCTCAGCAGATAAGCGATGCACGTGGGCGGAATGCGCCGCAGCGCGGGCTCAATCACCATGGCGCAGAAGCGTTCGCGTGCCGTTGCAATGCCACGCTCGGCTTCTTCTTCTCCAATAATCGCTGTATGTGCACGTCTTGCCAACTGCCATGCGTAGTATCCAACGAGTTGGATCATGAAAGGATAGCCTTGCGTTGCCTCGGCAAGTTGGCCGGCAATACCTGGCTGCAACTCCATGCCAGACGCTTCAATGGTTTCCTCGAGGGAGTACGACACTTCGGTTACTGCCACAGCCTTCAGATCAAAGGGGAGGGCACGGCGCAAAAACGTAAGTGTCTTTCCGTTGATGATGCTTTCAATCATCGAAGGCAGCCCAGCAAAAACAAAGGCGATATCAAGGTCTTCGCCGATAACCTGCTGAATCGCAATGGAGAGCGTTCGGACCTCATCGAGCTCTGCGTCTTGAACCTCGTCGAGAGTGATGAGCAGGCCATTTCCATTCTTGGATATTGTCTGTCTCATGGCGTCGCGTAGCGATGGGCCGATTCGCTCAATATCTATGCTGCCGATGGATATGCCAGCTACGGTGGGCTCAAATCTGGCGTGTTTGGCCTGGAATTTGGGCTGCAACTGTTCGAGAATGCGCTGGCAAAGTCCCTCGGTTGCGACCTCTTTTATGACCGTCCAGCCACGGCTTTGCGCCAAACGTGAGCACTCGTCAAGGAGGACCGTCTTGCCCGTTCCACGGACGCCGGCTATGCGCATTAGGCGCCCAGGGGCACCAGGCCCGTTGGTGAGGCCCTCATTGAATTCTTCGAGCACATCTTCGCGGCCGATAATCGTGGGAGGTGTTTTACCTGCTGTGGGCTTAAAAGGGTTTGTTTGCATGTGAGCCACCTTTGCTCAAGATATAGCAAGATATAGCAAAGTATAGTGAGATATAGCAACGTATAGCGCTGTTCGCGGGTTCTTACGGTGGTGCTATTTTCCGAATGCCGCGCGGATAAAGCGCTGGGCGAACAGCTTGTTGGCAACTCACGAGGGCTCGGGGTGCCAATTTGGGGTGCAGTAGTGCTGCGCCACGAAAAGGGCCTATCTACTACGTTTAAGCCGCAGGGGTCAACCATAGTTGGCTTTTTCGAAAATCAACAAGCTGTCTACCTGCGGTTTTGTTTTCGCACTTTTCAGCATGGTCTGGGCTCTCCGCGTTAACGTAGTAGATGGGCCCCTTTTGTGGCAAGGGGCCGACCTGCGGCTCAGGGTAGCCAAAAAAGCCACGTCCCAAAAAGACTGTTGGAAGTTGCGGTGGAATAGTTACTGTTTTTGCTGCTGAAGGCTTTGAGCAGGAACTATTCCACCGCAACTTATGAGGGGGGCGGGGGATGCGATAGTATTGCATAGTGGTATTCGATTAACCGAGGCTTCATCCGAGGGCTTTATGGAACAACACCAGCATTATCAGAGCCTGCAAGACCAGGCGTACAACGCATTGCGGTCCAAGATCATCTATGCCGAGCTCAAGCCCGGCACGCGCCTTTCGGCGATTGGTCTGGAAAAAGAGACGGGAATCGGGCGCACACCCATTCGCGAGTCCTTTGTGCGTCTGCGCGAGCAGGAGCTGGTGGAAACGCGTCCCAAAAGCGGTACCTATGTCTCAAAAATCAGCATGGAGCGTGCCGAGAACGCCTGTTTCTTGCGCGAGAAACTCGAGAGAAGCGTACTCATTAAATGCTGTTCTGCCGCCACGCCCGAGCAAAAGCATCGGCTCGAGCAGATTCTTGCCGAGTCCGAGTCGCTCGACCATAGCGAAACGCGTCGCTTTTTCGATCTGGACAACCTGTTCCATGAGACATGTTTTGAGATTGCCGGTCGTCACATGTTGTGGGATTGGATGAAGAGCGTCAACACGCATTTTGAGCGATACAACTGGTTGCGTATGGTGTCGCAGGATCTGGATTGGGAGCCGATTCGTCGGCAGCATCGCCGGATTCTCGAGGCCATTAAGAGGGGCGATACCGACGCGGCGAGCTATCTGGCAGAGACGCACCTGCACCTGATGCCCGAAGAGCAAGGTCCGGTTATCGCCTTGCATCCCGACTATTTTGAGCTGTCCAAAGACTCGGCCATCTAACTCGCCCCCTTCATTAGTTGCGGTGAAATAGGGATTGTTTTGCGGCTCTGATGGTGTAAACAGTCCGTATTTCACCGCAAGTGCGAGACGCTACCGGGGCACAAAAAAGCTGCGGCGCCGCTTGGAGGAAAAGACCGGAAGCAAGGGTCCATTCCTCCAGACGGCGCCGCAGCTGTTTTGATGGCTCGGCTTTCGTCGATATGGCTTAGTTGAGCGCGACTGTCAGCCGAGTAGACAAAGCGGCTCGGGGGCGTGTCGCTTCCGTCACGTTCTATCAGCATACAAGACGGTTTTGGTTCTTGTCCGTGACGGAAACGGCGCGCTTCCGAGCCGCTTTAAAAGAAAGGGGGCGAGGTCTAGGGCACACCCCCTTTCACGATAGAGAGCTAAACCTAGCCGCGGACCTTCTTGACGACGTCCATGGCCTCGCGGGCGATCTGCTCGACCTTGGAGAAGTCGCCGTCGGCAAACAGGGCCGGCTTGACCATCCAGGTGCCACCGCAGGCGATGATGGCGGAGGAGCTCAGGTACTCCTCGACGTTGGCGGTGCTCACGCCGCCGGTGGGCATAAAGCGGTGACCGACAAACGGAGCGGCGAGGGCCTTGATGGTGTTCAGGCCGCCATACTGGGACGCGGGGAAGAACTTGGTGACCTTGAGGCCCAGGTTCTCGGCTGCGGTGACCTCGGAGGGGGTTACGGTGCCGGGAAGGACAGGCAGGTCGATGTCGATGCAGTGCTTCACAACGTCCTCGTTGTAACCCGGAGAGACGATGAACTTGGCACCGGCTGCGCGGGCCTGCTCAACCTGCTCGACGGTCAGGACGGTGCCGGCGCCAACGCACATCTCGGGCTCGGCCTCGGCCATAGCGGCGATGCACTCGGCGGCGCAGGCGGTGCGGAAGGTGACCTCGGCGGACTTCATGCCAGCTGCCATAAGGGCGTGGGCGAGCGGAGCGGCGTCCTCGACCTTGTCGAGCACGACGACCGGCACGATGCCCAGGGACTCAAGCGTGGTGTAGAACTGATCGAACATAATGTTCCTTTCGATGTATGGCGCGCATGGGCGCGTGATTGCCAAATATGCTGGTCAGGAGCCGATTTTGGATTGGTTATCGGAGGCACTGCTTGGGGTTCAAGCAATTCCAAAACCAGCTGCTCGACCAGTCATGTAGGGAATGCCAGGCAAAACCGGAATGGGACTGGTGGTTTTGTCCGGCCGGAGGAATCGGGGAGCGGGCCGCAGGGGTATGGGATTGGAAAGCTGCGGCCCGCGGAATGGAGACGGACTAGCGCGCGACGCGGGTGCCACCGTCGGCGGCGGATGCCACGGCTGCGATCTCGTCTGCGGTCACCAAGTTGGAATCGCCCTTGATGGTGAGCTTGAGGATCGACGCTGCAATGGCGTAGTTGACGGCGTCCTGCGGGTCAAAATCGTTGATGAGGGCATGGACGAGGCCGGCGTTGAAAGCGTCGCCGGCGGCAACGCCCTCGAGCACGTGCACGTCGTGAGCAGGGGAGAACCAGTGCTCGCCGCTCTCGGCGTCAAAGAGCATGCCCATCCAGATGGAGCGCTCGACGCAGGAGATGTTGCGGACGACCGAGGCGACCTTCTTGCAGCCGTACTCGGCGCAGATCTGGCGGGCCATCTCGACGTAGGTGTCGCGCTCCTCGATGCCGTGGGCAAGGGAACCGGAGACGCAGGTCATGCCGAGGCCGGCAGGCGCATCCTCGTCGTTGGCGATGCAGATGTCGACGAGCGGCAGGAGTTCCTTCATGGTGGCCTGCGATTTCTCGGGCGACCACATCTTGCCGCGATAGTTCACGTCGCACACGGTGGTGATGCCCTTGGCGCGGCAGGCGGCGAGCGCCTCCTTGCAGGCGGCGGCCATCTCGTCGGAGACGGCGGGGGTCACGCCGGAGAAGTAGAAGACATCGATGCCCTTGAGGGTCTCGTCCCAGTCAAAAACATCGCGCTTGGCCATGTTGATGGCAGAGAACTTGCGGTCGTAGACGCAGCCGTTGCCGCGCTGCGAGGCGCCGACCTCAAACACATAGGAGCCAAGACGGTCGCCCTGACGCACGACGCGCGTTGTGTCGACGCCGTAGGCCTTCAGCGAGCGCAGCGCGCACTCGCCTAGGCGGTTGGCCGGAACAACGGAGACGTAAGCGGCCTTGTCGCCCTGGTAGGCCAGGGAAAGCGCAGTGTTGGCCTCGGCGCCGCCGTAGCGGACGTCAAACTCGGTTGCCTGCTCAATACGCAGGTGGTCTTTGGGCGAGAGTCTCATCATGATCTCGCCGAAGGTAAGAACCGTTTTACCCATGGTCGCGCAGCTCCTTTTACTCGTGCGTACACCTTTGATATGGCGTTGGCACGCAGGTGCCAAGACGGTAGGGTGCGTCTTTGCACCTGCGTGCCAACGCTCGCCGAAATCGGTTTACGAAATCGGTTTCGTTTCGAGTTGTAGTATACTCACCTACAGCGTTTTGCAACCGAGATTTTTAAAAAAATGCCTAAAATGGCTCAGATCGCCGACAATTGGGAAACGGGGTGCGTTATGGCGCAGATGAGAATCAAGGACATTGCCGCCGAGGCGGGCGTGAGCCCGGCCACGGTCTCGCGCTATCTCAACAACCGCCCCGGGCAAATGACCGAGGAGACCCGTGCTCGCATCGCGGCAGTTATCGAGCGCACCGGCTATCGCCCACGTGCCGCCGCGCGCAATCTGCGCAGCTCGCGTACGAACCTCATCGGTGTGATTCTGGCTGACATCGCCAACCCGTTCTCGAGCGCCATGCTCGAGGGCCTTTCCGCCAGCGCCGCGGCGCGCGGCTGCTCGCTCATGACGGCCATTAGCGGCAACGATCCCGCCAAGGAGGCCGAGTCGCTCACCAGACTTATCGATGCCGGCGTGGACGGTCTGGTCGTCAACACCTGCGGAGGCAATGACGAGGCAATCGCCGCGGCAGCGGGACGCCTGCCCGTAGTGCTGCTCGACCGCAACGTTGCCGACGGCGGTGTCGATCTGGTGACATCTAACAACCGTGAGCTGGTCGCCGGCTTGGTAGACGCCTTGGCTGCTGCGGGCAGCGAGCGCCTGTGCCTGCTCACCGAGGCAAGCGACGACAGCCCCGTGCGTCGCGAGCGTGCCGAGGCCTTTGCCGACGAGCTTTCGCGCCGCGGCCTTGCGGGCGAGGTCGTCACCCTGGCCGACGGTGGCGCCACGGGCGTCGGTCGCTTGGACGAGACTATCCGCGGCTATGCAGGCAAAAAGCTCGGCCTCATTGCCGTCAACGGTCTGGTCTTCCTGCGTTTGACCGAGGCGCTAGCACAGCTGGGACCCTCGCTGCCGGCGGGGCTCAAGATCGCGACGTTTGACGACTACCCCTGGAATCACGTGCTCTTTGGCGGCGTGACCACGGCCGCGCAAGACACCCTCACCATTGCCGAGCGCGTAGTCGAGCGTCTGTCCGAGCGCATCGACGTTGTTACCACCACCGTGGGCGAGGCCGCAAAGCTGGCGCCCAAACGCATCGAGATTCCCGGCCACATCGAACACCGCGCCTCGACCTCGCGCTAGCCGCTCGTTCGCAACGGCCTGTTCGCGCACGTTTTTTGAGCGCTTGATACGCTTTAACCCTGCGGAAACATTTTTCTGCGATAGTATCTGCGATATAGACCAGTCGAAACCCGCCCGAAAGAAAGGGGAGCGACATGAACCAGCAGAACATCGATTACGTACTTCGCTCCGTAGAGCAGCGTGACATCCGCTTTGTGCGTCTGTGGTTTGTCGACATTCTCGGCCGCCTCAAGAACTTTGCCATTAGCCCCGAGGACCTCGAGGTCGCTTTTGAGGAGGGTATTGGCTTTGACGGCTCCGCCATCGAGGGCTTTGCCACGCCCGAGGAAGCCGACATGCTGGCGTTTCCCGATGCTTCGACCTTCCAGATCCTGCCGTGGCGCCCGAGCCACAACGGCGTCGCCCGCGTGTTCTGCGACGTGTGCACTCCCGATTGCAAGCCCTTTGCCGGCGATCCACGCGATGCCCTGCGCCGCATGTTCCGCAAGGCCGAGAAGGCTGGCTATCTGCTCAACGTGGGCGCCGAGCTGGAGTATTACTACTTCCCCGACGAGCACACGCCCGAGCCGCTCGACAACGTGGGCTACTTCGATCTTTCGGTGAGCGATGCCGCCCGCGACCTGCGCCGCAACACGGTCCTTACGCTCGAGAAGATGTCCGTGCCCGTGGAGTACACCTTCCACGCCGCCGGTCGCTCGCAGCACGGCATGAGCCTGCGCCACGCCGAGGCCCTGAGCATGTCCGACGCCATCACTACGGCCAAACTCATCATTAAGCAGCAGGCTTACGAGAGCGGGTGCCACGCCTCCTTTATGCCCAAGCCGCTGGCGGGCGAGGACGGCAGCGCTATGTTCCTGTGCCAGTCGCTATTCGACCACGACGGCAACAACGTCTTTTGGGGCGAGGACGACGAGAAGTATCACCTCTCCGATATCGCCAAGCACTACATGGCCGGCATTCTGGCACACGCGCGCGAGATCAGCGCTATCACTAACCCCACGGTCAACTCGTACAAGCGCATCACCACGGGCGGCGATTCCGTGCCGCAGTACGCCACGTGGGGCCTGCGCAACCGCGCGAGCATGGTCCGCATCCCGGTCTACAAGCCCGGCAAGCAGCTGTCCACGCGCATCGAGCTTCGTAGCCCCGACCCCATGGCCAACCCGTACCTGGTCAACGCCGTCACGCTGGCGGCTGGTCTGGACGGCATCGAGCGCAAGCTGGAACTCCCGCCCGAGGCAACGGCCGAGACGCTCAAGCTCACCGACCGTCAGATGGTCGAGGCCGGCTACACGCCGCTGCCGCGCTCGCTCAAAGAGGCGCTCGACGTGTTTGAGGACTCGCAGTTTATGAAGGATGCCCTCGGCGAGCACATCCACAGCTTCTTCCTCAAAAAGAAGCGCGACGAGTGGCATAAGTTTGAGTCTACGATCACCGAGTGGGAGATCAAGCACTACCTGGCGAACTCCTAATCGCGCTGGCTTGTTCCAGTACGATTGAGCTCATTTCTTTGGAGGCCGATATGTCCGAAAAGAGTGCCCTGTTCATGGCGCGCACGACGCGCTTCCACGAGTTTGCCCGCAGCTTGACGACCACCCTGGGTGTCGAGGTGAGCCTGGCGACCCCCGATTCGCCGACTGCGGCACATGACTTTGACCTGCTGATCCTCGATTCCGATGGTATCCGCAGCGACCGCATCGACCAGATTGCCAAGTGGCTTGACGATCGTGGCGGCGTCCCCATGCTGGTGATCGTCGACGATGAGGCGCTCGGCACCCTGCGCCTGCCGAATCACGCGCATGCCGACTTTGTATGCCCCACGGCGACGCCCAACGAGCTCAAGGCTCGCGCGCAGCGCCTGATGGGCGAGGAGGAGACCGTCACCGCCGACGACGTGCTCAACATCGATAACCTCGAGATCAACCTTGCCACCTACCAGGTGACGCTCGACGATGAGCCCATCGACCTGACGCTGATGGAGTACTCGCTGCTGAGCTTTTTGGCGACGCACCCCAACCGTGCCTACAGCCGCGAGGTGTTGCTGCACCGCGTGTGGGGCTTTGAGTACTGCGGCGGCACGCGCACCGTCGACGTGCACATCCGACGCATCCGCTCCAAGGTGGGCCCGCAGATCGCGGCACACATCACCACCGTCCGCGGCGTGGGCTATCTGTTTAAGGACTAGCTTTCCACCACAAAGGGGACAGACACCTTTGTGGTGGTTTTGACGCAGGCGCGGGTTCCTTTCGGGTCTGCGGCAGAACTTAAGCCTTCCTAAAAGATTGCGTTCTCATACACTTGCGCCCACATATTGGGGTACAACTCAACGTGAACAATGATGGCCCGCCACGTGTTTGGCGGGCCTTTGGTTATTTGACGAAAGGATCGCAGCCATGAGCGAGAACGATTCCCAGCGTCCACAGGATGTTGGCAATGCCGGCGAGACTCAGCAGCAGCCGCGCGTGCAGGTGGAGTCGACGCCTGCCGGCAGCAACATTCCCTACGTGCAGGCTTACGACACACAGACCGGAAAGCCGCTGGGCGGTGCGCAGGTCGTGAACAAGCACACGGTGGTCAAGACCAAGACCAAAAAGCTGCCGATCTTTATTACGGCACTCGCCGGCTGCGCATGCGGCGCCCTGTTGGTCATCGCGCTCATTATGAGCGGCACGCTCGATATCGGTGGCGGCAAGAATGCCGTGACGGCGGGCGCTTCGGGTTCATCGGCGCAAAAGATTACCATTGACTCCGAGGATACTACGCTGGCCGAGGCCGTTTCCGCCAAGGCCCTGCCCTCCGTCGTTTCCATCACCGCCACTTCGAGCGGCGGCCAGAATGGCTCGCTTTCGCAGTCTGCCGACGAGTCGGATAGTTCGGGCAGCGTCGGTTCGGGCGTGGTGCTCGATACCGAGGGCCATATCCTCACCAACAACCACGTGGTCGATGGCTATGACCAGTACGTGGTGACCATGGACGACGGCACCACCTACGAGGCCGAGTTCGTGGGCAACGATGCTTCGAGCGACCTAGCCGTCATCAAGCTCAAGGACGCCGACGCCTCCAAGCTCACGCCAATCGAGATCGGCGACTCCTCCAAGCTCAACGTGGGCGAGTGGGTCATGGCGATCGGCTCGCCGTTCGGCAACGAGCAGTCTGTCTCCACGGGCATTGTGTCGGCGCTCTACCGCTCCACGGCCATGAGCTCTACCAGCGGTAACACCATCTACGCCAACATGATCCAGACCGATGCCGCCATCAACCCGGGCAACTCCGGCGGCGCGCTCGTTAACGACAACGGCGAGCTTGTGGGTATCAACTCGCTCATCGAGAGCTACTCGGGCTCCAGCTCGGGCGTGGGTTTTGCCATTCCGGTCAACTATGCCAAGAACATTGCCGACCAGATTATCGACGGCAAGACGCCGGTGCATCCGTACATGGGCGCTACGCTTTCGAGCGTCAACGCGCTCAACGCCCGCACCAACAAGCTGAGCACCGATAGCGGCGCGTATGTGGCGAGCGTCGTCGAGGACGGTCCCGCCGCCAAGGCCGGCATCCAGGAGGGCGACGTCATCACCAAGCTGGGCGACGACGAGATTACGAGCGCCGATGGCCTGATCATCGCGCTGCGCAGCCACGAGGTGGGCGAGAAGGTCGAGATCACGCTCATGCGCGGCAAGGAAGAGAAGAAGGTCACCGTCGAGCTGGGCTCCGATGAGGAGCTGCAGAACCAGCAGCAGGATGACAGTTCGACCGACACCGGCAACGGCGGTATTACCGACGAGCAGCTGCGCCAGTACCTGGAGGAGCTGCTAGGCCAGCAGGGGCAGGGCCAGGGCTACGGCCAGGGTTACTAACGAGCCGTATCGCACATATCGAAGCCAGAGGGGCTGTCCCGCCAACGCGGGGCAGCCCCTCTTTTCTTATTGATCCGTTGGGGACGGAGGAAAACGGATCATTTAGAAACGGCAAGGGCATGGTTTGATCGCGCGATCCGCCCCGGTTCGTCGACTGCCGATTCGGTGCGGTTCGAAAGGGTTATTCGGCGCCATGGTGACCGGTGGTACTCTTGTATCCGTTTGAAATCGAGCGAAGGAGTGCCGCTATGGAGCAATCGAGCCTGTTTGGTGACGGCGTGGACATCGATGCCGAAACGCCCACGACCGCGGATGCCGCCGCACCGACCGATGCCCGTGTCCAGGCGGCAGCGCGCGCGGCCGAGCTGCGCCACGAGCTCGATTACCACGCGTACCGCTACTACATGCTCGACGCACCCGAGATCACGGACGCCGCCTTCGACAAAATGCTCGTTGAGCTGCAGGAAATCGAGGCTGCCTACCCCGATTTAGTGACGCCCGACAGCTATACCCAGCGCGTGGGCGGCTACGTGAGCGAGCAGTTTACGCCGGTCACGCACATGGCGCGCATGTATTCCATGGACGATGCCATGGACCTGGACGAGCTCGACGCATGGCTCCAGCGCGCTGAGGATGCGCTCGGTGCCGGCAGCGTTACCTATACCTGCGAGCTTAAGATCGACGGCCTGGGCGTGGCGCTTACCTACCAAAACGGCACCTTCGTGCGCGCAGCCACGCGCGGCGATGGCGCCACGGGCGAGGACGTGTCGCTCAACGTGCGCACCATCAAGGATGTGCCCATGCACCTGTCCGAGCCGGCGCTCGCCCACATGGGCGCCGACCGCGAGCGCACCATCGAGGTACGCGGCGAGGTCTATATGCCCAAGGGCAGCTTTGTTCGTCTGAACGACGAGGCCGATGCCGAGGGTCGCGACCCCTTCGCCAACCCGCGCAACGCTGCCGCCGGATCCTTGCGTCAGAAGGATCCCAAGGTCACGGCGCGCCGCGACCTGGCCACCTTTATCTACGCCATCGCCGATACCGATCCGCTGCACGTCCACAGCCAGCGCGAGTTCCTCGATTGGCTGCGTAGCGCCGGCTTTAGCGTCAACCCTAATGTGGCTCGCTGTGCCACACCCGCCGAGGTCCACGAGTTCTGTGCCCAGGCGCTCGAACACCGCGGTGACCTGGACTACGACATCGACGGCGTGGTCGTAAAGGTCGACAGCTTCCAGCAGCAGCTCGACCTGGGCTTTACCGCCCGCGCACCGCGCTGGGCCATCGCCTTTAAGTTCCCGCCTGAGGAAAAGCAGACCGTCCTGCGCGAGATTCGCATCCAGGTGGGCCGCACCGGTGTGCTCACACCGGTCGCCGAGTTCGACCCGGTGACGGTTGCCGGCTCCACCATCGCGCGCGCCACGCTGCATAACATCGACGAGATTCGCCGCAAAAACGTGCGCGAGGGCGACACTATCATCGTGCACAAGGCAGGCGACGTAATCCCCGAGGTCGTGGGCCCGGTGCTCGACAAGCGCCCGGCCGATTCGGTCGACTGGCACATGCCCGAGGTCTGCCCCGTGTGCGGCAGCCCCGTGGTCCACGAGGATGGCGAGGTCGCTTACCGTTGTGTCTCCATCGACTGTCCCGCGCAGCTCAAGGAGCGCTTGCTCCACTGGGTGAGCCGCGGCTGCATGGATGTCGACGGCCTGGGCGATGAGATCGTCGACAAGATGATTGCCGCCGGTCTGATCCACGATGTCGCGGACTTCTACCAGCTCACGGTGGACGACATCGCCGGCTTGGACACGGGGCGCACCTACGCCAGCTCCAACAGCAAAAGGGGCGTCAAGAAGGGCGACCCCATTCCGGTAGGCCTCAAGACGGCCGAGAAAATCATCGCCGAGCTCAACAAGTCCAAGAGCCAGCCGCTCGGTCGCGTGCTGTTTGCCTTGGGCATCCGCCACGTGGGCAAGAGCGTGGGCGAAGTCATCGCCGAGCGATTCCTGTCGATTGACAAGCTCATCTTGGCGAGCGAAGAGGACATCGCCGAGTGCGAGGGCATCGGTCCCAAGATTGCGGCGAGCGTCAAGCAGTTCCTGGCCGTGCCCGAAAACCTTGCCGTCCTGGAGCGCCTGCGCCAGGCGGGCCTGTCGCTCGAGGTCGACCTGGGCGCCGCGCATGCACAGGCCGCAGCCGATGCTGGCGTGGCAGGCGAGCTCGCCGACGCACAACCACTCGCGGGCCTGACCTTCGTGCTCACCGGCACGCTCGTCAACCGCACGCGCGACGAGGCAGGCGCGGCGCTCAAGGTGCTTGGCGCCAAGGTCTCGGGCAGCGTGTCAAAGAAGACGAGCTATCTGGTCGCCGGCCCCAAAGCGGGCTCCAAGCTCACCAAGGCCGAGCAGCTGGGCGTACCCGTGCTGGACGAGGACGCACTCGAGCAGATCTTGGCGACTGGTGAGGTGCCCCAGGCTTAAGGCATCAATAGTCAAATTGAAGAACCGCCCGGAAGCACGATGCCTTCCGGGCGGTTCTTATTTTACTGGGGCAACCGGCACCGTGATCTGCGTCACGTAGGTTGCGGGGTCGTCGCTGATGATGTCGTCGATGAGGGCGATCTCGCGTCGCCCCGCTACGCCATCAACTTGTCAAAAGCCCCGCGCCGGTTGAGCACGGTAAACGCGACAACACAGATGACTGCCGACAAAATCGATCCGCACGGCGAAGCGATGCCCATGGGAAACAGCGTGTTGGAATAGGCGTTCGACAGCAGCCACGCGCCCGGCACGCGAATGAGCGCCACAGCCAGCACGTTGTGCGCAAAGCCGATGTAGCTCTTGCCGTACGCAGCGAAAAAGCCGCTAAAGCAAATGTGGATGCCGGCAAAAATCGCGTCGAAAATGTAGCTGTGCATATAGCCGGTGCCGGCGGCGACCACCGCGGCGTCCTTGGCAAAAAAGCCGATAAACGCCGGCGCCACCAGCCACATCAGCACCGTGATCAGGCAGCCGTACACCACCGAGATGGTCATGGCGTCCTTGAGCACCTGACGCGCGCGGTCGCCCTTGCCCGCGCCGGCGTTTTGCGCCGTGAGTGCGCTGACGGTAGCGCCCATGGAGCTCGGGACAATGAACAAAAAGCTGATCATCTTCTCGACCAGGCCCACGGCGGCGGCGTCGACGAGCCCTCGGTGGTTGGCGATGACGGTGATAAACATAAACGCCACCTGGATGCAGCCGTCCTGCACGGCCACAGGCACGCCGATCTTAAGGATGCTGCCGAGCACCTCGGGCTGGGGGCGCAGGTCGCTGCGCTTAACGTGGATGTTCGTGCGGCGACTCTTGAGACACACGAGCGCGAGGGCAACGCTGGCCGTCTGGGCGGTTACCGTGCCGAGCGCCGCGCCCACGGGGCCGAGCCCCATGTGCCCGATAAACAGAAAGTCGAGCGCGATGTTGATGATGCACGCCACGCCGATCACGTACATAGGCGAGCGCGAATCGCCCAGCCCGCGAAAGATGGCCGAGAGAATGTTGTACGCGGCGATAAAGGGAATGCCGATAAAGCAGATACGCAGGTAGGCGGCAGTGCCTTCGACTGCCTCGGCCGGCGTGCCAATGAGCGCCACGATCTGCGGGCACAGTGCGAGCAGGACGGCGGCCAGCACTACCGAGACGCCCATAAAGAGCGTGATGGTGTTGCCGATGGCGGTCTCGGCGCGGTCAAACCGGCGCGAGCCCACGGCGTGGCCGACGACCACCGTCGTTCCCATGGCCAGGCCCACGAGTGCCACGGTAATCATATAGAGCGTCTGCGCGCCATTTGCCACGGCGGTGATGCCGGCGGCGCCGCTAAACTGCCCCATCATGTACAGGTCGGCCATGCCGTAGAGCATCTGCAAAAAGTACGAGAGCATATAGGGCAGAGCAAAGACCGCGATGGTCTTAAGGACATTGCCGCGTGTGAGGTCGTGTTCCATGGGCGGGGCTTTCTGGCTGGGTCTGTTTACATACCAGTGTAGTGAAAACCCTACAACGATTGTAGAGTCAAGGTTTGTGTCGGCAGTGGGGCGAAAAAAATAGTCACGCTCCAAGCACGATGCTTTGGCCCTTCGTGCCCCTCACCTCGCCTCAAACCATCACAACATTCGACGTATTTTGCCAAAATCGGGAAAAGCATCGAATGTTGTGATGGTTTTTTGCCACTCGACCGGGTGGAATCGCTTTCTTGTGCACGAAGGTGTGTGGACCCGTGGGCAGGGGAATAAGGTTGGTTATCCGACTCCATTGGAGGGCTTATGGACCTGCCGATCGTCCTGTCCCATAAGACTGCTTGGCTGTACCACAACGTGGCGCGCCCGTCCGAGCCGCTCTCGCGAACAAGCAGCCTATACGATGAGGACTTGCTTGCTAACGAGGCGGAACCGACCGCGAGCCTGCCCAAATTGGGACTCGATGCCAAGGGGCTGAGGGCTTCAACGGCAGTTGGGATCGTTGCCGACTATCTAGTTTCGCTCGGTATTCCACGAGAAGAGCTCGATCATATCGACACGCTCGTCAACTTCGATTTTGAGCGTTCGACGCCGGCTGGATTCAGATGCCACGTGTTTGGGGCGCCGGTACCTCCAGGCCATCTTATCGAGGTGGCAGAGGGCCTTCTAGTGGTTGATGAGGCCATGTGCTTTGTCCAAGCGGGTTCGTGGATGAGCGAACCCGAGCAGCTGGAATATGGTTACGAAATCTGCGCCCGATACCATTTGAATCATCTGTCGACAGGCGATTATATCGAGATGGGGCAGAGGTATACCGTTGCCGACTTGATTGCTTATTGCAACGAGAACCGATCTCGTCAGGGGGCTATACGCGCGGTCGCCGTGCTCAAGCGCGTGCACGATGGCGCGCGGTCGCCCATGGAGACGGCCACCGCAATCATGGTCGTAGCAAAACGTTCCCAGGGCGGGCTGGGATACGCCAAGATCGAGCTCAACCATCGGGTCGATGTTCCCAACGAGTTCAAATATCTCGCAAAGGCCGGATATTTCGAGATCGACGTATATGCGCCTGCGAGCGGTACGGGGATTGAATACAACGGCTCGGACCATCTTGATAAACAGCGCAGCGCGTCGGATGCGGAGCGTATGACCGTGCTGAGCGCGCTGGGCTTTAGGATGATCGTCCTCACCGGGACTCAGTTTGCCCACCAGCTGCAATTGCACCGGGCGATGAACGCCATCGCGCTCGCTATGGGTCTCAAGTGCGACCGAAGCGAGGTGTTCCAGAAACGTCAGAACGACCTGCGAGAATTCGTGATTCGGCACTGGGACGGCGGACTCTAGGGGCGCTTTGGTCCTTCTGCGGGGTACCGTGGGCAGACAAACCATCACAACATTCGACGTTTTTCGCCAAAAACGGGAAATGCATCGAATGTTGTGATGGTCTGTGCTGAGGATGGGCTTGGAAAGTCCGTTTTGCTCAAAGCGACCTGTCCTGTCGTACGGGTGTCGGCATGATTCTCTCGTGGGGTATTATGTTTTCCGAAGAATAAAACGCCGCGTGAGGGGAGGGCTGCGTGAACGGGCGCATGCAACATGACGGTTTTGGCCGCGATATCAACTACCTGCGTATTGCCGTTACCGACAAGTGCAATTTCCGCTGCATTTACTGCATGCCGGCCGATGGCGTGGCGCCCCGTGCACACGACGAGCTGCTCAGCGCCGAGGAAATCGCCCGCTTTGTGCGCTTGGTAGCGGGGGAGGGCATTCGCCGCGTACGCCTGACGGGCGGCGAGCCGCTGGTCAGCCGCCGTATCATTCCGCTCATTCGCGACATCCGCGCGATTCCGCAGATCGAGGACATCTCGCTCACCACCAACGGCGCTCTGCTGCCCAAGCTGGCACCACAGCTCAAAGATGCGGGGCTTAACCGCGTCAACATCTCGCTCGACACGCTCGACCCTACGCTCTTTGGAAAGATCACGCGCCTGGGTCGACTCGAGCAGACCATGGCCGGCATCGACGCGGCGCTGGCTTGGGGCTTTGAGCCCGTTAAAGTCAACTGCGTTGTGGTGCGCCGGCTCAACCAGGATGTGGCGGCCCTTGCACGGCTGACCGTCGACCGCCCCATTCACCTGCGCTTTATCGAATACATGCCCATTGGCGACGAGCACACGAGCTCGCATTGTGCCGTAGACCCTCACGCGCCCACACTCAATCCCGAGCTGTGGGACGCGAGCGATACCGTGCCGAGCGACGAGCTGCGGGCGCGCATCAATGCCGGGGCCGCCGCGACGGGACTGGGCGAGCTCGAGCCGCTCGACATCAACGACGCTCCTGCCGGCGCGGGCCCTGCACGCTACTGGCACTTTCCGGGCGCGGCGGGAACGGTTGGCTTCATTAGCGCCATGTCCAATCATTTTTGCGCGAGCTGCAACCGTCTGCGCCTGACGGCCGATGGCAACGTGCGTCCGTGCCTGTTCAGCGATGCCGAGTATTCGGTGCGCGACGCCCTGCGCCGTGGTGATGATATGCAGGTACTTTCGATTTGGCGCGATGCCGTGGCCCACAAACCGCAGGAACACGCGATAATTGAGGGCACGCAACGATTTATGTCCCAAATCGGAGGATGATCATATGGCCAAGAGCAGGTACGCCGATGCCACCAAGGCCGCTCGCAGGGCCGCGATGTCTGCCCACAAAGTCACGGCTGCGGCGAATGCTGGCAACGCCGACGCGTCTACGCAGCCGACTGCCAGCGCTGCCACCGAGCCCGCCCGTGACGCTCGTCGCGACGAGCTGACGCACGTGGACGCCAAGGGCGAGGTACGCATGGTCGACGTGTCCGACAAGGCTGAGACTCATCGCATTGCCATCGCCGAGGGCACCATCCTCATGCATCCCGAGACGCAGGCCATGGTGCTGCAGGACCGCGCCAAAAAGGGCGACGTGCTTGCCTGCGCACGCGTGGCGGGCATCATGGCCATCAAGCGCACGAGCGACATCATTCCCATGTGCCATCCGTTGCTCATTACCAAGAGCAAGTGCGATATTGCGCCCATCGCCCCGGCGGGGACCCCTGTCGATGACGTGCCCGAGGGCTGGGCGCCGGCGCGCGCGGACGGGCAGGTTGGCTTTCACGTGCTGGTTACGGCCGGCGTGACGGGCAAGACGGGTATCGAGATGGAGGCGTTGACCGGCGCGAGCGCCGCGTGCCTAACGATCTATGACATGTGCAAGGCGGTCGATCGCGGCATGGAGATCGTTGACGTGCGCCTGCTGCACAAGGAGGGCGGCCGCTCGGGAGTATGGGACCGCGCAGAGCGTCAGGCCGCTACTGTTGAGGCCGTGGGAGCCGCGGGCAACGCGCCCGCGAACGCACCCGTCGCCGTCGCACCCGCAGCTCCGACACCGGCCGTCCCCGCGATTGCGTTTATCGGCTACCAAAACTCGGGCAAGACCACGCTCGTCGAGAAGGTTATCGCCGAGCTCACCCGCCGCGGCCTGCGCGTGGGTTCGCTCAAGCATCACGGGCACCACGGCTTTGATATCGATGTGCCCGCTAAGGATACGTGGCGCCATCACCAGGCTGGCTCCAAGCACGTGGGCCTCATCTGCGCCACGCGCTGGGCGGAGTACGCCGACACGCGCGAGGAGGACGAGATGCCCGCGCGCGAGCTGCTGTCGCGCTTCAACGATGTCGACGTGGTGATTATCGAGGGCTACAAGACTGAGGGCTTCGACAACATCGTGGTCGCGCGCTCCGGTGTCGACCGTCTGCGCGGTAAGAGCTCGCTCGACCTGGTCGACGGTCACACGCTGGCCCTTGCCTGCAATGAGGCCCTGGCGCGTCAGGCCTTCGACGCCGGCTTTGCGACCCGAGCCATCAACATCAACGACGCCCGAGCCATCTGCGATCTCATCCAAGACCATCTGGCCTAAAACCTGCCAAAAAGGGACAGGTTTGTTTTGGCAGGTTTTATCTGGGCAAACGTCATTTCCATCACAACGGGGCCAGGTTCCTTTGTGGTGGTTTTTGCTTTGTTAGATGTGTGGGACATGCCTTACAATCTACCAAGTAGTTCATGACGGGCGAGAAACGGAGAGAAGGGGCTTGATGCGTCCTTAATGTTTCATGCGGATAGATTGATTTGGCAGACAGTGGCGAATGCCCACCGTCCGCATTCGTATGAAACAAGGAGTCTCCATGCTCGCCTCTCTTTTCTCAAAGCCTCAATCATCGCTGTCCGTGCAGGCCAAGCGCCTGGTGGCGATGCGTTTTCTCATCTACACCGGTTTTCAGACCAGCTACTTTATCGGCGTCATCGGAACGCTCACCTATGCGGACGGCGCTTCGGTCGTCGCGACATCGCTGGCCGTCCTGTTTATGAATGTATTCGTGATCATGGGATCCTTTGCGGGTGGCGCGGCGCTCGACGCCTGGGGCCCGCGCCGTCATTTCTTGCTGAGCATCGTGGGCACGCTGGCAACCGGCGCGGCAATCCTCGCCTTTGGTAGCGCGACCGGCGTCATCCTGCTCGGCGCGGTGTTCCTAGGCTTTACGATGGGATTCGCCCAGCCCATTGCCACGTCCTATCCGGCCTACCTCACCAACGACCCCGTCGAGCTCAAAGACATCAACTCCGCCATCGCCATGTTTTCAAACGTGAGTATTATCGTCGGACCCACGTTGGGTGGCTTTGTTGCGGCGGCTGCGTCGTCGCGCGCGGTGTTTGTGCTCATGATGCTTTTTACCGTACTGGCGCTCGTCGCCGGCTGGGGCTTTAGGCCGCAGACCAGCCATGTCGCCGGGGATGCGGATGCCGATTCGGCAGAGGAAGGGGAGCGTGCGGGACAAAGCTCCAACCCCAACACATCTCCCCGCGCCACCTTCGCAGCCAGCATCAAGACAGTCTTCACCAACAGCGTCCTCGCGCTACTTTTCTGCATCATCTTCCTTTCAAACTTTGGCTACGGCGCCTTTGACCCGCTTGAGTCGTTCTTCTACCGCGATATTCTGCATGTCGGTGTCGAATGGATGGGCTGGCTCTCGTCGGCCAGCGGTGTGGGCGCGGTGCTAGGCGCCGTGGTCACGCTCCGCTTGCCGCCGCACCTGGTCAACCTTAAAACGCTGCTCTTGGCGCTTATGTCCGTGGGCCTGGGAAGTTTGCTCTATGTGGGAACGCCGTACGTGGGTGTGGCCCTCGTCGGCCAGATTGCCCTGGGTGTGGCCTGGGGCGTCGTCAACCCGCTCCACAACACGATCGTGCAAACGACGGCCCCGCTCGAGCAACTCGGTCGCATCAACTCGGTCATGGGTTTTGGCAATATGTTCGCCGGCGTGGCCCCGCTGGCGATTGCCCCGTGGCTGGCGGCGACATTTGGCGTGCAACAGGCGCTCGTAGGGGCGGGCATGGTCGTGACGGCAGTTCCCGCGGCGTTGCTGCTGTTTGGACGCCGGCATTTTGATCGTGCCGCAAGGCAGTAAAAACCATCACAACATTCGATGAAAATCGCGATTTTGCCGAATAACGTCGAATGTTGTGATGGTTTGCGCTCCGGGCAGGCCGCCCTTCGGGTTCGGCCACCACAAAGGGGGGCAGGCACC